>JBDHZT010000059.1:0-23375 GCA_039811985.1 Nocardioidaceae bacterium | reverse complement strand
CCCGGCAAGGCGCTCGCCTTTCATCCCTTCCACTCAGGCATGCGCGGCGCCGCTGACGCGATCGAGGCAGCGCTGGGGCGCTGATCGCCCCGCGTCGCCACGGATGGTCAGTCTTTGAGCTCGCAGATGACCTGGCCGCTGCTGACGGTGGCGCCGACCTCGGCGGAGAGGCCGGTCACGGTGCCGGCCTTGTGGGCCTTGAGGGGCTGCTCCATCTTCATCGCCTCGAGCACGATGACCACGTCGCCCTCGGCGACGGCCTGTCCCTCCTCGACGGCGACCTTGACCACGGTGCCCTGCATCGGTGAGGCGACCGCGTCGCCGGAGGCGGCGGCACCGGCCTTCTTGCCGGCGCTGCGGCGCGGCTTCTTGGCCCCACCAGACGCGGCCCCGGCCGAGAGGCCGCCGAGGCCGCCGGGCAGCACGACTTCGAGGCGGCGACCGCCGACCTCGACGGTGACCCGCTGGCGTTCGGCAGGCTCGTCGGCGTCGGCGGTGTCACCGGAGTAGGGCGGGATCTGGTTGTCGAACTCGCTCTCGATCCACAGCGTGTAGACGCCGAACCCGTCGTCGTCCCCCACGAACGCGGGGTCGGAGACAACGGCGCGGTGGAAGGGGATCACGGTCGGCATGCCGTCGACCTCGAACTCGGCGAGCGCCCGGCGGGAGCGCTCGAGCGCCTGGATGCGGTCGCGGCCCGTGACGACGAGCTTGGCGATGAGGGAGTCGAAGGAGCCAGGGATCGTCTCGCCGGCGACATACCCACCGTCGACGCGGACGCCGGGTCCGCTGGGCGGGTTCCAGACGGTCAGGGTCCCCGGGGCCGGCATGAAGCCACGGCCGGCGTCCTCGGCGTTGATCCGGAACTCGATGGAGTGGCCGATGATCTCTGGGTCGTCGTACCCCAGCTCCTCGCCGGCCGCGATCCGGAACATCTCGCGGACCAGGTCGATGCCGGTGACCTCCTCGGTGACCGGGTGCTCGACCTGGAGCCGGGTGTTGACCTCCAGGAACGAGATGGTGCCGTCCTGACCGACCAGGAACTCGCACGTCCCGGCGCCGACATAGCCGGCCTCCTTCAGGATCGCCTTGGAGGCGGAGTAGAGGCGTTCGCGCTGCTCAGCGGTGAGGTACGGCGCGGGCGCCTCCTCGACGAGCTTCTGGTGTCGCCGCTGAAGGGAGCAGTCCCGCGTCGACACGACCACGACGTTGCCGTGCTGGTCAGCGAGGCACTGGGTCTCGACGTGACGGGGATGGTCGAGGTACTGCTCGACGAAGCACTCGCCCCGTCCGAAGGCGGTCACCGCCTCCCGCACCGCTGAGTCGTAGAGCTCGGCGACCTCGTCGAGACTGCGCGCCACCTTGAGGCCACGGCCGCCGCCCCCGAACGCCGCCTTGATGGCGATCGGCAGCCCGTGCTCCTCGGCGAAGGCGACGACCTCGTCCGCACCGTTCACCGGGTCCGGCGTGCCGACCACCTGGGGAGCGCCCACCCGCTGGGCGATGTGTCGGGCCTGCACCTTGTCGCCGAGCTGCTCGATGGCCGTCGGCGGCGGCCCGATCCAGATCAGGCCCGCGTCGATCACGGCTTGGGCGAACGCGGCGTTCTCAGCGAGGAAGCCGTAGCCGGGATGCACCGAGTCGGCGCCGGACCGCTTGGCCACGTCGATGATCTTGGCGATGTCGAGGTAGGTCTCCGCAGGCGTGGCGCCGCCGAGGGCATAGGCCTCGTCAGCCAGCCGGACGAACACCGCATCACGGTCAGGATCGGCGTAGACGGCCACGCTGCCGATGCCGGCGTCATGGCAGGCCCGGACGACCCGGACGGCGATCTCGCCACGGTTGGCGACCAGGACCTTCTGCAAGCCACGCGTCTCTGGCACTCGAACACTCCTTGAAGCCGCCGATGATCGTCCGACCTGCGCGGACACCACGTCGCAGCGTATCGCCACGCAGCCCCTCTGGCCGCCCAGGGTTCTGATGATCAAGGGTTCTGACCGTCGAGGATTCGGGGCACCATGGATCCATGGAGATCGCAGTCCTCGGCACCGGAATGGTCGGACGGGCCCTCGCAGGCCGCCTCGCCGAGCTGGGCCACCACGTGACCATGGGCACCCGTGACCCGGCCGCTACCCGCGGCCGCGACGATGAGTCGGCCTGGCTGGCCGAGCACGAGCGGGTGACTCTGACAACCTTCGCCGATGCCGCGGCCGCAGCTGAGCTGGTGGTGTACGCCGGCGCAGGAAGCGCCGCCTTGGACGTGCTGGGCCTAGCGGGTGCGGACCACCTGGCTGGCAAGGTGCTGCTCGACGTCAGCAATCCGCTCGACTTCTCGGCCGGCTTCCCGCCGACCCTGTTCGTCAAGGACACCGACTCGCTGGCCGAACAGATCCAGCGCGCGTTTCCGGGAGCCCGCGTCGTGAAGGCTCTCAACACGCTGAATGCCGACCTGATGGTGCATCCGGAGACGCTGCCTGAGACCACCACGATCTTCGTCTGCGGGGACGACCCCGCTGCCAAGCAGACCGTCACCGAGCTGCTCACCGACCTGGGACACGCCGACATCCTCGATCTGGGTGGGCTGAGCAGTGCCCGCGGCACCGAGATGTTCCTGCCGCTGTGGCTACGGATCATGGGCTCCCTCGGCACGGCGTCCTACAACATCAAGGTCGTCCGCTGACCACGCTGCGCGCGGACTGCGCGCGCTGCTCCGGTCTGTGCTGCGTCGCCCTTCCCTATACGCGTGGTCGGGAGTTTCCGGCGACGAAGCCCGCGGGCGTGTCGTGTCTCCACCTGACGAGCGAGGACCGCTGTGCCATCCATGACGGGCTGCTCGACGGCGGCTGGCTGGGCTGCGTGAGCTATGACTGCTTCGGGGCCGGGCAGCAGGTCACCCAGGTGGCCTATGGCGGCCTGACCTGGCGTGACCTTCCCGAGCGCACGGCGGAGGTGTTCGAGGTCTTCGAGATCGTCCAGGGTCTGCACGAGATGCGGTTCCTCCTCGGCGACCCGGCCTGCGTCGCGTCGTCGTACGCCGGCCAAGCGGCGGCGCTTGACGCCGAGCTGGAGCGGCTCGCCGCCTCGACCCCCGAGCGCTTGGTCGGGGTCGACCTGGGCGGCTGGAGGGAGCGGGCCGGTGACCTATTCGCCGCCGTCGCCGCCGAGCGAGGTGGTCACGACTACCGCGGCGCCTTGTTGTTGGGGGCGGACCTGCGCGGAGCCGATCTGACCGATGCGAATCTGCTGGGGGCGGACCTGCGCGGAGCCGATCTGCGCGGCGCCGACCTTTCGGGGGCGCTGTTGTTGACCCTCTCCCAGGTGTCGGCTGCCAGTGGCGACGCCACCACACGACTGCCCGAGCGGGTTGGTCGACCGGCGCACTGGTCGGCTCGCCGATCGGCTGAAGTTAACGATCGCTAACCTGTCCGGCTAGCATGTCCGCCATGACGTTCCAGCTGTCGCGTGAGCACGAGGAGTTCCGCCGCACCGTCCGCGAGTTCGCCGCGGCGGAGATCGCCCCCCACGCCGCGGCGTGGGATCGCGAGCACCACTTCCCGACCGACGTGGTGCAGAAGATGGGCGAGCTCGGCCTGTTCGGGCTCACCGCCCCCGAGGAGTACGGCGGTGCCGGGCTCGAGGGCGACGACGGCGGCTTCACCTCGCTCTGTCTGGCGATCGAGGAGATCGGTCGCGTCGACCAGTCCCTCGGCATCACCCTCGAGGCCGCCGTCGGCTTGGGCATCAACCCGATCCTGACCTACGGCACCGACGAACAGAAGAGCACCTGGCTGCCCGACCTGGTCGCCGGCCAGCGGCTGGCCGGGTTCGGCCTGACCGAGCCCGGCGCGGGCTCCGACGCGGGTGCGACGCGGACCCGCGCCGAGCTGGTCGGCGACGAATGGGTCGTCAACGGAGCCAAGCAGTTCATCACCAACTCGGGCTCGGAGATCACCAGCGTGGTCACCGTGACGGCCAGGACCGGGGTCTCCACGAGCTCGACCACGGGCGAGGAGCGCCCGGAGATCAGTGCCATCCTGGTCCCTGCCGGCACGCCGGGCTTCGTCGCCGAGCCGGCCTACGACAAGCTCGGCTGGCACGCCTCCGACACCCACCCGTTGACCTTCGCCGACGTGCATGTGCCCGAGGCCAACCTGCTCGGTGAGCGGGGGCGTGGCTTCGCCCAGTTCCTCGCCATCCTCGACGACGGCCGGGTCGCGATCGCCGCGCTGGCCGTCGGCTGCCTGCAGGCCTGCCTCGACATGAGCGTGCAGTACGCCGGTGAGCGGGAGAGCTTCGGTGTCCCGATCGGGCGCAAGCAGGGCCTCGCCTTCCAGATCGCCGACATGAAGGTGATGCTCGACGCCTCGCGATTGCTGACCTATCAGGCGGCCGCGATGCGTGATGCGATGGCCGCCGGCCGCGGCCCCTCGCTGCAGGAGTTCAAGCAGGCCGCGGCGATCGCCAAGCTCTACGCCACCGAGTCGGCCGTCACCGCGACCCGGATCGCCACCCAGGTCTTCGGCGGCTACGGCTTCATGGAGGAGTATCCCGTGACGCGGTTCTACCGCGACGCCAAGGTCCTCGAGATCGGCGAAGGCACCTCGGAGGTGCAGCGGATGTTGATCGCCCGCGGTCTGGGCCTCCCCGTCGAGTAGGAAGGCCCAGCACCGCGGGCGATGGGTGCTGCCCGGCCGCGATGACCTGGTGGCTGGCTACAGGCCGAGGTCGATCTTCGCGTCGCCGCTGCCCCAGAAGTCCGAGACCACGAGGAATGAGCCCTTGACCGCGCTCTTCGGAAGGTCGAAGACGAGGGTGCCCTTCTTGGGCAGATCTGGCTGCATGTCCGCGAAGATGAGCGACTCACCACCATCGCCGATCACGGCGAAGGTGCCGTCGTCGTCGGTGGAGTAGGACTTGCCGTTCCCTGCGAGGACGGTGGCGTTGGAGCTGTCGAAGGTCTTGGTCTCGTCCTTGGTGTTTTCGATGGTCAGGTCCACAATGAGGAAGACGCCGTCGGCCTCCTCTTGGGTGAACTCGTTGTCGCCGACAGTGGCAGCGGTGCGCACGCGAGTCACGGTGTACTTCGTTCCGGCGAGCTTCACGGTGTCGCCCACGGCAAAGGTCTCGTCATCGGAACCCTGGTCGTCGGAACCTTGGTCACCCGACCCCGTGTCCTTGCCCGTGTTGGCCTTGGTGCTGGACTCCGATCCAGCCACCTTCTTAGCGCCGCCGTCGTCGCCTCCGCTCAACGCGGAAATGAGCGCGATCAAGACCACGAAGCCGATCGGGATGATGAATCGCTTCTTCTTGTACCAGGGGCGGGTGGCCTTGGCGTAGGCCTTGGCTGCCTTGGCGGCCGCCTTCGGGTCAACCCCGGGCTGGATGCCTGGCGGAGTGCCCGGCGGGGTGCCGGGGGGCATCTCACTCGTCATGGTGCTTACCTCTCAATGCTGTGAGCGAACGACCGGAGCATCTCATACTGGTATGGTCATTTGTGTGTTTCGATGCAAGTCGTGATGAACGTGCTCGACACCACACGCTCTCCGGCGACGCAGGGTCGTCGGCACGACGGTCGGGAACATTCGGCGAGCACCCTCCTCGACCGCGTTAGCCTTCTCGTCATGGCTGAGGGACGCTGGCATCGCCTGGTGGGCGAGGCGACCCGGTTCCTTGCTGTGGGCGGGGTGGCAACCCTGGTCGCGCTGTTCTTGTTCAACCTGCTGCTGCACGGCTTCTGGGTGATCAAGGAGCCACCGTTGGGGGATCACCCGCTGTGGGCCTACATCGTGGCCAACGCGGTGGGCATGGTGATCAGCTACCGAGGCACCCGCTCCTGGGCGTTCCGCCATCGCCGTACGGCGCATCCCGACGGCGGACGGACGGCGTTCGTGGTGATCAATCTCGTCACCATGAGCATCCCGGTCGGCTTCTTGTGGGTCAGCCGGAACGTGCTGCACCAGACCGACCCGTTCTCGGACAACCTCGCCGCGAACGTTCTCGGGCTAGGTGCTGGGACGGCGGCGCGGTTCTATCTCTTCCGGACCTGGGTCTTCCGCCATCCCGAGCTGGCCGGCGGGCCGCTGGACCTCACCGCGACCAGAGATGGATCCACGAGCGACCCAACTCCGCCAGCAGCTCCCGGACCAGCGGGAGACTCACCCCGACGACGTTGTGAGGATCGCCTTCGAGGCCGGTGACGAACGGTCCGCCGAGCCCGTCGATGGTGAAGGCGCCGGCGACCTGCAGCGGCTCACCCGTGGCGACGTACGCCGCGATCTCCTCGTCGGTGATCTCGGCGAAGCTGACCACGGTCGACGCCGTGGCCGCCGCAACCCGTCCAGTGGCGACGTCGCGGAGCGAGTGACCGGTGTGCAGGACGCCCGAGCGACCGCGCATCCGCTGCCACCGTTGGCGGGCATCCTCGGCATCGGCAGGCTTGCCGAGGGCCTCGCCGTCCAGCTCCAGGACCGAGTCGCAGCCGAGGACCACCGGGTCCGGAGGCAGGTCGGCGCGTCCCGCCACCGCCACACACTTCAGCTCCGCCAGCTGCAGGGCCAGCTCGGCCGGCGGCAGGTCGGTGATCTGGGTTTCGTCGACGCCGGACACGATCACCGCCGGCTCGACGCCAGCGCTCCTCAGGGTCTGCAGGCGGGCGGGGGAGGCGGAGGCGAGGACCAGGGTCGGCACGCCGCCCAACCTAACGGGCGCAGCCTCAGCGTGGATCCAGCTGTTCAGTTCGCGCGAGGTGCCAGTCGGGTTGCGCGAGGTGCCAGTCCGGGTTGCTGGTGGCCTGTGGTCATCGATTGTTCCAAAGCAACATGCCAGACGCCGTTTTCGATGTCGTCTGTGCCCAATCGATGAGGTGTCGAGCCCCTACCGCGTCAAGACGCTTGATCCGGGTTGACAACCCATAGAAGCGTCTCAGCCCCAGTTCGCCGCCTGCGTGAGGCAGAACGGGTGCCCGGAGGGATCGATCAGCACGCGCCAGGTCTCGCCCGGTTGCGGCTCGGCCAGGGTGGCGCCGAGTGCCACGCACCGATCGACCGCCGCGTCCAGGTCGTCGACCGCCAGGTCGAGGTGGAACTGCTTGGCGCCGTGGTCGGGCCAGGCCGGCGGCTGGTAGTCGGGGATCGCGCCCAGTCCGAGGCGCACCCCGGGGCCGGTCAGCATCGCCACGTCGTCGTCGGCATACCCCACCTCCCAGCCGAGAACGGCCTGGTAGAACTCGCGCATCGGCGCCACCTTGGCGCAGTCGAGCGTCACCATCGCCAGTGTGGCCACGGGATCGGTCATCGAAAGTCCCCTCTCGTCGATTCAGGCTCCTACGCTGGCGACGTGCAGGACTTGGACAATCGCGTCAGCCCCGCCCGCGGGGTGGTGCTCCGGCCCGAGGAGTTCGCCCGGTCCGCCTCCTTCGACGTCGCTCCGCCCGCCGAGCGGTGGGCGCCGTGGGTGGAGAGGTATTGGTCGGTCGCGTGGTCGCTGCCGCCCGGCGTCCGCCACGTGAGCTCGCTGGCCCCGGTGCCGTCGATCAACCTGACCTACGAGTACGGCGGCCTCCGCCGTGCCGGGGTCTCCAAGCCCGGGTGGTATCTCACCGGTCCGGTCACCACCAGCCGCTTCGACGTCGAGCAGCGGGGCGTCGGCCGGGTGGTCGGCATCAAGTTCCGCCCCGGAGGACTGGCCGCCCTGACCGGCTGGTCCGCGGTGCCCTTGCGCGACGTCGTACGCCGCGCCGAGCCGATGCTCGGTGCGGATGCCGGCTGGTGCCCGGAGGCGCCCGCGAGTGCGCTCGCCGGGGCACTGGACGAGTTGTTGGCGAGGCTGTTCGCCTCGCCCGCCGACGACCCCGCGTACGACCGGCTCCGGGCCGCACTCGCGGTGATGGCCGACGAGCCGGCACTGTCGATCTCGGAGGTCGCCGTGCGCGTCGGCCTCGGCCTGCGCAGCCTGCAGCGGCTCTTCGCCCACTACGTCGGCGTCGGGCCGAAGTGGATGCTCGTGCGCGCCCGCCTGCATGCGGTCATCGACCGCCTCGACGCCGGCTACGGCGGCACGCTGGCCGATCTGGCCGCCGAGTTGGGCTTCTTCGACCAGGCGCACCTGGTCCGCGACTTCGCCGCGCTGGTCGGGGTGCCTCCGGGGGAGTATCGCGCCCGTCCGCGGTGAGCCCACACCGATGAGGGCTTGCTTGCGGCAGCGACGCCGGGAGTCGGACAGACGAACCGGCGTTCAGAGCCGCGCCAAGGCCGCCCTGAGCGGGTCGAGACCGAGCGAGCCGAGATCGAGCGCGGCGCGGTGGAACGCCTTGAGGTCGAAGTCGGCGCCGTGACGTGCCTTCGCGTCGGCCCTGGCGTCCAGCCAGATCCGCTCGCCGACCTTGTACGACGGCGCCTGGCCCGGCCAACCGAGATAGCGCGCCACCTCGAATCGGATGAAGGAGTCGTCCATCTGGCAGTGCTGACGCATGAACTCCAAGCCCAGGGCCGGTGTCCACGTCTCGCCGGGGTGGAAGCCGAACGGGTTGTCAGCGGGGATGGTCAGCTCCAGGTGCATGCCGATGTCGACGACCACCCGCGCCGCTCGGAAGGCCTGCCCGTCGAGCATGCCGAGGCGGTCGGCCGGGTCGGCGAGGTAGCCGAGCTCGTCCATCAGCCGTTCGGCGTACAGTGCCCAGCCCTCGCCGTGCCCGCTCACCCAGCAGAGCAGACGCTGCCAGCGGTTCAGCAGGTCGGCTCGGTAGGCGGTCTGGGCGACCTGGAGGTGATGGCCGGGGACGCCCTCGTGATAGACGGTGGTGACCTCCCGCCAGGGTGAGAACGACGTCACGTCGTCGGGGACCGACCACCACATCCGGCCGGGCCGGCTGAAGTCCTCTGACGGACCGGTGTAGTAGATCCCGCCGTCATTCGTCGGCGCCAGGCAGCACTCGATCCGCCGGATCGGGTCGGGGATGTCGAAGTGGACGCCGGCCATCTCCGCGATGGTGGCGTCGGCGAGCTCCTGCATCCAGTCTCGGAAGGCTGCCTTGTCGGGGATCCTGCGGGCCGGGTCGGCGTCCAACGCCGTGACCGCTTCCGCGACGCTGGCGCCTGGGACGATCCGCTGGGCCGTGGCGGCCATGTCGTCCTCCAACCGCTTGAGCTCCTCCCAGCCCCAGGCGTAGGTCTCCTCCAAGTCGATGGTCGCCCCGAGGAAGTAGCGGGACGCCAGCGCGTAGTGCTCGCGCCCCACGGCCTCCTTCTCGCGGCCCTGCGGCGCGAGCTCCCGGGTGAGGAACTCGCCGAATCCAGCCACGGCGCGGCTGGCCTCGGCGGCGTGCTCGGCGAGCTGGGCGCGCAGGGAGTCGCTGACCTCCGCCCCCGCGACGAGCTGGGCGAAGAGGTCGCCACTCTCGCCGGACTGCCCGGTCCAGTTGTGAGTCTGGGTGGCGACCTCGGCGTACTGCCGCTGCGCCACGACTCTGCCCTGGGTGGCCTCCTCTGCCAGCGTGCGCTGGTAGGCCTCGATCGCTTGGGGAATCGCGGCCAGGCGGGCGTCGATGTTGCTCCACGCCTCCTCGCCCTCGGTGGGCATCAGGTCGAAGGCCTCCCGGATGCCGTGGACGGCACTCCCGATCACGCTCAGCTGACTGCGGCTGTAGCGGGCCTCGTCCATCTCCCGCTGCAGTCCGAGCCGCTCGCAGAACGCCTCCCGCGCCACCGCCTCCCGCTCGTCGGTCGGCGTGGCGGCCTCGGCCGCCGCCAGCGCCTTGGCCACCAGCTCCTCTCGGGCCGCGAAGCCGTCGGGGGAGAGATCGGGCAGCTCGTGGTCGTGGCCGGCGATCCCGGCGTACGTCGCCTCGAGCGGATCGAGCGCCACCGACTCCTCGACGAACCGGTCGGCGATGGCATCCACAGGTCGCTCGCTACTCACCCGGCCGACCCTATCCCCGCTGGGTGCCGGGGGTGCGGAGGTGTTGGGGAGGCGGCGTTCGGGGGAGGCGGTGCTCTGGTTCGGCTGGCTTCGGGGGTGCTGGTCGGCTGTGGTCGCTACCGACAGGGCAGCTACCGGGAACGGCGGTCCTCTCATACCGGTGGCTTCCCGGGTCACGGTCTCCTGTCGGGGGCTGCTGGGGGCGTTGTTTGTGCCGATACTGCCTCCCGCCCGCTCTCCGGGGTGGCGGGGGATGTCGTTTGGGCCCCATCGGTGTTGCCGTTTCGGTCCAAACGGCGTGATCTCGGCTCCGTGTCGTCTGGAGGGTCATCGATTGTTCCGAAACTGCACGAAAAACGCTCGGATCCGTGCAGTTTGCGCCCAAACGATGAGGTCCCGACCGCCCCATCGGCCAAAGTGCACCGTTTGTTCCGAAATGGCCCGACGATTGTGCTGAAACGGCAGAACCACCCGTCTGGTGCGCGGTGGTGGGTGCTGAGGGCCTAGTAGACGAGGCACTCAGTACCCATAGGGGAGCAGCAGACACCACAGACCCGCGGGAGACGGGTCACCGGGAACCGACGAGGGGCTGGTGCCTCACCCGGGGGGTGGCCGCTTGGCGGCGGCGCGGGCGGAGCCCGTGCCGACAACCACGCCGTCAAGCCGACCGTCAGGGACCCGTAGTCAAGGACGCCGAAGGCGCCACGAAGTGGCCGGAGCGCAGCGGAGGTCCTTGACGGCGGGAGCCGGTCGGCTACGCGCGGCCACCCATCCGCCCGGTTCAGGCGGCACCGCATTCACGAGGTTCACGCGGGTTGACGGTCGGCTACGACCGACCTGACCCCCGGCGAAGCCATACCGACCTGCTCGCAGGCGAAGCCGGCATCCACCGGCGCACCGCCGAAAGACCTCTCCCCGCCAGGACAACGTCATAGGAGTCGGTCATCCCGGGCTCAAGAGGTCGCCCCAGCGACCATCGCGGATGGCGCCCCGCGGGGTGGGTCTCAGCGGGGCAGCCCCGAGGAGCGCCAGCCGCCGGGACCGCTGGAGTAGCGCACCCGGACGGCGCGGTGGGGTGAGGCCCACTCCGAGCGCCGGGTCGGCTTCGGCTTGCCCTGGCTGGACCCGAGGGCCGCGAAGACCGCCGTCAGCGCGGCGATCTCCTCCGGCGTGGCATCGGGGTTGATCACCCGCAGGACGGGGCGGTCCACACCAGAGCTCGCGGTGGAGTCCGGTGGCTGCTCGCTCACAGCGGGATGTTCCCGTGCTTCTTGGCGGGCAGGACAGCGCGCTTGGTGCGCAGCAGACGGAGCGCCTTGACGACCTCGGCGCGAGTCTCGTGCGGCGCGATGACGCCGTCGACGTACCCCCGCTCGCCGGCTAGGTAGGGGTTGGCGAGGGTGTCTTCGTACTCCGTGATCAGCTGGGCACGGCGGGCCTCGGGGTCGTCTGCCTCGCGCAGCTCCTTGCGGTAGAGGATGTTCACCGCTCCTTGAGCGCCCATCACCGCGATCTGGGCGGTAGGCCAGGCCAGGTTGATGTCCGCGCCGAGGTGCTTGGACCCCATCACGTCGTACGCCCCGCCGTAGGCCTTCCGCGTGATGATGGTGACCAGTGGGACGGTGGCCTCGGCGTAGGCGTAGATCAGCTTCGCACCGCGCCGGATGATGCCGTCCCACTCCTGGTCGGTCCCGGGCAGGAAGCCGGGCACGTCTACGAACGTCAGCACTGGGATGTTGAAGGCGTCGCAGAATCGGACGAAGCGCGCGGCCTTCTCCGAGGCGTCGATGTCGAGGGTGCCCGCGAACTGCATCGGCTGGTTGGCGACCACGCCCACCGACTGCCCCTCGACGCGGCCGAAACCGATCACGATGTTCGGCGCGAACAGCGCCATCACCTCGAGGAACTCCTCGTCATCGAGGACGGCGGTGATGACGTCGTGCATGTCGTAGGGCTGGTTCGGGCTGTCCGGGATGATCGTGTCCAGCGAGCGGTCCAGATCGGTGACCTCGAGGTCGACTTCTTCGTCGTACGACGGCGCCGGGTCGAGGTTGTTGGGCGGCAGGTAGGACAGCAGTGCCTTGACGTACTCGATCGCGTCGTCCTCGTCGGCGCCCATGTAGTGGGCGTTGCCGGACTTGGTGTTGTGGGTTCGTGCGCCGCCGAGCTCCTCCATCGTGACGTCCTCACCGGTCACGGTCTTGATGACGTCCGGACCGGTGATGAACATGTTGGAGGTGCCGTCGACCATGATCGTGAAGTCGGTGACAGCGGGGGAGTAGACGTGCCCGCCCGCGCAGGACCCCATGATCATCGAGATCTGTGGGATGACTCCCGAGGCGTGCACGTTGCGACGGAAGATCTCACCGTAGAGGCCCAGGGAGACCACGCCCTCCTGGATCCGAGCGCCCGCGCCCTCGTTGATGCCGATGATCGGGCAGCCGGTCCTGATGGCCAGGTCCATCACCTTGGTGATCTTCTCGCCGTACACCTCGCCCAGCGAACCGCCGAAGATGGTGAAGTCCTGGGAGAAGACGCACACCTGCCGGCCGTCGATGGTGCCGTAGCCGGTGACCACGCCATCGCCGTAGGGCCGCCGCTTCTGCAGGCCGAAGGCGGTGGAGCGGTGCCGGGCGAGCTCGTCGAGCTCGACGAAGCTGCCCTCGTCGAAGAGCAGCTCGATCCGCTCGCGGGCGGTCTTGCGGCCCTTGGCGTGCTGCTTCTCCACGGCCTTGGCCGACCCGGCGTGCACGGCCTCGTCGATGCGGCGCTCCAGGTCGGCGAGCTTGCCGGCCGTGCTGTGGATGTCGATGTCGGCGGGGACGTCGGTCCCCTCGCCGGGGTGAACGCTCACGCGGTGGCCTCCTCGGGTTTCGCTCGACCCATCTGATTGCTGACACTAGTCCCATGACCCCTTCCGGCCCGGCGCGCCCACCCCTCGACACCGATGCTCTTCGCGGCCTGGCCGGAGGACGGGTGAGGTACGACGTCACGGTGGTCGAGGCGACCCCCTCGACCAACGCGATGGCGGCCGAGATGGCCCACAGCGGTGCGGGGGAGGGCACGGTCGTCGTCGCCGAGCACCAGACGGCCGGTCGGGGCCGCCTCGACCGGGTCTGGGAGACGCCGGCCCGGACGGCGATCACGGTGTCGGTCGTGTTTCGGCCCGAGGTGCCGCCGGCGCGATGGCCCTGGCTGCCCCTGCTGGTCGGTGTCGCGGTAGCGCGCACGTTGCGCGAGGCCAGTGTCCCAGCGCAGCTCAAGTGGCCCAACGACGTGTTGGTGCACGATCGCAAGATCGCGGGGATCCTGGTCGAGCTGGTCGACACCCCGGCCGGGCCAGCAGCGATCGCCGGAGTCGGGCTGAATGTCGCGATGACCGCCGACGAGATCCCGCTCAGCACCGCGACCTCGCTGGTCCTGGAGGGCGTGGAGGTCGATCGCACCGGTCTGTTGTCCACCCTCCTGCAGGTGCTGGGGGCCACCTACACCGGGTGGCTCGCCGACCCGGCCAGACTGCGAGATGCCTACCTCGACCTGTGCGTCACCGTGCCGGACCAGCCGGTCCGGGCGGACCTGCCGAACGGCACCGCCATCACCGGCACCACCCGCACGGTCGACGAGTCAGGCGGCCTGGTCGTGGCCACCGACGACGGCGACGTGACGGTCAACGCCGGCGACGTGGTGCATCTTCGCCCCCTGATCGAAGGGTGAGAGGATCTGCCCGTGGCCATCAACCCGAAGATCCTCAACGAGGGCGAGCACGTCATCATCAGCACGCGCACTCATCCCAAGGCGCTCATCGTCCCCGGCCTGATCCTCCTGCTGATCCTCGTCGTGGCGATCTTCTCCGACCGGACCTTCGTAGGCGGTGCCTTCTCCTGGGGGATGTGGGTCGTCGCGGCCGGCCTGATCCTCTGGCTGTCCGTCTGGCCGCTGCTGGAGTGGCTGTCGGCGTCGTACACCATCACCAACCGCCGGCTGATCACCAGGCGGGGCGTGCTGGTCCGACGGGGGCATGACATCCCGCTGAGCCGGATCAGCGACGTGGCCTACGAACTGGGCGTCGTGGACCGGATGCTCGGGTGCGGCACCTTGATCATCAGCGACGCGAGCACGCTCGGCCGGGTGCCGCTGCACGACATCCCGCACGTCGAGGACACCCAGCGCCGCCTCAACGACCTGCTGCACGATCTCGGTGAGTCACCGAGGGCGCATGACGGAAGTTGACCCGAGGTCGGGCATCCTTCGAGAGACCGCTGAGTACGACGCCCACGAGGTGGCCGACCTGGCCGGAGTGGACATCGAGCAGTCTCGTCGGCTGTGGCGGGCACTCGGCTTCCCCACCTACCGATCCGAGGTTGCCTTCACCCGCGCGGACATCGAGGCCCTCCGTCGGGTGAGCGACCTGATCGAGGCCGGCGTGCTGGACCTCGAGACCGCCCTCAACCTGGGCCGCGCCCTGGGTCAGACGATGGCTCGGCTTGCCGACTGGGAGGTCGGCACGCTGACCGACCACGTGGACCGGGCAGAGAAGGATCAGGTCCCCGCAGGTCGCTCGGCCGCGGCGCTGACGGTGGTCGAGGAGGTCAACCCGGTCTTCGAGGATCTGCTGATCTACGTGTGGCGGAGACACCTGGCCGCTGCCATGGAGCGCGTCCGCGCCACGCTGGGCGGGGCTGAGGAGGACGTCGACACCGTCGAGGTCACCATCGGGTTCGCCGACCTGGTGGCGTTCACGGCACTCTCCAACCGGCTCGACAAAGACCGCATCGGCGATCTGGTCGAGGTCTTCGAGTCCCGCTGCGCGGACGTGGTGGCCGCGCACGGTGGCCGGGTCGTGAAGAGCATCGGGGACTCGGTGCTCTTCCTGCACGATGACCCGCGCGAGGCGCTCGCCATCGCGGGCGGGATCATCCAGCTGGTCGGCCGGGACAAGCGGCTCCCCGATGTCCGGGTCGGCCTGGCCACCGGCTCGGTCGTCACCCGGCTCGGGGACGTCTTCGGCCCGCCGGTGAACCTGGCGGCCCGGCTGACTGCCGTGGCCCGTCGCAATCGGGTGATCGTGGACGAGGCGACGGCCGAGCAGCTGCCTCGGGAGGAGTACCAGATCCGGCGGCTGCCGGCGCGCCCGGTGCGTGGCTTCGGGGTGATCGAGCCGCTGACGGCACGACCCCTGACCTGACCAGGTGAGGGACCCGATGCCATGGCATGGTGGCCAGGCTGACCATTTCGGATCAAATTTCGCCATTCCGGTCACGCTGCGCGCCGGTTCTTCCTACGGTGTTCGCGTGTACTCAGTTCAAGACGTGCGGGTCGATCCCGTCAGCCGCCGCGCGTGGCGTGGGCAGCGCGAGATCGTGCTGTCGCGCAAGGAGTTCGACCTGGTGGAAGCGCTGATCTCCAGGCCCGGTCAGGTCGTCACCCGCGACCAGTTGATGCGCGAGGTGTGGCACACCAACTTCTGGACCTCGTCGAAGACCATCGACGTGCACCTCGGCTGGGTCCGCCGCAAGCTCGGCGACGACACCCGCAACCCCAGCCTGATCACGACCATCCGCGGGCAGGGCCTGCGTTTCGAGAGCGCCCAGGCCGGCGAGCACCGCTCCGCCGGCTGATCAGTATCACGCCCGGGGGTTCAGCCGATCTCCCACCGATCTCCTAGGCTCTGGCCCGTGACCCAGGCCGCTGCCTCTTCTGTCCCGCCCCGGCTCGCCGTCATCGGGGGTGGCCAGTTGGCCAGGATGATGGCCGAGCCGGCCAACGCACTCGGGTTGCCGTTGCGGCTGCTGGCCGAGGCCGAGGGTGTCTCGGCCGCCCAGGTCATCCCCGACCACCTGGTCGGTGACTACCGCGACCTGGCCACGCTGCAGCGGGTGACCGAGGACTGCGTGGTCGTCACCTTCGACCACGAGCACGTGCCGACCGAACACCTGCATGCCCTGGCGGCCGCCGGGCACGCCGTCCGACCGGGTCCCGACGCCTTGGTGCACGCCCAGGACAAGGCCGTCATGCGACAGGCTTTGTCCCGGCTGGGGTTGCCTTGTCCGCGGCACAGCGCCATCGGATCCTTGCGCGATGTCGTGGCCTTCGGCTTCCCGTGTGTGTTGAAGACGACGCGCGGGGGGTACGACGGCAAGGGAGTCTGGGTGGTCCGCTCCGAGGAGGAGTGCATCGAGCCCCTCGAGACGGCGGAGCGGGCGGGCGTCCAGCTGCTCGCCGAGGAGCTGGTGGACTTCCGTCGTGAGCTGTCGGCGCTGGTGGCCCGGTCGCCGAGCGGCCAGGCGGCGGCGTACCCCGTCGTGGAGAGCACCCAGGTCGACGGCATCTGCCGAGAGGTGGTGGCGCCGGCTCCCGATCTCGCTCCCGATCTGGCGGCGCAGGCGCAACAGATCGCGCTGACCGTGGCCGGCGCGCTGGATGTGACCGGGATCCTCGCCGTGGAGCTCTTCGAGACCACCGACGGGCGGATTCTCGTCAACGAGCTGGCCATGCGCCCGCACAACACCGGCCACTGGACCCAGGACGGTGCGATCACCTCCCAGTTCGAGAACCACCTTCGGGCGGTCCTCGACCTGCCGCTGGGCGCACCGCACCCGCGGGCGCCGTGGACGGTGATGGTCAACATCCTCGGCGGGCCCAGTGACGCCGGCCCGCTGTGGAGCGGCTACCCCCATGCGCTGGCCCGAGATCCGCAGCTGCGGGTGCACCTCTACGGCAAGGAGCTCCGGCCGGGTCGCAAGGTCGGGCACGTGAACGCCTATGGTGAGGACCTGACCGACTGTCTGGAGCGAGCGCGCCACGCCGCCGCGTGGTTCGCCGGCGAGTTGGGAGACCACAGTGAGTGAGCTCGAAACACCCGACGCGGGTCGGCAGGGCGGCGCCCGAGTCGGCATCGTGATGGGGTCCGACTCCGACTGGCCGGTGCTGAAGGAGGCCGCCGCGGCACTGGAGGAGTTCTCCGTGCCGTTCGAGGCCGACGTCGTCTCAGCGCATCGGATGCCCGAGGAGATGATCGCCTACGGCAAGCAGGCTGCTGGCCGCGGGCTGTCGGTGATCATCGCGGGTGCGGGCGGTGCCGCGCACTTACCGGGGATGCTCGCCGCGGTCACCCCGCTGCCGGTGATCGGGGTGCCGGTCCCGCTCAAGCACCTCGACGGCCTGGACTCCTTGCTGTCGATCGTGCAGATGCCCTCGGGAGTCCCCGTCGCCACCGTCGCCGTCGGCAACGCCCGCAACGCCGGCCTGCTTGCGGTGCGCATCCTGGCGGCGACCGACGCCGACCTCCAACGGCAGATGGTGGACTTCCAGGCCGCGTTGAAACAGACCGCCCAGACGAAGGGCGAGGTGGTGCGCCGCGCCGCGTCGTCCGCACCCCGGATCGGCTTCACGTGATGAGGAAGGAGCCGATGTCGCGCTTCGCGCGTCATACCGTCATGCGCGTCTTCCTGCTCCCGGTGGTGGTGACTAGTGCGTTGCTGCTGGCTGGCTGCGGGTCCGGGGACGAGGGGGCCGATCCGGGCGCCAGCGACTCCGGTGATAGCAGCTCGGTCGCGGACGGCACCTACGTCGCCGACTCGGTGACCGTGGACGGTGCCGACCATCCGCTGGTGCCGGGCTCCCAGATCGTGCTCACCGTCGACGGGGAGAGCGTGCACCTGAATGCGGGCTGCAACGGCATGTCTGGTGGGGCGACCTGGACCTCGGGCTCCCTGACCGTGGGCAACCTCGCGATGACCCAGATGGGCTGCGAGCAGCCGCTGATGGATCAAGACACCTGGCTGGCAGAAGTCTTCTCCGGCAAGCTCGAGGTCGCCTCGGGTGATGACGGATTCACCGTGACCAAGGACGACACCGTGATCGCCTTCGTCGAGCAGCAGCCCGCCGTGGACGCGCCCCTGCAGGACACGCCGTGGACGCTGGAGTCGATCGGGAGTGGCGGCGGTGATGACAGCGCGGTGTCCAGCGTGCCGGGCAAGGTGACCTCCACCTTGAAGATCTCCGAGGGCCGGATCCACCTCTCCCCGGGCTGCAACCAGATGAACGGCCGGGTCGAGGTGACCGACTCCACGATCACCACTGACAAGCTGGCCAGCACGAGGATGGCCTGTGCCGACGAGCGCGGCGATGTCGAGCGCGAGGTGGCCCTGATCTTCGACTCGGGCCCACTGGACTACGTCATCGAGGGAGACGCCCTGACCCTGACCGCCTCCGACGGCAGCATGTTGGTCTACCGGGTGAGCAGCTAGTCCCGGTCGACCCGACGTCGCATGGACTTCAGCTCGCTGCGGTGATGCTTGGCGGTCAGCCGGCGCTCGCGAGCGGCGCGGGAGGGCTTGGTCGCTCGGCGAGTAGGAGGCGGAGGGGCGAGCGCCTCACGGAGCAGCGCGGTCATGCGTTCGCGGGCGGCCACGCGATTGCGATGCTGGGACCGGTGCTCGGAGGCGACCACCACGAGCCGACCGTCGTTCAACCGCGAGGCCAACCGGGCCAGGGCGCGTTGACGCTGCAGATCGGTGAGTGCGGTCGTCGTGGCCACGTCGAGCTCGACCTCGACGCGGCTGTCGGTGGTGTTGACCGACTGGCCACCGGGGCCGGAGGAGCGCGAGAACCGCTCGACGAGATCGCTCGCCGGCACCACCAGACCCACCGGGATGCCGGGCCCGGGCGGCACGGTGAGGTCGCCACCCGGCCGACTCATCGGCAGGACTCGATCGCCTGGGTGACGAAGTCGGCGGCCTCGGGATGGTTGAGGATCAGTTGGCGGGAGTGGTCGGTGGTGTCGACGGGGAGCTGACGGAAGTCCTCCAAGCCCTCTTCGCCGGCTCGCGAGAGGATCATCTTCGCGTTGTCGTCGATTCCGGCATTGCCCGTCTCCCAGGTCACCCAGAGGTTCTGCGGCAGCCCCTTCAGCGCGGTCGCGTTCACCGTGCCATGCGTGTCGCCGGACACCAGCACCGGGGAGATCGATACGACCGCGCACGGGGCGGGCCGCACGGATGGAAGTGCGGAGAACATGATCGAGTTGCCCATCGAGGAGGCGACCAGCGCCACCCGTCGTACTCCCGTGTCGCGGAGCGCCCGCACCGCCACCAGGGTGTCGTCCGGCTCCTTGGTGAGGTCGCCCTCGCCGGGGGAGGAGCCGCGACCTCGCCGGTCGAAGAGGAGGATCCGAGCGCCGGTGTCGGATGCGACCTGGCTGGCCCAGGGGAGCCACTCGCAGATCCGCTGGGACGCGCCCTGGCGGAGCACCACGCCGACGGTCGCATCGTCGGGGCCGACCAGGGCGGCGCCGAGGGTGCGACCGTCCGAGGCGGTCAGGGTGATCCTGCTCGCGTTGGCAGGCACCTGGTCGCACTGGTCCGCCAGGGGCGTGGACGGATCGACGGTGCGCCGCAGCTGGTAGCGGTTCCAGAGCCGCTGGCCGATCACCACCCCGACGGTTACGACGATCGCGAGCGCGATCACCGCCACCAGCAGTCGCTTCACCGGCGGCGCCACTCGATGGCCGGGCAGGTGTCCATCACCATGGGCACGCCGGCGGCGGTGGTGCGGGCGAAGGCATCCTCATCGATCACGCCGAGCTGGAACCACACGCCCCTGGCGCCGATGGCGACAGCCTGGTCGGCGAACTCGCCGGCCGCCTCCGAGCGGCGGAAGACGTCGACGACATCGATCGGGAACGGGACGTCGGCGAGGGTCGGGTAGCCCTGCTCGCCGAGCACGACCGGCGCCTTCGGATGGATCGGGACGATCCGCTTGCCGCGCTGCTGGAGCAGCTCGGCGATTTCGTACGCCGTGCGGTGCGGGTCTCCCGAGAGTCCCACGACGGCCCAGGTCTCGCACTCGTCGAGCATCAACGAGATCGCGTCCGGGTCGTGCCAGTTGGTCTTCATGCCCCCACCGTAGTGGGGTGGGTCAGACACACGGGTTGAACTGTGAGCTCCCTCGCTGTCAGCCCACTACGGCGGCCACGACGCGAGCCGGCCCGCCGAAGACCCCCTCCGCCCAGCGGCCGGCACCGTGACCTGAGCCCCGCACCCCCAACCACGACCCGGTGCCGTTGCTTCGTAGACTCGATCGACATGGAGGAGACTCCCACCTTCGCCCTCCCGCCGGAGCATCAGACCCTGCGTCAGGTGGTCCGCGAACTCTGTGCGGACAAGATCGCGCCGCACGCCGCGGAGGTCGACGAAGAGGCTCGCTACCCTGACGAGGCGGCGGAGGCGCTGCTGGCCTATGAGCTGCACGCTCCGCATGTGCCCGAGGAGTACGGCGGCACCGGCGCCGATGCTCTGGCAACGGTGATCGTGATCGAAGAGATCGCGCGGGTGGACATGTCGGCCTCGCTGATCCCGGCAGTCAACAAGCTCGGCTCCCTGCCGGTGCTGCTGGCCGGCTCGGAGGAGCTGAAGCGGTCCTGTCTGCCGCGGCTGGTGGCGGGGGAAGGCTTCTCCTACTGCCTCTCCGAACCCGAGGCGGGCTCGGATGCGGCCTCGATGTCGACCACGGCGGTGAGGGACGGTGACCAGTGGGTGCTCAACGGGGTGAAGCGCTGGATCACCAACGCCGGAGTGTCGGAGTTCTACACCGTGATGGCGGTGACGGATCCGGACTCGCGCAGCCACGGCATCACCGCATTCGTGGTCGAGAAGAGTGACCAAGGAGTCTCCTTCGGCGCCAAGGAGAGGAAGCTCGGCATCAAGGGCTCTCCGACCCGGGAGGTCTATCTCGACCAGGTCCGCATTCCGGACTCTCGCAGGATCGGGGCCGAGGGCGCGGGGTTCGAGATCGCGATGCAGACGCTGGACCATACCCGAGTCACCATCGCGGCCCAGGCCGTCGGAGTCGCCCAGGGAGCGCTGGACTACGCGCTCGGCTACGCCGCCGAGCGTCAGCAGTTCGGCAAGCCGATCGCCGACTTCCAGGGTCTGCAGTTCATGCTCGCCGACATGGGCATGAAGGTGGAGGCCGCCCGCCAGCTGACCTACGCCGCCGCTGGCCGCTCGGAGCGCGGCGATGCGGACCTGACCTTCTTCGGTGCAGCGGCGAAGTGCTTCGCCTCCGATGTTGCGATGGAGGTCACTACCAATGCGGTCCAAGTGCTCGGCGGCTACGGCTACACCCGCGATTATCCGGTCGAGCGGATGATGCGCGATGCCAAGATCACCCAGATCTACGAGGGCACGAACCAGGTCCAACGGATCGTGGTGGCCCGCCAGCTCCTCGCCGGCGTACAAAGCCACCTGTGACCCCGCCCATCTGATCCGGCCCGTCCGGCCATGGATGGCGGCTCCGGCCAGTGAAGTTCTGGCGAACAGAGTCGGGTGGTCGCCCCACGTGGATCGGCGATGTGCTACGAGTGACCCATGCAGATGTCCCTGCGCGAGCACATCGACAGCCTCCGCAACGCCGGCTACACCGTGCGCGACGACCATGGGGACGACCCCATCCTGATCGCGCCCGACGGCAGTGCGGTCGAGACGTGGCGGGAGAACTATCCCTACGACGAGTTGATGTCACGCAACGACTACGAGGTGGAGAAGTATCTCCTGCAGATCGAGCTGCTGAAGTTCCAGTACTGGGCGCAGGACCATGGCCGCAAGCATGTGATCGTCTTCGAGGGTCGTGACGCGGCCGGCAAGGGCGGCACCATCAAGCGCTTCATGGAACACCTGAACCCGCGGGCGGCTCGGGTGGTGGCGCTCACGAAGCCGACCCGCACCGAGCTTGGTCAGTGGTACTTCCAGCGTTACATCTCCCACCTGCCCACCTCGGGGGAGTTCGTGCTGTTCGACCGGTCTTGGTACAACCGCGGCGGCGTCGAGCGAGTGATGGGCTTCTGCTCCGACCACGACTACTGGACGTTCATGCACCAGGCCCCGGTGTTCGAGCGGATGCTGTCCGAATCCGGCATCACCGTCACCAAGCTCTGGTTCTCGGTGACCCAGCAGGAGCAGCGCACGCGGTTCGCGATCCGGCAGATCGACCCGGTGCGTCGCTGGAAGCTCTCGCCGATGGACCTGGAGAGCCTCGATCGCTGGGACGCCTACACCGACGCCAAGGAGCAGGTCTTCTTGCACACCGACACCGACGAGTCGCCGTGGTACACCATCAAGAGCAACGACAAGAAGCGCGCGCGGATCAACGCGATGCGGCTGTTCTTGAACATGGTGGAGTACGACGGCAAGGACCCCGACGTGGTCTTCGCCCCCGATCCCCTCCTGGTCTCACGGGGCCGTGACGCTGTCGGCGACTAGGAGGTCCCGCCAGTAGGGCGAATGCCGGCTGGCCGCCGCCCCAGCACGCACCTGAGCGCCTTCTCCTCGGTCGCCGGGCCTCCGGCCCGTCTTCCTCGTCGGCGGCACTCATGCACGCACTGGGACGACGCCCAGCTCGACAGCCCCTACTGGCGGCACCTCCGGTCCCTGGGCCTAGACCAGGGGCCACGGTTTCGGCGGCCTTGCCGGGGCCCGAGAACGGAATACGTCGTTTGATTCCGTTGAGACACTCGGAACCGTCGAGTTGCCAGGAATTGCCTACCGACCAGGCAAACTCCGGACATGATGCCCACCGTGAGCATGTCCTGGTCGGCATCGTCCGAGGTCTCGGCGGCGGGGCCTGCCGTGCGCTCGGCCGAGGCCGCCCAGCGGGTGTCCACTATCTCGCGAGCCGCAGCACTCGCCCGCGAATTGCCGGCCTGGCGGCTGCCGTGGACCCGTGGCCGTCTGCTGGCCGGCGGCATCCTCGTCCCCGTGTTGCTGTGGGGCGAGCGACCGCTGCTCGGGGTCGACCGGATGCAGCACCTCGGCTGGATGGCCACAGCCGTGGCCACGGCCGTGCTCGGCGGTCTGGTGCTGGGCAGTTACCTCCCGGCAGGGATCCTCGGTCGGGGTTGCCGGCTGCGCACCAGCGTGCAGGCCGCGACGGCCTTCTTCTACGTCGTCCTGGCCGGCTACGTGTTGAACCGCCCCCACCCGGGTCCGCGTCACGCCGCCTTCGCGGTTGCCGTGCTGCTCCTGGCCGTCGTGCTGCGCACCCGGGGCACCCGGCCCGTCCTGCACGCCTGAGCGAAGAGCGTCAGGCGCCGGAGAGATTGAGCCCGACCACGCCCGCCACGATCAGGCCGATGGAGAGGGCCTTGGCCCAGCTCATCGTCTCCCCGAAGAAGGCATAGCCCACGGCTGCCACGATCGCGGTGCCCAGGCCGGACCAGACGGCATAGGCGACGGACACCGGCATGGTGCGCACCACGATCGCCAGCAGCCAGATCGAGACGCCGTAGCCGCCCAGCACCACCCCGCTCCACAGTGGATCGGTGAATCCCTCGGCTCGCGGCAGTAGCGCCGTAGCGACGATCTCGACGGCGATGGCAACCAGCAGCAGCAGGCCCGCGCCCACCATGGAAAACTCCTCCTCAACGTGACGTAGCGATCGCTACATCTACAATGTAGCACATG
>JBDHZT010000058.1:0-23835 GCA_039811985.1 Nocardioidaceae bacterium | reverse complement strand
AGCATCGGGGCCAGGTCACCGCGCGGCTCGACGACGATGTCGGTCAGCCCCAGCCAGTCAGCCAGCTGGCGCAACTCGGCGGCGAGCTCTTCGGCGGTCTCGCCGGGGTTGGCGTGGGCCTCGACGTAGGAGCCCTTGACCAACAGTCTGCCGGTCGCCCGATCCGCCTTGAGGTCGACCCGAGCAACGATCCGGTCACCGAGGAGGAACGGCAACACGTAGTAGCCGTGCACCCGCTTCTCGACCGGGGTGTAGATCTCGATCCGGTAGAAGAAGTCGAACAGCGCCTCGGCCCGGGCGCGCTCCCACACCAGCGGGTCGAATGGGCTGAGCAGGGCTCGGGCGCGGATCCGGCGAGGCAGGCGAGCCTCGACGTGGAGGTAGGCCGGCCGCTTCCAGCCGCGCACCGTCACCGGCAGCAGCTCGCCGGCCTCGACCAGTGACTCGACGGCCACCTTGGTGTCGGCGATCGACATCCGGTAGTAGTCGCGCAGGCAGGCGATCGATGCGACGCCGTGTGAACGGGCTGCACGGCGCACCAGCTCGCGGTCGGCTTCGGGCTTAGGCGGCGTCGGCAGGGCCAGTACGTCAGGCGGCAGCACCCGCTCGGGCAGGTCGTAGAGGATCTCGAACTGACTATTGCGCCCGGCGATCGCGACCTGCCCGGACATGTACAAGAAGTCCAGCGCCTGCCGGGTCAGCGACCAGTTCCACCCCCAGCCCTCCTTGCTGCGCGGCAGCCCGTCGTCGAGGTCACGCGCGGTCGAGGCACCGACCTCGCGCAGCTCGGCGAGCAGGTTCTGCTCGAGCGTGGGGTTGTCGACGATGTACCCCCACTTGCCGCGCTCGGCCCGATAGTGATCCATCCGGTGCTGCATCAGCGGCCAGAGCTCGACCGGCATCAGCGCCTGCACATGGGCCCAGTACTCCACCAGCCGGCGGGGCCTGCGCTCGGCGGCACGCGTCAGCAACCCGACATCATAGGGACCCATCCGGGAGTAGAGGGGCATGAAGTGCGCCCGCTGCAGCACGTTCACCGAGTCGACCTGGAGTACGCCGGTGCGCGCGACGGCGCGCTGCAGGGTGCGCATCGTGGGAACGGCGTGCGGCCGGTCGGTGAAGCCGCCTGCAGCGAGCGCGATCCGCCTCGCCTGGGCCAGCGAGAGCTGCTCGGTCACGGGAGGTCGAGGAGCTTTTCCTTGACGGCGTACATCACGGCCTCCATCCGGGAGTGCAGCTGCAGCTTCTCCAAGATGTTGCGGACGTGGTTCTTCACGGTGTTCTCGCTGATGAACAGCTGCTTGGAGATCTCCCGGTTGTTCATCCCTCGGGCGACCAGCCGGAGCACCTCGAGCTCGCGCTCGGTGAGGCGCAGGCCGGGCACGTGGTCGCGCTCCGGCTTGGACATCTGCTTGAACTCGTCGATCAGCTTGACCGCCATCGACGGTGAGATCAGCGACTGACCGTCGGCCACCACCTTGACCGCCTGGGCTACCTCCTCGATGGAGGAGTCCTTGAGCAGGTAGCCGGAGGCGCCGCTCTTGACCGCCTCGTAGAGGTCGGCCTCCTCGTCGGAGACGGTGAGCATGACGATCTTCGCCGACGGCACGGCCTCCTTGATCGCCAGACAGGCCTCGATGCCGGTGCGCTTGGGCATCCGCACGTCCAGGAGGACGACGTCGGGCACGGTCCGCTCGGCAAGCTGGGTGCCCTCGACCCCGTCGCCCGCCTCGCCGACGACCTCGATCCCGTCCTCGGCGCCGAGCAGCATGGTCAGACCGCGCCGGAACAGCTCCTGGTCGTCGACCACCAGCACCTTGATGGGGTCGGTCTCCTGCGTGTCGCTCACCCGCGCATCATCGCAGATCAGGGCCGGTCAGGCGTGGCGGCGCGACCTAGTGGACCGTCACGAACGGCTATTCGGCGTCGCCCAGATCCAGTGAGATCACGCCGTAGTCATAGCCGCGCCGTCGGTAGACCACGCAGGGTCGCTCGGACTCCTTGTCGACGAAAAGGTAGAAGTCGTGCCCGACCAACTCCATCTCGTAGAGCGCCTGGTCGAGTGTCATCGGGGCGGCATGGTGGGTCTTCTCGCGCACCAGCAGCGGCCCCTCGCCGGTCACGGTGATCGGCCCCACCCGGTGCTCGACCTCCTCGTCGGCCTGCTCGACAACCAGCGCCGCCTCAAGCTCGGCGGCCGCCGCGGTGCCGTTGCCCCGCATCCGGCTGCTGCGCACACGGCGACGGTCAGCGGCGCGCCTCATCTGCGCGGCCATCTTGTCCAAGGCGATGTCCAGCGCGGCCATCTTGTCGGCAGCGGCGGCCTCGGCCCGGATCACCGGCCCACGGGAGAGCGCGGTGAGCTGCACACGCACGGCGCGGTCTGCCTGGCGAGGGTTGCGTTCCTGCTCGACCTCGACGTTCACGCGGATGATCCGGTGGTCGTGCTTCTCCAGCTTGGAGAGCTTCTCGGAGACGTGACTGCGGAACCGATCCGAGACCTCGATGTGACGTCCGGTGACCACTACCTCCATGTCAACCTCCTACGGGTCGCGTGGGCGAAGGACGCGGGCTGCGCGTCATGGACGAGCGGCGCAGGGAGCGCGCTCGTGAGGAGTCCGTCCGGCCGACCTGGTCTTCGACCCCACACCCGCCTGCTGAGGCTCTCGCAGCTTCTCGCGCCACTACTGACCTTCTCCCGCAGTGCGTCGCATCTGACGACGGCCGCGAGGCAGGACTTACGACTAAGCCGCACCGTGATCCGAACGGGTGACGGACAGGGCCATCACGCCGCCCGTTACGTGGGCCGTTTCGCCTGCGACTGGCATCGGCTAGCCAACCGGGAACGGGCCTCGTGTGCTCGGCCAAGTGCCGAGACACACGAACCGCCCGGATGACGCAACCACGGACCCGGACGGACTCCATGAACAGACGCTATCCGGTCGGGCGACCGGTTCAAAGCCGCTTGCGGAGATCCTCAGCGAGATCCCTGCCACTAGTGGGTGTCGCCGGGCCTGATGCGACGCTGGGTCGCCGCGACCACTGCAATGGCGCTGACCGGCAGGCCGATCACCTCCAGCGCTCGTTGCGCCTCACGGGCGGTGGCACCGGTGGTGAGCACGTCGTCGCAGACGACGACCTGGACTCGGGGTCGCCACCGTGCCAACCGAGCCAGCGCACCCGAACGGGCTTGCAGCGAGCCGGCGAGGTTCTCCGCGCGCTGGTCGGCGGTCAGCCCGGCCTGGTCGGCGATGTCGCGCCGACAAGACAGCAGTCGGGCGACCCGCGCCTCGATGTCGAGTCGACGCAACATCGTGCTTGCCGCCCGGCTGATCTCCCAGGTGTGGTCGTGCCCACGGGCTCGGATGGCCGCTGGCCGCGAGGGCACCGGGACCAGCACGACCGGCGGACCCGGCATGGCGGCCGCCGTGACCGACCCGGCCAGCAACCTGCCCAGCACTGGTCGCAACGCCAACAGGCGATGCTCCTTGTGCCCCAGCACCATCGCTCTCAACACGCCGGCATAGGGTCCCATCGCCCACGGGGTGGCCAGCCCGGCCGGCGTGGGGGTGGGCCAGGCAGGAGCCGCGCGGTCCGGCAGCGCTGCCCCACAGTCCGCACACACCAGCCAGCCGGGACGCCCGCAGCCCAGGCAGGCTCCCCCGAGCAACAGGTCGAGCGCCGCGTCGCGCAGCGAGAGTCCGGCCTCTGGATCCACCTGGCCATCTCACCGGCTCGATCACTCCGCCGCCACCGGGCCACTCGGTCGCTGTGGAGAGAGCGGGAGGGTCAACCCGCGTAGGTGAGGGTGGGCAGTGCAATGCCCTCGGCCACCTTCACCGAACCGACGTCGGCGAGCAGCACGACCTCGTCGCGCGCCACGACGTACGTCGGCTCGACCTCGATCGGCGAGCTGACCAACCAGCGCATGCCCCCCGGCACCGTGCCCACCGAACGCCCCGGCGATCGGTCCAACGGGACCGCGCTGACCTGGGTGAGGTCGTCGGTCAACGGGTTGAGCACCGTGGCAGTGGTGGCGTCGCTCCAACCCAGGTCCCGAGCGCGCAAGGGAGTGTCGCTCGGCGACGGCATCTGGGTCGGCGGAGCAAGGCTCAACCGGCCGTCGGCGCTGCGCTGAACCCGACTGACCACCAGGTTGTCACCGGATCGGCCGGACACCACGGCCACGAACCGCGAGCCGTCGCGGGACACCTCGAACCTGCGCACCTGCCGACCGGTGATGCCCGGGGCACTGATCTCTTGGGGGTGCGTGCCGTCCGCGAGGACGATGACCACGGCTCCGCTCGGTCTCCGATCGACCAGCCAGAGCCGGCCGGACAGGTCCCAGACGGGGGGCAGCAGGTTGGTGGCCCCGGAGGCGACCTCGGCCACGCGGGCATCGGCGTTGGTGAGCGAGGTGACCAGGACCGACTCGCCGTTGCTCGAGACGCCGGCGATCTTGGTGTTCGCGGGATCGACCGCGATGGAGCGCAGGCCGTACTTCTTGGTGCCGAACGGCCCTGCCACCGGCAGCGGATCGCTCAGGGCGTCCCCGACGACGACGCCCTTGCGGACGGCGTACGGCGTACTGCTGGCCAACCAGCCCGTGGGGTCGTACTCGGAGAAGCTGTCGACCGGCACGGTCTTCTCCGCGCCGGGCAGATCGACCCGCTGACCGTCGACGGTGACCCGGAGCGCCTCGACGCTGGGGACCTGGCGCAGGGTCCAGGTGAGCTGTGCCATCATCAGCTCGGTCGCCTCGGGCGAGACCCGCCCACCCCCGCTGCTGAGCGCGATGTCCGCGACACCACCACCACTCACCGGAGGCACGGAGAGGTCGAGCGTGGTCCCGGAGGGCACAAACGTCCGCTCCACGCGACGCAGTGTGCTCGGTGGGCCGGCCAGCAGCCCCTTGGTCAGCGCCGTGGGGAGCTGGTCACCTCGGGTGAGGAAGACCGGCTCCGGGATCAGGTGCTTGCCACTCGGATCGAAGAAGTAGAGCGAGACCCGTTGGAAGCGCTGGTCGAACCAGTCGTCGTTGACGATCAACGCGTTCGGTGCCTCGGCGATCCGCCATTCGCCATCGACCAGCTGCATCGGGAAGTGCAGCGTGCGGTCGCGGGGCCGCAGCGCACCCAGGTAGGTGCCGCGCGAGTCATAGCCGGTCGCACCGAGCAGCCTGACCCGGAGCTGGGAGCTACCGATCGGGCCCGAGGTGCTGACATAGGTGATCGTCTGCTCCTCCGGTCGCCAGGAGGCGGCCGCGTCCTTGGTGAGGAACTTGCGCGCGACGCTGGTCTCGACCGGCGATGCGCGCATCGCCTCCAGGAAGTGGCGGACGATGTCGCTGGCGGATTCGCCCGGTTGCGGTGGCGCCGGGACGATGTCCGGCGCCTCGCCGGCTCGCACGTCCGAGCTGCCGCCCACCTCGACCACGGGGCCCTGGTCGGGGACGGCCAGACAGCCGGTCAGCGCGACGGTGCTGGCCAGGACGAGGCCGAGAAGGCGAAGACGCGCCGACATCACACCTTCTCCTCGGCATCGGTCGGCACCAGCGGGATCGGGCTGTGCCGCAGGGTCTGGCCCAGATGCCGCGGCAGGGTGAGCCGGAACTGGGAGCCTTCACCTGGGCGCCCCCAGGCCTGCAGCCAACCACCGTGCAGATGGGCGTCCTCCAGCGCGATCGACAGACCCAGGCCGGTGCCACCAGTGCTGCGCGCGCGTGCCGGATCAGCCCGCCAGAAGCGGTTGAACACCATCGCTGACTCCCCCGGCGCCAGGCCGACACCGTAGTCGCGCACCGCGACGGATGCGGCCTGGTCGTCGTGGGCGACGATGATGAGCACATCGCCCGACTCGGCGTGATCGATGGCGTTGCCCACCAGGTTGCGCACGATCCGCTCGACCCGACGCACGTCGGCCTCGGCGAGGCACGGCTCATCCGGTGCCCGCACGATCAGTGTGCTGCCGCGTTGGTCGGCGAGCAGCCTGCTGGACTCGACCACCCGGTGCACGACGTCGACGAGATTGACGTCCTCCGGGTCCAGCACAGCCGCGCCGGCGTCGAACCGGCTGATCTCCAACAGGTCGGTGAGCAGCGTCTCGAAGCGATCCAGCTCGGTCTGCAGCAGCTCGGCGGCCCGGGCGGTGACCGGGTCAAGTCCCTGCTTGGCGTCATGGATGACGTCGCTGGCCATCCGGACGGTCGTGAGCGGAGTGCGCAGCTCGTGAGAGACGTCGGAGACGAACCGGCGCTGGACACGGCTCAGCTCCTCCAACTGGCGGATCTGACGCTGCAGATTGGAGGCCATCTGATTGAAGGAGGTCGCCAGTCGGGCGAGGTCGTCCTCACCGCGGACCCGCAGCCGCTCCTGCAACTGACCCGCGGCGAGCCGCTCGGCGACCTCGCGTGCCATCCGGACCGGGGTGACCACCTGTCTGGTCACCAGCCAGGTGAGACCGGCGACGAGGACCAGCAACACACCGGCGGCGGTGGCCAGCGACCTGGTGACCAGGTTGAGGGTCTCTTGCTCCTCGTCGAGGGGGAACAGGTAGTAGAGGGTGTACACCGACCCGTCGGCCGGCAGCCGGATCGTCGAGCCGACAACCACGCCGGGCACCGATTCGGGATGGGCACCACCGGCGTTGATCTGCGTGAACGTCCGCGCCGTGGTGGTGTGGTCGACGAAGTGCTCACGCAGACTGTCCGGGATGCTGGCCAGGTCCAAGCCCGGGCTGAAGATCGAGGTGCCGCCGCTCTGTTCGGGCCCCGGCTTCATCAGGGCCACGCTGAAGCCGCGCACGGCGCCGCGTTCGATGATCGGGTTCACCAGCTCGGTGCGCTGGGTGCTGGCGTCCAGGTCGGTGCCGAGGGCGCCTTCCAGGGCGAGCCGGGCGCTGCGGGTCTCCTCGTTGGCCTCGGCGACCACGGCACTCACCCGGTGGTCGAGCAGGCCGTCGCGGGTCTGCTGCAGCAGGAACCAGCCGACCCCGATGAGCACCAGCGCCGAGAGGACCACCGTGCTCAGCACGACTCGCGCCTGGATCGAGCGCCGCCACAGCGTCAGACCACGACGTACGGCGGCGGGGAGCGTCCTGCCGCTCATGGTCAGGAGGTGCCGGCTTTGTAGCCCACGCCGCGGACGGTGATGACCACCTCGGGGTTCTCCGGATCGTGCTCGATCTTCGACCGGAGCCGCTGGACGTGGACGTTCACCAACCGGGTATCGGCCTGGTGACGGTAGCCCCAGACCTGCTCGAGGAGGATCTCGCGGGTGAACACCTGCCAGGGCTTGCGGGCCAGGCACACCAGCAGGTCGAACTCCAACGGGGTCAGGTTGACCGCCCGACCGCCCCGGGTGACGGAGTGCCCGGCAACGTCGATCTGAACGTCACCGATCGAGAGCGTGTCGTTGCCGGGCGGGTCGAGCCGCCGCACCCGGGCACGCACGCGGGCCACCAGCTCCTTGGGCTTGAACGGCTTGACGATGTAGTCGTCGGCACCCGACTCGAGTCCGAGCACGACGTCGATGGTGTCGCTCTTCGCAGTCAGCATCACAATCGGGACACCCGACTCGCTGCGGATCTCCTTGCACACGTCGATGCCGTCGAGGCCGGGCAGCATCAGGTCCAGCAGGACCAGGTCGGGGCGATACTCGTGGAAGGCGGCCATCGCCCGGTCGCCACGATCACAGACCAGGGAGTCGAAACCCTCCTGGCGCAACACGATGGTGAGCATCTCGGCAAGCGAGGCGTCGTCGTCGACGACGAGCACACGCCCCTTGCTGACGCTCTCGACCGGCTGACTCATGGCCTCCAGTGTGCCAGCCCGAACGGCACTTGCTCAGTAACGGTGCTGCTCAGCACCGGGTGCTTGGTCACCTCATGGTAGGTCAGTAACGGTAGCTGTCCGGCTTGAACGGACCCGTCACCGCGATGCCGAGGTAGGACGCCTGCTCGGGGCTCAGCTCGGTCAGCCGTGCACCGAGCGCGTCGAGGTGGAGACGCGCGACCTCCTCGTCCAGGTGCTTGGGCAGCACGTAGACCCCGACGGGGTAGTCCTCGGTCTTGGTGAACAGCTCGAGCTGGGCGAGCACCTGGTTGGTGAACGAGTTCGACATCACGAACGACGGGTGCCCGGTCGCGTTGCCGAGGTTGAGCAGCCGACCCTCCGACAGCACCAGCACGGCCCGACCCGTCTCCGGGAAGGTCCACAGGTCGACCTGGGGCTTGATGGTGGTGCGCACGATGCCCGGCCAGGTCTCCAAACCGGCCATGTCGATCTCGTTGTCGAAGTGGCCGATGTTGCCGACGATCGCCTGGTGCTTCATCCGGCTCATCTGCTCGGCAGTGACCACGTCGCGGTTGCCGGTCGAGGTGATCACGATGTCGGCGATCGGCAGCACGTCCTCGAGGGTGGCGACCTGGTAGCCGTCCATCGCCGCCTGCAGCGCGCAGATCGGGTCGATCTCGGTGACCACGACGCGGGCGCCCTGACCGCGCAGCGACTCCGCGCAGCCCTTGCCGACATCGCCGTAGCCGCAGACCACGGCGACCTTGCCGCCGATCAGCACGTCGGTGGCCCGGTTGATGCCGTCGATCAGGGAGTGTCGGCAGCCGTACTTGTTGTCGAACTTCGACTTGGTGACCGAGTCGTTGACGTTGATCGCCGGGAACAGCAGGCTGCCGTCCTTGGCGCGCTCGTAGAGCCGGTGCACGCCGGTGGTGGTCTCCTCGGTGACGCCCTTGATCTCGTTGGCGATCTTGGTCCAGCGATCACCGGACTCGGCGAGCGAGTCGGCGATCACTCCGAAGATGATCTGCTGCTCGTGGCTGGTCGCGGTGGCCGGGTCGGGGGCGACGCCGGCCTTCTCGGCCTCGACACCGAGGTGGACCAGGAGGGTGGCGTCGCCACCGTCGTCGAGGATCATGTTCGGGCGACGCTCCGCACCGTCCTCGCCCGTCCCCCAGCTCAGGATCTGCTGGGTGCACCACCAGTACTCCTCCAGGGTCTCGCCCTTCCAAGCGAAGACGGGCACACCGGCGGGCGCGTCGGGGGTGCCGGTCGGGCCGACGGCGACCGCCGCGGCGGCGTGGTCCTGGGTGGAGAAGATGTTGCAGGACGCCCACCGGACCTCCGCGCCGAGCGCGACCAGGGTCTCGATCAGGACGGCGGTCTGCACCGTCATGTGCAGCGACCCGGCGATCCGGGCCCCGGCCAGCGGCTTGCTAGCGGCGTACCGCTCCCGCATGGTCATCAGGCCGGGCATCTCGTGCTCGGCCAGGGTGATCTCGGCACGACCGAAGTCGGCCTGGTTGAGGTCGGCGACCTTGAAGTCCACGAGGTTCCTCCATGCTTCCGCGGCTCGATGGCTGCCGCGACCATCCAGGCTAATCCCGGGGTGCCGTCGGGGAAGAATCCTCGCGAGCCCGGCCGCCGCGGCCGCGGCCGCGGCTGCCGGGCTCAGTGGTCGGCGTGCTGGCGCCGAGACGGCAACAAGTGCATCACGGCCACCACCACCGCGCCGACCAGCAAGCCGACGATCGCCGAGGCGATGGTGTTCACCAACCACGCCAGCGCCGCGCCCACACCGGGTACGGCGTGATGCACGGCCTCCTCGAGGTGATGGATCACATCGTGGAGCCAGTGCCAGCCCAGCTCGTCGACGCCGTTCAAGATGATGTGACCGCCGACCCAGAGCATCGCCGCCACCCCGACCACGGAGATGATCGACAGCAACGCCGGCATCGCGTCGACCAGGAACCGACCGAATCGCTGGGAGAAGGCCGACTTGCGCTGGGCCAACGCCAGGCCGAGGTCGTCCATCTTCACGATCAGCCCGACCACGCCGTACACCGCGATGGTGATCACCACGGCGACGAAGGCGAGGATCGCGAGACGGGCCCAGAAGCCCTCGTCGGCGACCTCGTTGAGCGAGATGACCATGATCTCCGCGGAGAGGATGAAGTCGGTGCGGATCGCCCCCGCGATCAGGGCACGCTCCTGCTCCTCTGACATCTGCCCGGTGTTCGCGGATGCTTCCTCGTGGTGGCTGCCAGCGATCCGCTCCCAGATCTTCTCGACGCCCTCGAAGGACAGATAGGTGCCGCCGACCATCAGGATCGGGGTCAGCGCCCACGGCAGGAACTGGCTGAGCACCAGCGCCGCGGGCAGGATGAAGAGCAGCTTGTTGCGCAGCGAGCCCTTCGCGATCTGCTTGATGATGGGAATCTCGCGCCGCGCGGCCACCCCTTGGACGTACTGCGGCGTGACCGCGGTGTCGTCGACAACCACGCCGGCGGCCTTCGCGCTGGCTCGCCCCGCAGCCGCACCGACGTCGTCGATCGACGCCGCCGCCATCTTGGCCAGCACCGCGACGTCGTCGAGCAGCCCGAACAGCCCGGCGCTCACGAGGTCGACCCGCCCCTCGTCGCCCGATCTCTCGTCGCGCAGTCCCTCGTCATTGGAGAAGCCTACTGAGAAGCCGTCCGTCCCGCCCGTCTGCCGCGGTGCTGTGGTGGCCCTGACCCATCTCCCGCGGTGCTGTAGTGGGTAAGGGCCCGATATCCGAGGCACTTTGCCACTACAAGACCGCGGCAGACGCAGGAAGACCGCGGCAGTCAGTCCTCGACCAGCCCCAGCTGGAGGTAGGCGGCGGCGTAGGAGCCGGTGAGGTGCAGGGAGGCGTAGCGGGCGACCTCGGTCTCGCCCACGGCGGTGACGGTCTCGACCCGGACGCCGCGGTCGGCGGCGGTGGCCAGCAGTCGGCCGCGGGACTCGCGAACGACCGCGTCGTCGGCACCATCGTCGAGGACGAGCAGCATCGTCTGGGGGGCCGCCGCGCCGTCGGCGAAGGGGTCGTCGAAGACATCGCGGCGAGGGGCGGCCGCGAGGACCGGCAGCAGGTGCTCGGCGTCACCGGCCAACGCCGAGCGGCCGATCGCCCGGCGGATCGACTCGGCGACACGACGGGCGGCTCGAGCGGCGAGGACCGAGCCACCCCACAGCACCGGCGTGGTGTCGGCCAGCGCGATCGCGAGCATCTTGGCCGGGTTGACGGCCAGGTCGCGGTGGGGGGAGCAGGAGACCGCTACCTCGTCCAGCGCGACCGCGACGCTCTCAGCATCGGCCCGAGGACCGAGACCGACCCGGTCGAGGTAGTCGAGCATGACCACGGCCGTGGCGAGCTGGTCCCCCGTCACCGTAGGCAGCTCGGTGGTCCATCGACCCTCGGCATGCTCGGCGACCAGCGATCCGGCCGGGCAGGCCACCACGACCTGACATCCACGGCGAACCGCCTCGGCGGCCGCGGAGGCGCTGCCGGTGTCGCTGCCGCCCGGCGCGAGGACCAGCACCAGGTCCATGCTTCCTGCCCATCCGGGCAGCCCGGCGTTGGGCCAGGCGACGAACGGCACCGGGCACCAGGGCTCTAAGACGGCGCGCAGCAGCCGAGAGTCGGGCCCGGCCGCCACGACCGCACGCGGTCGGACCAGCTCCCCGCTGCGCTCGACGGCGGCCAACGTCGCCGCCGCGGCGTCGTGCGCCTCGCGACGCACCCGCGCTCCCGACTCCGCGAGCCTCCGCAGCATCGGATCCGCGGCCTCGAGCGCACGCGGGTCGTCGAGGCGGGCCTCGTCGAACCAGCTCGTCACGACGGGCGACGGGCTTCGTCGACCAACAGGACCGGGATGTCGTCGCGCACCGGGTAGGCGAGCCCACACTCCTGACAGACCAGCTCCTCGCCCACCTCCTCGAGGTCGCCGCGGCAACTGGGGCACACGATGATCTCGCGCAGCCGGGGATCCAGGTTCATCACGCGCTCCTCACTCGGGGCTCCTGACCAGGTTCAGCACCTCGTCACGCACCGCCACCATCGTGTCAGTGTCGCGCCCCTCGGCGTTGAGCCGGAGCAGCGGCTCGGTGTTGGACGGACGCAGGTTGAAGAACCAGCCGGGATGCTCGACGGTCAACCCGTCGAGATGGTCGATCTCGACATCGTCCCGATCGGCGTACGCCGCCTCGACCCGCGCGAGCACGGCGCGGACCTCGGGGACCGTCGAGTTGATCTCGCCGCTGACGGCATATCGCTCGTAGTCGGCGAAGAGCGCGGACGGTGGTCGGGTCGTCTCGGCCACGGCCGCCAGAGCGTGCAGCGCCGCGAGCATGCCGGAGTCGGCTCGCCAGAAGTCCCGGAAGTAGTAGTGCCCGCTGTGCTCGCCACCGAAGGCGGCGTCGGTGTCGGCCATCGTCGCCTTGATGAAGGAGTGGCCGACCCTGGTGCGGACGGCGGTGCCGCCCAGCTCGCGCACCAGCTCAGGCACCGCGCGGCTGGTGATCAGGTTGTGGATGATCGTCGCGCCCGGTTCACGGGCCAGCGTCCGGGCGGCGATCAGTGCGGTCAGCGTCGAGGGCGATACGGCTTCACCTCGCTCGTCGACCACGAAGCAGCGGTCGGCGTCGCCGTCGAAGGCGAGGCCCAGGTCGGCCTGCTCGGCGACGACCGCGGCCTGCAGGTCGCGGAGGTTCGCCGGATCGATCGGGTTGGCCTCGTGGTGCGGGAAGGTGCCGTCGAGCTCGAAGTAGAGGGGGATCACCCGGAGCCGCTCGTGCAGCGGGTCGAGGACGGCGGGTGCGGTCAGTCCGGCCATCCCGTTGCCCGCGTCGACCACGACGGTCAGCGGACGACCGCCGACCGGAGCAAGGGTGCGGAGGTGCTCGGCATAGTCGACGAGCACGTCTCGCTCGTCGATGATGCCCTTGGTCTTGGCCGTGCGGGTCTCCCCCGCAGCCACGGCGTCACGGATGGCGAGCAGCCCGGTGTCGGCGCCGATAGGGCGCGCGCCGGAGCGGCACAGCTTGATCCCGTTGTACTGCGCCGGGTTGTGGCTCGCGGTGAACATCGCCCCGGCCCGGTCCAGTCGGCCGGAGGCAAAGTAGAGCTCGTCGGTGGAGACCAGGCCGAGCATGGTGACGTCGGCGCCAGCCACGGCGGCCCCCTCGGCGAACGCTGCCGCCAGGCCCGGTGAGCTGGGTCGCATGTCCCAGCCGACCACGAGCGCGGGCGATCCGGTCACCGCGACGAACGCGTTGCCGATCCGACGAGCCGTGTCCTCGTCCCACTCCTCGGGCACCACACCGCGGACGTCGTAGGCCTTGAACACCGCCTCCCACCCGTCGGCGGAGTCCTTCGTCGACATGGAGTCACCCTAGTGGAGCGCCGGCGACGGAAGGCGACCCGGCGGACGTCATACCCACCGGTCGCCCCGGCGACCGATCAGGATGACGTCCGCTGGATGTCGCGGTGTGGCGGCGAGGGAATCAGGTGGTCGGGGACCGGGTGCGGGGCGCGGCCGCGCAGCATCGAGCCCGGGAAGCCGAGCTCGGCGCTGGGCATCGGCCGGTCGGGCTGGTCCAGCCACTCCGCGAAGAAGGTGTCCAGGTCCTGACCGGAGACGGTCTCGGCGAGCGCCTCGAAGTCGGCCAGCGATCCGTTCCCGTCCCGGTGCGCGGCCGCCCACTGACGCAGCAGCTCGGTGTGCGTGCTCGCGCCGATCCGGTTGCGTAGTGCCTGGACGGCCATGGCGCCTCGGTAGTAGACGGCGAAGTCGAACAGCCGCGAGGCACCAGGGTCGGAGATCGGCACCTCCCAGAACTCGTCCCAGTCCGTCATCGTGTCGTAGGTCTCGGCGAAGATGTCGTTGAGGGTGAAATCGGCGCTCGGGCGGGTCGCTTGGTACCACCACGAGGACCAGGTCGCGAAGCCCTCGTTCATGAAGATGTCTCGCCACCGGTGCACGCTGACCGTGTCACCCCACCACTGGTGGGCGAGCTCGTGGGCGATCACGTCGATGTCCTTGCCGCCCTGGAAGAACACCTTGGAGTAGTTGGGCCGGGTCTGGTTCTCCAACGAGAAGCCGAACGAGGCGTTGACCAGAGTGCCGCCGGCCGAGTCGAAGGGATAGAAACCCAGCCGCTGGGTGAAGAAGTCCACGACCTTGGGTGTTTGGTAGAGACTCCGGGTCGCGGCCCGCTCCAGGGCGGGCTTCATGTGACGGCTGATCCCGTAGAGGTAGCGCACCCCGCCCGGCGTACGACCCCGCTCGATCCGGTAGTCGCCGATCACGACGGTCGCGAGATAGGTGGCCATCGGCTGCCGCACCCGCCAGTGCCAGCTGACCCGCTCACCCGATCGCGATCGGTCGATGAGCTCGCCGTTGCTGATCACCTGCTTGCCGGCGGCGACGTTGGTGGTGATGTCGTAGGTCGCCTTGTCGGCCGGGTGATCGTTGCTGGGGAACCACAAGGTGGCGACCTCCGGCTCACCGGCCGCCACCGCGCCGTCGGAGGTCTTCCACCAGCCGCCGAGGCCGCGGGACGCCACCGTCGCAGGCTCGCCGTCGTAGGTCACCCGGACGCGGAACTCCTGCCCGTCGGTCACCGGCGTCGCCGGCACCACTACGAGCTCCCGCTTGCCCTGCGTGAAGGTGGCCCGGTGGCCGTCCACCCAGACCCGCTGTGCGCGCAGCTGGAGGTCGAGGTTGAACTGGGAGAGGTCCTGGGTCGCGGTCGCGGTCAGGGTTGCGTCACCGACCAGGCGCTCGCTCTTCATGCCGTAGCGCAATGACAAGTCGTAGTGGGAGACGTCGTATCCCCCGTTGCCGTACTTCGGGAAGTAATGGTCGCCGATCCCGGGCGCACCGGGCGTGGGTTCGAGTGCCGTCGCCGGTCCGGCTGGGACCAGCAGCGAGCCGAGGAGTACGGCGGTGCCGAGCACGGCGATCCGGCGAGGTGTGGGTGAGGACATGCGTGACTCCCGAGGTAGCGGCTCCCGAAGCAGTGACCTCCCGAAGCAGTGAGCAGGGTTCCGACGACCCTATCGGGTGCCTCCCCCGATGCTCAGAGGCCGAGCTGCTCCTTCACCACGGTGGCCAGGCGATCGGCCACCGCCTGGGCCTGGCCCGGCGTGGGTGCTTCGACCATCACTCGAACCAGCTGCTCGGTGCCGGAGGGGCGGAGCAGCACCCGCCCCGACTCGCCCAACGCGGCCTCCTCGGCGGAGACGGCCGCCGCGAGGACGGGGTCCGCCGCGGCGCGGGCCTTGTCGACGTCGGGCACGTTGACCAGCACTTGGGGCAGCCGCGCCATCACCGCGGCGAGGTCGCGCAGGGACCGACCGGTGGTGGCCATCCGCTCCAGCACTTGCAGGGCGGTCAGGATGCCGTCCCCGGTGGTGGCGTGGTCACTGAGGATGACGTGACCGGACTGCTCACCGCCGAGGGAGAACCCAGCGGCCTTCATCGCCTCCAGCACGTAGCGGTCGCCGACCTTGGTGCGGTGCACTTCGACACCGTGTGCGCGCATGGCCTGCAGGAAGCCCAGGTTGCTCATCACGGTCGCGACCACCGTGTCGTGGGCGAGCCGACCGGACTCGTGCATCGAGAGCGCGAGGATCGCCATGATCTGGTCACCGTCGACGACGTTGCCTTCGTGGTCGACGGCCAGACACCGGTCGGCGTCACCGTCGAAGGCGAAGCCGACGTCGGCGCCGTCCTTGACCACGGCCGCCTGCAACGCCTCGAGGTGGGTGGAGCCACAGCGGTCGTTGATGTTCAGGCCGTCGGGCTGGGCATGGATGGCGGTCACATCCGCGCCGGCGCCGGTCAGTGCCAGCGGGCCGGCCTGCCAGGCGGCGCCCTCGGCACAGTCGACGACGACCCGGATGCTGGCGAGAGGGTGCTCGATGGTGCGCACCAGGTGGGCGGCGTACTCCTCCACCGCAGTCGGGTGGGTGTCGACCCGGCCCACCCCCGCGCCGGTCGGGCGCGCCCAGGTCTCGCTGAGGCGCTGCTCGATGGCGATCTCGGCGGCGTCGTCGAGCTTGTGTCCGCCTCGGGCGAGGAACTTGATGCCGTTGTCGGGCATCGGGTTGTGCGAAGCCGAGAGCACCACACCCAGATCGGCGTTCAGAGTGCCGGTGAGATAAGCGACACCCGGTGTCGGCAACACCCCGAGGAGCAAGACGTCGACACCGGCCGACGCCAGCCCGGCCACGACCGCGGCTTCGAGGAACTGCCCGGAGACTCGGGTGTCTCGTCCGACCACGGCCAACGGCCGATGCCCGGCGAAGTCGCCGCGGTCGCTCAGCACATAGGCGGCAGCGACCGACAGCCCGGTGGCCAGCTCAGCGGTGAGATCACCGTTGGCCAGGCCTCGGACTCCGTCGGTGCCGAAGAGTCGCCCCATTCAGCAACCGTCCAGCGGGCGAAGGGTGCCGGAGTGCATGGCAAGGCGGAGGAGGGAAGCCGGCCTTTGCGCGGAGCGCAGCGGAGCGGCCGTCGACCGACGACAACGCAGCCAGGTGCCCGGCACGCGGCGTTCCGATCAGCGCTTGCTGTATTGGGGAGCTTTGCGAGCCTTCTTCAGACCGGCCTTCTTGCGCTCGATGACTCGGGCGTCCCGGGTGAGCAGGCCGGCCTTCTTCAGCGCCGGGCGGTTGGCCTCGGCGTCCACCGCGTTGAGCGCACGGGCAACGCCCAGGCGCAGCGCACCGGCCTGGCCGGTGATGCCACCGCCGTGGATGCGTGCCACGACGTCGAAGCGGCCCTCCAGCCCGGTCGTCACGAACGGCTCGTTGACGACCTGCTGGTGCAGCTTGTTGGGGAAGTAGGAGTCGAGGGTGCGCCCGTTGAGGCGCCACTGACCGGTGCCGGGCATGATCCGCACACGGGCCACGGCCTCCTTGCGGCGGCCGGTGGCCGATGCCGGGGCAACGGTGGCGGGCTTGAGCGGAGCGTCGGCGGACGGCGAGCTCTCGGAGGTGTAGGTGACCCCCTGCTCGTTCGTCTCGTAGGTCTCGTAGGTCTCGTCGGTGTTCTCAGTCACGAAAAAAAGTCCTTCTTGGCGCGAGTTACTGGGAGACCTGAGTGATCTCGAACGGCTTGGCCTGCTGGGCGGCGTGAGGATGCTCGGGGCCGGCGTAGACCTTGAGCTTCTTCAGCATCTGACGACCGAGCTTGTTCTTGGGGAGCATGCCCCAGACAGCCTTCTCGATCGCCTTGCGGGAATCCTTGTCGAGCAGCTCGCCGTACGGCGTCGCGGTGAGACCACCGGGGTAGCCGGAGTGGCGGTAGGCCATCTTGGTGGCCCGCTTGTTGCCCGACAGGGAGACCTTGTCGGCGTTGACGACGATGACGAAGTCACCGGTGTCGACATGGGGGGCGAAGATCGCCTTGTGCTTGCCGCGGAGCAGGTTCGCGACCTGGACCGCCAGTCGCCCGAGGCGGACGTCGGTGGCGTCGATGACGTACCACTCGCGCTGGACGTCGCCAGGCTTGGGGCTGTACGTGCGCACGGTTGAGCCTCATTCGTTCGTGGTTGCCCGGCCAGGCGGATGCACCGGCCGGGTGATGCTGCTACGACTTCTGACGAACACTGCCCGGCTTGGCGTCCGGGTCTGCACCGTCCCTCACACGTCGACACGGCGCGGCAGGAGTCGCGACCGACAAGACTACGCGGGGGGCGACAGCGGGGTCAAAACCGCGGCGGCAGACGCCCGTGCCACCTGGCATCGACGGCTCATCCCTCGCACCCGACCGGCCCGTTCGCCCCCGTGCCGACTACGTTAGGGGAATCACACCGTGATGCACCCCTCGACATCATCGACGCGACGAAGGAGCCGGCGTGACCGACGAAACGGCCCCCGGGACCCCCTCGCTCACTGTGCGTGACAATCGCACCGGGCGCGAGTACGAGCTCCCCATCACCGACGGCACCATCAAGGCCAGCGACCTGACCCAGATCCGGTTGAACGACGAGGACGGCGGCCTGGCGGCGTACGACCCCGGCTTCGTCAACACCGCGTCGTGTCGGTCGTCGATCACGTACATCGACGGCGACCACGGGATCTTGGAGTATCGCGGCTACCCGATCGAGCAACTGGCCGAGAAGTCGTCGTTCCTCGAGGTGGCCTATCTCCTCATCCACGGTGAGCTGCCCACTCGTGAGCAGTACGACGAATGGGCGCACCAGATCACGTACCACACCTTCGTCCACGAGAACGTCAAAGGCTTCATGCAGGGATTCCGCTACGACGCCCACCCGATGGGGATGTTGATGGCATCCGTGGGCGCGCTCTCGACGTTCTACCCCGAGAGCCGCGACATCGCCGACGCGCAGATCCGCGACATCCAGATCGTCCGGATGATCGCCAAGCTCCCCACGCTCGGAGCGTGGGCGTTCCGACACGCGCAGGGCAAGCCCTACGTCTACCCCGACAACGAGCTGTCCTACACCGCCAACTTCCTCTCGATGTTGTTCAAGATGAGCGAGCAGAAGTACGAAGCGGATCCGCGGTTGGTGCACGCACTGGACGTGCTGTTCATCCTGCACGCCGACCACGAGCAGAACTGCTCGACCAACGCGGTGCGGTCGGTGGGCTCCTCCCAGGTCGACCCCTACTCCGCCGTCGCTGCCGGCATCGCCGCGCTCTACGGCCCGCTGCACGGTGGCGCCAACGAGGCGGTGCTGCGAATGCTGCGCCGGATCGGGTCGATGGAGAACATCCCCTCGTTCATCGAGGGGGTCAAGGCCGGCAACGAGCGGCTGATGGGCTTCGGCCACCGGGTCTACAAGAACTACGACCCCCGCGCGAAGATCATCAAGCAGGCCGCCGAGGACGTGTTCGAGGTCACCGGGGTCAACCCGCTGCTCAAGATCGCCCAGGAGCTGGAGCGCATCGCGCTCGAGGACGAGTACTTCGTGACCCGCAAGCTCTACCCCAACGTCGACTTCTACTCCGGCCTGATCTACGAGGCACTCGAGTTCCCACCCGAGATGTTCACGGTCCTGTTCGCCATCGGCCGCGCGCCCGGGTGGCTGGCCCAGTGGCTCGAGCTGGTGCAGGACAAGGAGCAGAAGATCGCCCGGCCGAAGCAGATCTACACCGGCGAGCGCACGGTCCCGTTCACCCCGGCCGTCGAGCGCTGGGCCTGACCGGCACTCGGTCCGGATCCCTGACGCAGGTGGCCTCGACAACCCAGCGACTGAGTGGGCTCGATGCCGCGTTCCTGGCGCTGGAGACCGATCGCTCGACCGGCCATGTCGGCGGCCTGTCCATCCTCGATCCGTCCACCGCGCCCGAGCCTCTCGACCTGGCCCGGGTGCGGGCCGTCTATGCCGAGCGGATCCCGCTCATCTCGGTGCTCCGCCGCCGGCTGGTGCGGTTGCCGATGGGGCTCGACCAGCCGTTCTGGGTCGACGACCCGGACTTCGACCTGGCCTACCACGTCCGGGAGTCGGCGCTGCCCAAGCCCGGATCGCAGGCACAGCTCTCCGAGCTGATCGCCAGGCTCCACCAGCGCCCGCTAGACCTCACGCGGCCGCTGTGGGAGGCCTACTTCATCACCGGCCTCGAGGGCGGCCGCGTGGCGTCGTACATCAAGGTCCATCACGCCGCGATGGATGGCGTCTCAGGCAACGACCTGATCGCGGCGCTGATGGATCTCGAGCCGACCGGTCGGGCGATGCCGGCCCCGGAGCCCTGGCAGCCGCCGCCGTTGCCCGGCCGATGGCGGATCACCCGCAGAGTGGCCGTCGACCTGGCCCGGCGTCCCGTCGAGGCAGCCAAGCTCGCCGCCGACACCGCCCGGGCGCTCCCCGGCGCCGTCCCGCTGGTGGGCTCGACGCTGGGCCCTGCCGTCAACCGCGTGCTGGGCCGCGGGACCGACGACGGAGAGCTGATCGACGTCGCCGCGGGCCGCGCTCCGGTCACGCCGTTCAACGTCGACATCACTCCCCATCGCCGGCTCGGGCTCGTCAGCCTCGATCTCGCCGACGTGAAGGCGGTCAAGAACGCCTTCGGTGTCACCGTCAACGATGTCGTGATGGCGGTCAGCGCAGGCGCGCTGCGCCGGTGGCTGCTGGAGCGCGACGCCCTGCCCGAGCAGGCTCTGGTCGCGATGGTCCCGATCTCCATCCGGACCGGCTCCAGTGAGGGCGGCGACCTGGGCAACAAGGTCTCGGCGATGCTCGCCCAGCTGCCGACGCACCTTGCCGACCCTGTCGACCGCCTCACGGTCTCTCATCTCGCGACCAAGCAGGCCAAGGCGCAGCAGGCGTTCATCCCGCAAGGTCTCGTCGACGATGTCGCCGACTTCGCGCCCCCTGCCTTCGTCAACCGGGCCGCCCGAGCCATCTTCGGCCTGCACGTGCTCAACCGGACCCCGGCGTTCAACGTGGTCATCTCCAACGTGCCCGGGCCTCAGGTGCCCATCTACTTCGCCGGCGCGATGATGCTCGCCCACTACCCCGTCTCGATCGTCACCGACGGGCTGGCGCTCAACATCACCGTGATCAGCTATCTCGGCAGCCTGCACTTCGGTCTGCTCGCCGATCGGACGGCCGTGCCCGACGTCGACGCCATGGCCGCCACGTTCCGCGACGAGCTGGCACTGCTGGTCGAGGCGGCTGTCGCCACCTGACCACGCCAAGCCGTCAGACGATGGAGCGGTCGTGGCCCTGCCAGTAGGGCTGCCGCAGGCTCCGCTTGAGGATCTTGCCGGTCGGATTGCGCGGCAGCGCCTCGATGATGTCGACCGAGGTGGGGCACTTGAACTTCGCCAGCGATGCCTGGCACCACGCGATCAGCTCGGCCTCGGTGGCTTCGGCGCCCGGTTTGAGCGACACCACCGCCTTGACCGCCTCACCCCACCGGTCGTCGGGCACTCCGATGATGGCGACCTCCATCACCGCCGGGTGCTCGGCGAGGACGCGCTCGATCTCCGGTGAGTAGATGTTCTCCCCGCCACTGATGATCATGTCCTTGAGCCGGTCCTCGACGAACACGAATCCTTCGTCGTCGACCTTGCCCATGTCGCCGGTCCGGAACCAGCCGTCCTCGGTGATCACCTTCGCCGTCTCCTCGGGCTTGCCGAGGAAACCCTTCATCAGTTGAGGGGTCTTGAGCCAGATCTCACCGTGCTCTCCGACCGGCAGATCGGTCAGCGTGGCTGGGTCGACGATGCGCACCGCACACCCGGGGATCGGCTGACCCGCCGACACCAGCCGTTCGGGATGCTCCTTGTCGTGGTGGGCCTCGGGCATCAGGTGGGTGGCCACGCCGGCGACCTCGGTGAGTCCGTAGACCTGGATGAAGTCGGTGTCCGGCCAGGCCTCGATAGCCGCCCGCAGCAATGGCAGCGGCATCGGCGAGGCGCCGTACGTGTAAGTCCTCAGCCGACCGAAGAGCGCCACCGCGTCCGGACCGCCTTGCAGCACCTGAGCCAACACCGCGGGCACCAGGAAGGTCCGGTTGGCCCCCGCCATGATCGCTCCCGCCAGGGACGCCGCGTCCGGCTCACGGGTCATCACGCTCGGGATCCCGTCGTGGATGGAGAACAAGATGTACGACGACCCGCCGACGTGGAACAGCGGCATCGACACCATCGACTTGTCGCCAGGCTCGAACTCCCAGCCTTCGTGGGCGTTCACGGTGTGTTGGACCATGTTGGTGTGGGTCAGCATGACTCCCTTGGGCCGGCCCGTGGTCCCGGAGGAGTACATCACCAGACAGACGTCGTCCGGATCGGTCTCGTCTGGACGAGCGAGCGGCTCGGCCCCGGCGATCAGGGCTTCGTACTCGTCGCCCTCTGTTCCGTCCGGGGTCACCTCCACGATGTGCTCGACGTTCGGCAGCTTGTCGCGAATCGAGTCGACCAGGGGCATCAGCTCGCTGCCGACGAAGACCACCCGGGCGCCGGAATCGTTGACCGTGTAGTCGACCTCGTCGCCAGCCAGCCGCCAGTTGACGATGGCGTTCGCGGCGCCCAGCGACCCCGCCGCAAGCGAGATCTCAACGCAGGCGGGGTGATTCTTGTCCAAGAAGGCGACCACGTCGCCGCGTCCGACACCCAGTGATCGGAGCGCGCCGGCCGCCCGCCTGACCCGGTCGTTCCACTCCGCCCAGGTCCAGGTTCGCGGACCGTAGGTCACCGCCTCACCTTCGGGCGTGTGCGCGGCCCACCAGGCCAGTCGGTCGTCGACGAAGATCGGCTCGGGTGCGGTGCTGCTCATCGGGGGCTCCTCGAGAGTCGGCGGTGCTCTGAGAATCTGACACGAGACCGCGACGGTGGCAAGGGTCCGAGGGTCGGCTCCCGGTTTCGGTCCCACCTTCCAGGCCTCCGAGGAATTTCGCGGGCACCCAGCGCCGACTCAGCCTCCTCACAGCGTCCGTCGCGAGGATGGGGACCATGCCTGATGAGAGTGTCCCTCCCCCCGTGCCCTCCCCCGAAAGCCCCGATCACACGCAGCCGATCAACACGCCGGCTGGCTGGCCCGCCCAGCCCCCCGCGCCGGCACCGACGACGGGCCAGCCAACCTACGGCGGCCAACCTCCTCGGCCTCAGCCCAGCGCTGGCCAACCGCCGTACGGCGGTGGCATGCCACCGACCTACACCCAGCCGATCCCTGCCGCCCCGGAGCCCCGCCGCAAGCGGGCCGGTGCGTTGGCAGCGGGTGTCGTCGCCGTCTCCCTCGTAGCCGGTGCCGGTGCCGGCGTGGGTGGTGCCGCGCTGTGGACCTCCACGCACGACTCGGGTTCGGCGAGTGCGACCAGCGCGGAGCCGGCGGTCCACCAGGGTGCCGCCCCCGCGAGCGGATCGGTCGAGGAGGTGGCCGCTGCCGTGCTGCCCTCGGTCGTCAAGATCGACGTGTCCGGCGCGCAGGGATCAGGATCTGGATCGGGCATCATCTTGAGCGCCGACGGAGAGATCCTCACCAACAACCACGTGGTCGAAGTGGCGGGTGGCAGCGGTTCCATCGAGGTGCTCTTCAACGACGGATCGCACGCGTCGGCGCGGGTGCTCGGCACCGACCCGCTCACCGACACCGCGGTGATCAAGGCCGAGGGCGTCAGCGGACTCAGTCCGGCGACCATCGGTCAGTCCTCCCAGCTGCGCGTCGGTCAGCAGGTGGTGGCGGTCGGCTCGCCGTTCGGCCTGCAGTCGACGGTGACCAGCGGCATCGTCAGTGCGCTGAACCGGCCGGTCAACGTGGGCACCGACGAGCAGGGCAACGCGACGACGTATCCCGCGATCCAGACCGACGCGGCGATCAACCCGGGCAACAGTGGTGGCCCGTTGGTCGACATGAACGGCGACGTCGTCGGCATCAACTCCTCGATCAAGACGACCGGGAGCAGCGAGAGCGAGTCCGGCTCCATCGGCCTCGGCTTCGCGATCCCGATCGACGAGGTGATGCCGATCATCGACCAGATGGCCAAGGGCGCGACCCCGACCCACGCGAAGATGGGTGTCAGCGTCACCGATGTCACCGGTGGCTCCACCCAGCTGCTCCAAGAGGGCGCTCAGGTCGGCAGCGTGACCGAGGGCTCGGCCGCCGCCGAGGCCGGGCTCAAGGCCGGGGACGTGATCACCAAGGTCGGCGACAACCAGATCACCAGCGCGGACTCCCTGGTCGCCACGATCCGGTCCTACCGCCCCGGCGACAAGGTCAAGGTGACCTGGGAGCGCGACGGCAAGGAGCAGTCCGCCGAGATCACCTTGGACTCCGACGCCACCGCATCTTGATCTGGCAAGCATCCTGATCGGACGCAACCGCGGAACTGGCCGGCCCTACTTGCTGGGGCCGGCCAGTTCCATTGACGCAGGTCAGTCGCGCGGTCGGAAGTCGCCGTTGTCGTCGTAGCGCGCCCGCATCATCCGGGCCGCCTCGCAGGCGTGCTCCCCGCCGGCCGCCTCGAGGCCCGCAATGGTGCCGAGCCGGTCGCCGGGGGTGCGGTTCTGCCCCATCTTGACCTTGGCGTCGAGCCAGTCGATCGG
>JBDHZT010000057.1:0-23866 GCA_039811985.1 Nocardioidaceae bacterium | reverse complement strand
CGGCCGTAACCCACACCACCGGCAACCCCGGAGCAGACCGGCTACCCACGCGGCGCTCCCCGGTCGTTGCGCGGGAGCTGCCCTGTCGGCCAGCACCACGCACCACCGGGAGCGCACCTACCCCGTCATCGTTTCGAGGCGTCAGTCCAAGCCCGTCGCCTGCGAGAGGATCCGGCCGGTGCCGTAGGGCGTGAAGCCGATCCGCCGGACGATCGGTCCCGATATTCCGACGCTGGCGTGGACCAGTGCGAGGGTGGCGCCGTGCTCGACCGCGACCTCGAGCCGACGCGCCAAGACAAGTCGGTAGGCGCCTCGACCACGCGCCTCCAGGAGGGTGCAGGCGCTCCACAGTCGAGCCACTCTGTCGACGATCTGACAGCCGCCGGTGGCCAGCGGCGCACCCGTGGCGTCGTACACCACCACCTGGAAGCCGTCCTGCTCCGCCGCCGGTCGCGCCAGCGCAGCCAGCTTCTGGGCACGGCGTTCGCCAGACGATGGCTCACCACCCCACACGGCCGCCGTGACGTGCTCGGCGTCGTCGAGCGTCGCCTCGTCCTGGACCAGGCGAGCCACCAGACCCTCGGTCGGTCCGTGGTCGGGAATGCCGTCGGTCAGATCCAGGGCGTAGACCTCGGTCTCCACGTCGAGGGTGGCGCCATGGGCGATCAGGAAGTCGGCGAGGTCCACCGGTCGGGTGGATGGCGAGACCCACCACTGCACCTTCGCGCGGCCACGCTCACGCGCCGCTTTGACCACAGCCGCGACGATCCGCTCCGGGTCAGGGACCCGCCGCGGTCGCGCATAGAAGCCCATCAGCGCCCAGTCGGGGTAGTCGATGACGTCGATCCCGTCGACCACCAGCGCCTCGGCTCCCTCCGGCACCCAGCGCCAGGCATCCGACGCCGCCAGGACGGCCTCGCGGGTCCAGGTGGTCATCGCTGGATCATAGGCAGGCTTGGATCACGGGCAGGAGGGTCACTCGGTCGGGCGATCCGCCCAGGCGCGTTCCAGCACCTGGCCGAACACCTCGCGTGACTGCGCCCCGGAGACGCCGTACTTGGCGTCGATGACGAAGAACGGCACGCCGTTGGCGCCGTACTGACGCGCCCGGTCGATGTCGGCCTCCACAGCCTCGGCGTAGTCCTTCCCGGCCAGCAACGCCGCCACCCGCTCGGGGTCGAGCCCGACCTCGGTGCCGAGCCGGGTGAGCACCTCGTGGTCGGCCAGGTTCCCGGTCTCGACGAAGTACGTCGCCAGCAGCCGCTCCTCGAGCCGCCCCTGGACCTCCGGACCACCCTCGGCCAGCGCGAGATGGAGCAGTCGGTGGGCGTCGAAGGTGTTGACGTGCTGGGACTCCGCGTGGCGGAACACCAGGCCCTCCTCGGCGGCCACTGCCTCGACCTGCGCCACCATCTGCCGACCCGCCTCGGCGCCGCCGCCGTACTTCCGGCCGAGCATCTCGGCCACCGACTCGGTCGGCTTCCTCGGCGCCGACGGATCGAGCTCGAAGGAGTGCCAGACGGTCTCCACGTCGGCGTCGGGGTGAGCCTGGTCGAAGTCCGCCAGGGCCCCTTCGAGACGCCGCTTGCCGATGTAGCACCAGGGGCAGACCACGTCGGCCCAGATGTCGATACGCACGTGGTCGCAACCTCCTCGGTCAGGCCGCTATTCCTGGCTCGGCGTCGAGCTCCGCCCGCCTCGCATACGCCCAACCCGGCCGCCGCAACAGGAAGGACCAGCGGTCGCGCCAGGTCCGCGCGGAAGCGACGTCTGAGGAGATGTCGGTCCATTCATGGGTGGCGATCCGGGCCAGGTTGTAGCTGTCCACGTTGCGGGTCAGCCCGTAGACCACCGGCGCGTCCTCCTCCTCGAAGGTGCCGAAGAGCTTGTCCCAGAGGATCAGGATGCTGCCGTGGTTGCGGTCGAGGTACTCCCTGTTGGAGCCGTGGTGCACCCGGTGGTGCGACGGGGTGTTGAGCACCTTCTCCAGCCAACCGATCTTGCGGATCGCCTCGGTGTGGATCCAGAACTGGTAGATCAGGTTGATCCCGCGGGCCTGCTCGATCAGCGCGGGACGGACGCCGGCCAACGCGAGCAGCCCATAGGGCACGCTCATCGTGAGGGACTCGGCGACCGGCTGGCGCAGGGCGGTGGAGAGGTTGTAGCGCTCGCTGGAGTGGTGCACCACATGCATCGCCCACAGCCACCGGCTCTCGTGGCTGAAGCGATGGTTCCAGTAGTAGATGAAGTCCCACCCCAAGATGGCGGCGGCCAGCGCCCACGGGCCGCGGCCCAGATCCAGCGCGGACCGCGCGAACAGCCGCTGGCCTGAGGTCATCGCCGCCCACGTCGTCGAGGCGGCCAGCACGGTGGAGAACACCGCGCTCACGGCGAGGCCACCGTCGATCCGGTCCAGAGTGGTCCGCTGCCGGACCGGGCGCAACGGCCGAGGCGTGGCGGGTGCCTGCCGCAGGCCGGCGAGCTCCTCTTGGACTTCGCGCACCTGGGTCGAGACGGTCTGCGGCGAGGGCAGGCTGCCGTCGCGCAGACGGCGTACGACGACATCGCCGACCGTGGTCAGCACTCCGGCCACCGCACCGACGCCGAGCAGCACCTTGCCGTACTTCCCGACACCGGGGGTGACCGGATCGAGGACCTTCTTGGCGACATAGGGCGCCAGCAAGCTGCCCACCCCCATCGAGAGGCTGGCCAGCGTGTCGGCGAGCTGGTAGTCACCCGCACGGGTGCCCGGCTCGACCGGGTGGGAGCGCTGCCAGAGATACTCCGCTCCCATTGCGCCGATGAAAGCAGGGATCGCGGCGACGGTGAGGTCGATCTTCATCAAGCCCTCTTCCCTTGGTCGACCCGCCCTTGATCCACCCGCCCTTGATCCACCCGCCCTTGATCCACCCGCCCTTGATCCACAGAGTGCGCCACCACGGTGGCGAGGGCCTCCTCGTCCCGACCGACCACGGTGGTGCCGTCGTCGGCGGTGATGATCGGCCGTTGGATCAGCCGCGGATAGGCCGCGAGCGCGTCCAGCCAGCGATCCCGATCCGCTGCGGTCCGCGTCAGCTCGGCGAGGCCGGCCTCGACCGCGACGGCCTCCTGGGTCCGCGTGATGTGCCATGGCTCGAGCCCGAGCCGCTCGAGAACCGCGGCGAGCTCGTCTCGGGTCGGCGGATCGTCGAGATAGCGGCGGACGGTGTAGTCGACGCCGGCGGCGTCCAGCGCCGCGGTCGCGGATCGACACTTCGAGCACGCGGGGTTGACCCAGATCTCCACCGGCACAGGCTACGCCGCCGCCTGAGGTCATACACCCTGGTCGCTCGGGCGACCGGAGAGGATGACGTCCCGCCGGCTCCCATGGAGACCGAGATTCGGATCACGTGGTTCACGGACCGCCTCGGATGCGGAATGATGGGGCCAAGACCGGTTCTCACAACGAAATCCTGCTCAACGAACCCTGCGAGCAGGCCCAGGAGGAAAGCATGTCCGAAGCCGGAGCAGCCACGACCTGGCCACCGAACGACCCAGCGACCTGGCGTCATGTCCCAGCGAGCTCGACGCCGGTCGATCCCGACCGGGTGCAGAAGCTGCTCTCGGCGGAGTGGGAGCGCTTCACCGCCGATACGTCCGGCTCCGGCGAGCACAACACCCGGGCCAGCGAGTCGCTGCCGTTGGGCGTGACCTCCTCCTTCCAGCACTGGGACCCCTACCCGATCTCGATCGAGTCGGCCCGTGGCGCCTGGCTGACCGACGTCGACGGCCGCCGGCTGCTGGACCTGTCGATGGGCTTCGGCGCCATGCTCGTCGGCCACCTCAACCCGGTGGTCGTCGACCACGTCACCCGCGCGCTGAACGAGACCGGCACCCTCTTCGTCACCCCGTCGCCGCAGGCGACCGAGATGAGCGAGCGCTACCAGGAGCGCTTCGGCCTCGGCATGCTTCGCTTCACCAACTCCGGCACCGAGTCGCTGATGTACGCCGTCCGGGCGGCCCGCGCCTACACCGGCCGCAAGGCGGTGCTCAAGATCGAGGGCGGCTACCACGGTGGGTACGACGCCCTCCAGGTCTCCGTCAAACCCGCGCTGGAGGACATCGGCCCCGCCGACAACCCCATCCCCGACGTGCCGTTCGACGTCGAGGCCGGTGACGTCTACGTGGTCGCCTACAACGACTTGGAGATGCTCGAGCGGGTGCTCGCCGAGCACGGCTCGGAGATCGCCGTCCTGGTCATCGAGCCGGTGGTGGAGAACCTCTCCATCGTGGTGCCCGACGAGGGCTACCTCGCTGCGGTCCGGGAGGCCTGCGACCGTCACGGCGTCGTCCTCCTCTTCGACGAGGTGAAGACCGGCCTCACCGCTGGCTATGCCGGCGCCGCGCAACGCCTCGGCGTACAACCCGACCTGATCACGCTGGCCAAGAGCATCGGCGGCGGGCTCCCCTTGGCCGCCTTCGGTGGGAAGCGCGAGGTGATGGAGGTCGTCGTCGACGGGCGGATGGCCCACTTCGGCACCTACAACGGCAACCCGTTGGTGATGGCCGCGGCCAAGGCGGTCGACGAGATCTGCACCCGCGAGGCCCTGGCCGGGGTAGAGGCGCTCAACGAGAAGGCGCTCAGCGCGCTGGACGAGGTCATCGCGACCTACGAGCTGCCTGCCCACACCGTCGGTCTCGGCGCCAAGGGCTGCGTCACCTGGTCGCCCACGCCGGTGCGCAACTACCGCGACTACAAGGCGGTCGACTTCGGCCTGGCCGAGCTGTCCTGGCTGTGGGGCGTCAACCGCAACATCCTCACCCCGCCCGGCCTCGACGAGCAGTGGCTGGTCTCCCTCGCCCACACCGCCGAGGACATGGACCTGCTCGTCAGCGACTTCGCCGAGCTGGCCCAGACGCTGCGCGGCTGATCCGCCTGCCCACGGCATCCAATTCGCCCGCGAATGCCCACGAATGCCCGCCGACCTCCTAGACTGGGGTAGCCCGCGGCAGTAGACCGGTGACCACGTCCCAGATCCGAGCACCGCGGTCGAAACGTCACAGCACACGGTGGTGCGCAGGTCCGAGCGTTGCTCGGTGCGTCGGACCGAACCGTCGGAGCGGTCCCCAGGAGCGCTCCGAGAGGAACGATCCGGCGACGCGGTCGTGCCGGTGGGTGACGCGGAGAGCACGTCTCGTCGCACGACGAGACGCAGTGGAAGGACTGCTCGTTTGGCGACACGAGAGAGGCAGCGGTCGGGAGACCGGCGGCCGAGCCAGCGTGCGCGCGCCCGCGGCTACGACAACGAGGGCATCATCCCGGTGCTCGCGAAGGCGGTCCGAGAGATCGAGAACGCCGTCAAGCGCGGCCCACTGACGCTGGCCCAGCGTGGCCGCTACCAGGCGGTCGCCCTGCTGGCCAGGGAGGAGCGGGCCAGCGTCCGTGCCGACAAGACGCTCACGGATGCGCAGCGCGACATCCAGCTCAAGCGCCTCGACGGGATCGCCACGATCTTGGCCCAGACCGCCGCCAATCACCCCTCCTTGTTCTCCCTCCTCGGTGAGGACGCCGAGGTCGGCGAGTCCACTCGGCGGATGAAGCGCGAGATGCAGCTCGCCGCCGGCCTCGAGCTGCCCGAGGCCGAGGTGGCCGAGCCCATCGAGGTGACCGAAGGGCGCGTCGATCGTCGCGTCATCCCGCCGTCGGTGGCGGCGGCCCAGCTGGCCAACCCGTTCCTGGTGCCCGACTTCAGCCAGGTGGCTCCCCGGCCACAGGGCCACCTGGTCGGCTGGGACCTGATCGGTCCGCTGCTCAACTCCTTCGAGGTCTCCACCCCGGGCGCGTCGACCTGCATGGAGCTCCCCGAGCCCGGCAACCTGCTGCTCCCCAAAGGCGTCGACCTGATGCCCCACCAGGCTCGCCTGGTCGCCTCCGTCTCCGCCGGCCACCGGACCTTCCTGCTCGCCGACGAGCCAGGCCTCGGCAAGACTGCGCAGGCGCTGCTGGCCGCCCAGGTGGCCAACGCCTATCCCCTCCTGGCGGTCGTCCCCAACGTGGTGAAGACCAACTGGGCCCGCGAGGTCGAGATGTGGACACCGCAGCGGACGGTCAGCGTGGTGCATGGCGACGGCGAGACCGTCGACGGCTTCGCCGACATCATGGTGGTCAACTACGAGATCCTCGACCGTCACGTCGACTGGATCGGCAACCACGGCTTCCGTGGGATGGTCGTCGACGAGGCGCACTACATCAAGAACAAGAAGTCGCAGCGCTCCCAGCACGTCTTGGAGATCTCCCAGCGCGTACGCCGTCGCATGGCACGGCCACTCCTGATGGCGCTCACGGGCACCCCGCTGATCAACGACATCGAGGACTTCCGCACCATCTGGCAGTTCCTCGGCTGGATCGAGGAGCGCCAGCCGGGTGACGCCTTGATGGCCAAGCTCGAGGCGACCGGCCTGACTCCGGCTGACCACGCCTTCTACCCCGCCGCCCGTCAGGCCGTGGTGGACATGGGCATCGTGCGGCGTCGCAAGGTCGACGTCGCCGCCGACATCCCTGCCCGTCGCATCGCCGACCTGCCGGTCGAGCTCGAGGGTGCCGTGGGGCGGTCGATCCACGAGGCGGAGCTGCGGCTCGCCCAGCGCCTGGTGGCGCGCTACCAGGCCGCGCTGGAGCATCGCCGCTCGACAGGCTCGGTCATCGAGGGGATCGACCACGAGCTCATCCATCGCGTCGCCGAGCGCGAAGTGGCGGAGAGCTCGGAGTCGAGCACCGAGGACAACGTCTTCGCGATGGTGCGTCGGATCGGTCAGGCCAAGGCCGAACTCGCTGCGGACTACGCCGCCCAACTGGCGCGGAGCGCCGGCAAGGTGGTGTTCTTCGCCAAGCACCTCGACGTCATGGACACCGCCGAGGAGCTCTTCGCCAAGCGTGGCCTCCGGTCCACCTCGATCCGCGGCGACCAGACCAAGACCGCTCGCCAGCAGGCGATCGACAGCTTCGTGAACGATCCGGACGTGCCACTGATCGTCTGCTCGCTCACGGCCGCAGGCGTCGGCATCAACCTCCAGGTCGCCTCCAACGTCGTGCTTGCCGAGCTCTCCTGGACCAACGCCGAGCAGACCCAGGCCATCGACCGGGTGCACCGGATCGGCCAGCACGAGCCGGTCACCGCCTGGCGGATCATCGCCGCGCAGACCATCGACGCCCGGATCGCCGAACTGATCGACAGCAAAGCCGGCCTCGCCGCCCGCGCCCTGGACGGTTCGACCGAGGAGATCACCGCCTCCGCCGACATCCAGGTCGAGGCCCTGGTGTCCCTACTCACGCAAGCACTCACCGAGGACGCGGCGCCGATCTAGAGTCGCACGAGGCCAGTCAGTCGGCGGGATACCCCAGCGCCAGGTCGGCCAGGCGGCCGGCCAGCTCTTCGGCGTCGGCACCTCGACCGACGGCGACACCGACCAGGAAGGCGGTGAGCGGCGCGCCGGGCCGCGAGGGGCCGTGGGCGACGTCGGAGATCATGGCGAGCAACGGTGCCTCGGCATCGAGCACCGTGGCGGGGTCGACGCCGATCTCGGCGGCGGCCGCGGTCAGCCAGGCCCGCATCCGGGCCATCTTCTCGGGGTCGTCCGGCATGCTGCCTCCTGTCGGTCGTAGGGTGAAACGGTGATCGAGCTGACGTCCTGCGAACCACTGGCTGCGGCCTTCGGGACCTTGGGCCGACTGCATCGTGAGCCCCCGAACGACACCATTCTCACCACTCTGCATGATCTGCTCGACGAGTGGCCACTCCCCAGCACCACAGCAGCCGAGGAGGGCCTGGCTCGGCTACGGCGCTCGCGGCAACAAGGCGAGGACGCCGAGACGATCCGACGCGACCACGATCGGCTGTACGGCGTCTCGGCGGTCGCCACGGTCTCGCCGTACGAATCGGTGCACCGCGGCGACGACGGGCTGGTCTTCGACCAGGCCACGCTCGAGGTGCGCCAGGCCTACGCTGCCCTGGGGTTGCAGGCCCCCGAGCTGAACCGCGAGCCGGATGATCACCTCGGCCTGGAGTTCGACTTCGTCGCCCAGGGCTTGCTCCGCATGCTGACGGCTGCCGATCTCGGCGACGAGTCCGAAGCGGAGCGCCTGGGAACGATGGTCGATGGCTTCATCCGCGACCACCTGCTCAGCTGGGCCCCGGACATGCTCGAGTCAGCTGTCACGGCCGCCCGCACCGACTTCATGGCCGGTGTCGCACTGCTCTCGCTGGGAGCCCTCGAGTCGGTCCGTGAGCTGTGGGAGACCCGCACCTAGACCTAGCTACCGAGCAACTCCATCGTGGCCGCGCAAGGCGCGGTGCAGTGAGATCCGCCCACGGTCGTCGGGTCGGGCCAGTTGCCACGGTGGAGCCAGCGTGAGGTAGGTGTCGACCACGGTCTCAGGAGGGTCGGCCAGGCCGGTCAGGATCCAGGAACGGATCACGGCCAACATGTTGTGCGCCTGCTGGTTGATCGCCATCACCACCCAGAGCGCCGTCATCGGCGGGCCCTCGATCTGGTCGACGATGTCCATCACGTACATCGTCGCTGCTTCCTCGAAGTAGGTCGTCAGCGCCGACGACACCGCCGACTCCCGGGCGGTGATCACCTCGTAGACGGCGCGATGCGTGCGCACATGATCGAGCAGGGTCAGGTAGATCTGCCGCCACAGTCCGATGTAGTCGACACCCGGATGCGACATCTGCTCGGCCAACACGTCCAGCGAGGGACGGAGCTCGGCAATCAGCGCATCGGACAACAGTGCGGCCGGTGAGGCAGCGTGGCCGTAGAACGCAGCCCGGGAGACGCCTGCCGCGCTGGTCAGCTCCGAGACCCCGACCGTCTCCGCCGGCCGTGAACCGGCGAGCTCGAAGATCGCCTCCACCAGGCGGCCCCGCACCCGCTGGTAGCGCGGATCGTCGGCCCGTGGCCGGGTCGCCGCCGTGACCGAGTCGTGGGAGTCGGCGCCGACAGGTGGTCGAGGCGACTGAGGTTTACCTGAGTTCATCGGCTTCCGAGGCTAGTGCAATGATCGACATGTGTCGATTAGAAGGCGATGGACGGGACGCGTGCACCGCGCTCCGGCGTGCCCCGACGAGCCTCCTGACCGGCCCCGCCGAACCACCTGAGGAGGCCCCACCATGCTGACCGAGAAGCCTGCCGACTCCGTCCCGATCGAGGACGCCGGCCCCCTGGACAGCACCCGGAGGACCTTCCTGAAGTGGTCCGCGGCCGTCGGTGGCTCGGCCGCCCTGGTGACCACCGCGGCCGAGCTCGGCCTGCCCGCCTTCGGCAGCGCTGCGGCCACCACCACAGCGGCAGCGACCGAACCGGCGTACGTCTGGTCGGCCTGCACCGTCAACTGTGGTTCTCGCTGTCCGCTGCGGCTCCAGGTCGAGGACGGCACCATCACCCGGGTGCTGCCGGACAACACCGGCACCGACAAGCTCGGCAGCCAGCAGGTGCGGGCATGTGTCCGTGGTCGGTCCATCCGGCACCGGGTCTACAACCCCGACCGGTTGAAGAAGCCGATGAAGCGCAAGTCCGGCACCAAGCGCGGTGAAGAGCAGTGGGAGACCATCTCCTGGGACCAAGCCCTCGATGAGATCGCCGCGAAGATGAAGCAGATCAAGGCCGACTACGGCAACGAGGCCTTCTACATCAACTACGGCACCGGCACCCTCGGCGCGACGATGGCCAAGTCCTGGCCGCCGGACCAGACGCCCTTCGCCAGACTGCTGAACACCTGGGGCGGCTACCTCGACCACTACTCCGACTACTCCACCACCGAGATCACCTCGGCCTACCCCTATTTCTACGGCGGGTGGGTCGACAGCAACTCCTTCGACGACGTGAAGAACTCCCAGCTCCAGGTGATGTTCGGCAACAACCCGCTGGAGACCCGGATGTCCGGCGGCGGACAGCTCCTAGTCAGCCAGCAGACCAAGCGCCGCCACGGCGTCAGGACGATCATCATCGATCCGCGCTACTCCGAGACCGCCGCCGTGCTCGGTGACGAGTGGGTCCCGATCCGCCCCGGCACCGACGCTGCTCTGGTCGCGGCGTTGCTCTACGTGATGGTGCACGAAGGCCTGCACGACCAGCGATTCTTGGACAAGTACTGCGTCGGCTTCGACGAGCACACCCTCCCCGACGGGGCCCCTCGGCACTCGTCGTACCACAGCTACCTCGAGGGCAAGGGCTCCGACGGAGTGGCGAAGACGCCTGACTGGGCCGCCGACCTGACCGGCATCCCCGCAGACCGGATCCGGCAGCTGGCTCGGGAGATCGCAGCAGCCAAGCCATGCGCGATCACCCAGGGCTGGGGCCCGCAACGGCACGCGAACGGCGAGAACTCCGCTCGCGCCATCTTCCTGCTCGCCTGTGCCACCGGCAACGTCGGTGTCCCCGGCGGCGGCACCGGCGCCCGCGAGAGCGCGCAGGGCCTCCCCTTCGCTGCGCCGTTCAACACAGGGATCACCAACCCGTCCAACAAGATCATCTCGGTGTTCTCCTGGTTGGACGCCATCGACCACGGCGAGCAGATGAACACCTTCAACGCCGGTGTCTGCGAGAAGTCCGCGCCCGGTGTGCGCGACAACAAGGTCCCCGTGGACGACCAGGGCAACCCCACCAACGTCGCGCTCGAGGTGCCGATCAAGATGGTCTGGCAGTACGCCGGCAACTCGGTCGTCAACCAGACCGGCGACAACAACGGCTCCATCGCCATCTTGCAGGACGAGTCGAAGTGCGAGCTGATCGTCGTCTGCGACATCCAGTACACCGTCTCGGCGCGCTACGCCGACTACATTCTGCCCGGCACTTCGGCCGCTGAGGAGTCCGACATCCACCCGGGTGAGAACGCCGGCCCGATGGCCTACGGCATCGTCTCGACCCAGGCCATCGAGCCGCTCTACGAGTGCCGGCCGGTCTACGACATCTGCGTCGACCTGGCCAAGCGGCTCGGCACCGAGCGCGAGTTCACCGGAGGCAAGACCCGCGAGGAGTGGCTGCGGGCGACCATCAAGGAGACCCGGGCGGCCGACCCCACCCTGCCCGACTACGACGAGTGGAAGCAGATGGGGATCTATCGCAAGGATCTCGGACCGGTCGTGCCCCTCGCGGAGTTCCGAGCCGACCCCAAGGCGAACCCGCTGCCTACGCCGTCGGGCAAGATCGAGATCTACTCCAACCGGCTGCAGGCGATGTCGGAGAAGTGGGAGTTCGGTGTCTTCCGGCCCAAGCTCGCCGGCGACCAACTGGTGGCGCTGCCGGAATACGTCGAGACCTGGGAGGGTCCGCTGGAGACACGCGACTCGGAGAAGTTCCCGCTCCAGGTGATCGGGCACCACTTCAAGGGCCGCACCCACTCGACGTACGGCAACGTCGACTGGCTCAAGGAGGCCCACCACCAGACCGCGTGGATCAACACCCTGGACGCACAGTCGCGCGGGATCGAGAACGGCGACCAGGTGTTCGTCTACAACGACCGTGGCACGGTGAAGCTGGAGGCACGGGTGACCGAGCGGGTGATGCCGGGCGTGGTCTCGATCCCCCAAGGTGCGTGGTACGACCCGCAGGACAGCTCCGAGGTCACCCCACCTGCCGAGGCCAACCCCGACCATCCGGTTGACATCGCCGGCAGCGTCAACACGCTGACCTCGTTGCACCCGTCGGCGCTCGCCAAGGGCAACCCGTCGCACACCACGTCCGCCAACGTCGTCAAGGGCTGAGAGGGGTCCGTGATGCCTACCCAGAAGTCTCATGAGACGCCAGCCGTGGGCCTGACCGAGTCCGACGCCGACTACGGCTTCTTCTTCGACCAGAGCCAGTGCACCGGCTGCAAGGCCTGCCAGGTTGCCTGCATCGACAAGCACGATCTCCCGCTAGGGGTGATGTGGCGCCGCGTCGCGGAATACTCCGGCGGGTCCTGGAGCCAGTCGGGCAACACCGTGATGCCGAACGTGTTCACCTACTACACCTCGATGGCATGCAACCACTGCGAGGACCCGATCTGCATGAAGGTCTGCCCCACCACTGCCATGTCGCAGCGGCCGGACGGCACCGTCTACGTCGAGAACGACAAGTGCGTGGGCTGCCGCTACTGCGAGTGGGCATGCCCCTACAGCGCGCCACAGTTCAACGCCGAGACCGGCCACATGACCAAGTGCGACCTGTGCTTCGACTACCGCTCCGAGGGTCTGGAGCCGGCGTGTGTGGCCGCCTGCCCGTCACGAGCCCTGGACTGGGGCCCGATCGACGAGCTTCGCGCCGAGCACGGAGACGAAGACGGCATCGCGCCCTTGCCCGACCCGTCGATCACCAAGCCACACCTGGTGATCGAGCCGCATCGTGACGCCCAACAGTGGGACCACGCCACGGGTCATATCGCGAACCCCGAGGAGATCTGATGAACCTCCATGACGTCCCGATGGTGCTCTTCACCGTCGTCACCCAGATGTCCGTCGGCACCTTCATCGCGCTGGGTGTCATCCAGCTGCTCGCCCGCCACCGTGATCTCACCACGACCGAGCGGGTCATCTCCCCGGTGCTGTACGCCGTGGGGCCGGCCCTGGTCTTCGGGCTCGCTGTGTCGATGCTGCACATGAACGACGTCACCCACGTCTTCAACGTGATTCGGCACTGGGACTCCTCCTGGCTGTCCCGGGAGATCCTGTTCGGCGTCGCGTTCGGTGCCTTCGGCTTCGGCTTCGCGCTGTTGGAGTGGTTCGGTGCGGGCAGCCGCGCGCTGCGCCAGACGATTGCCATCGTCACGGCCGTCCTCGGCATCGGGCTGGTCTGGTCTCAGGCGATGGTCTACTACTCGTTGGTGACCGTCCCGGCCTGGCACACCTGGGCTGTGCCCGTCCAGTTCTTCACCACCACGGTCCTGCTCGGCGTACTCGCGGTGGGCGGCGCCATGATGGTGACCGCCCAGGTTCGGGCCAAGAGGGCCGCCGCTGACCTGGCCGACCCATCGGAGGCTCCATCCGATGTGGCCGCACCTCCGGAGCAGCCAGCGGGTTCCGGCGGTGGTCTCGCAGTGCTGGTCCGCAGCCGGATTCGTGAGATCAACGCGCCGAGCACCGGTGCGGAGTGGACGCTCACCGCGCGGGTGCTCAAGGGCATCGCCGTGGTCGGCTCGGTGGCCGCGATCACGATCCTCGTCGTCTACCCGCTCTATCTGGGCCAGCTCGGACAAGGCGACGCGGCAGCCCAGACGTCAGCCGCGGTCTTCTCGGGCACGATGTTCTGGCTCCGACTGGTGCTGACCGGGCTGACCGCGGTCTTGCTCGGCTTCTTCGTCTACCGAATGGCGGAGTCGACCATGCCGACCCGATCACGTCTCCTGGCCGATCTGGTGCTTCTCTGTCTGCTCCTCGCCGTCGTCGGTGAGCTGCTGGGTCGGGCACTGCACTACTCCGCGATGACCAGGGTCGGGATGTGACCATGGCCGAGCCCGCGATCGCCGGCGCCGCCGTGGCTGCGGCCGGCTTCGCCGCCGGTCGCCTGCTGCTCTGTACCCCCGACCGTGCCCTCCTCGAGCGGTTCGCCGATCATGCGGACCGGGAGTCCTGGCCGATCCGCAACCCACGCACCCAGGTCGCGTTGCGCATCCTCGCTGGGCCCTTTGACATCGATGCCGTCCGCGCCGAGTGGAACCGACTCTTCGACGAGGGTCCAGCCGCGATTGAACTCTGCGAGTCGGCGTGGACGCGCCCGGCTGACCCGGACCTGATCACCCGTCTGGTCGGGCGATACGCCACCTTCGGCATCGTCCGCGAGCACGACCTCGGTCGACCCGCCGACCACCTGGGCGTCGAGCTCACCTACCTCGCCCACCTGGCCGCACTGGTCGGGCGGGGCGTGACCGAACATGACCACGGTGCCGTCACAACTCACCGCGCCGAGCTGCTCGCCTTCCGCCGCGACCACCTTGACCGCTTCTGCGACACCGTGCTGGACCAAGTGGCGGCCCAGGCAACCACCGCACCCCTGCGCGCGCTGCCCGATCTGGTGCGCGGGTTCCTCGCCGCGACCAGCGAGTTGGCCGGCTTGCCCACCAGCCTCGCGACGAGTGGGTGACGCGGTGACCGATCGGAGTCGCGCCCTGATGCAGTGGCTGGCCACCGTGGACCCACCGCGGCAGGTGCTGCTCGGCTGCGCGCATGCCGACCTGCGCGCGGTGCCGCCGGATGCGGTCGGACTCCGCGTGGCCGGCTGCCTCGCCGACGCCGACCTGTCCTTGCCGGCGCAGATCCTGGCCAGTGGGGCGGGCGCGATCGAGGTCGTCGAGTGCCCGATCCGTGGTGAGGCGGTTCGACGCCGGGCCGCCCAGTGGCGCGAGGTCCTCGACGGTGTCGCCATGGTCGGTCTTCGACCACCACGCTGGTGGTGGCCACGACGTCACGGCCCGACCTACCTAGCGCCTCAGGACGAACGAGAGTCGACAGCGGTGACGGTCTCACGGCGCACCCTCCTCGGGTTGGGCCACTCAGACCGCCCAGTGCTCGACCTCGACCTGGACGAAGCCGCCCGAGGAGTGCAGGCGCTGCGACTCCTGCGCGCGCAGGGACGCGCACGGCTCGACCGTGTTCGTGCGCCCGAGGGCGACACGGCGGCTTCCCAGCGGACCGACACCACACCGGCCCTCACCGTGCCCGCACCGGTGCCAGCCGGCGCAACGCCGGACGCCCTCGAAGCTCAGCCAGTCGATGCGGTGGGACTGCGACTCAGCGTCGACGGGTGCGTGGCCTGCGGGGTCTGCGTGCTGGCCTGCCCACACGACGCCCTGGTGCTGAAGGAGGAGGAGAGCACGACCGTGCTTCGCCACCACGAGGACCGGTGTCGGGCTGATCGAGCGTGCCTGCGGCTCTGTCCAGCCCTAGCGTTGACGGCGACGGCTGGACTCTCTCTGCTCGATCTCGCGGAAGGCCCGGTCCACGAGCTCGCTCGAGTCCACACCGCGGCGTGTCGCCGCTGCGGCGCCCGTCACCCGGTTGGCGACGGTGAGCTGTGCCCGACCTGTTCCTACCGCGCGGCGCATCCGTTCGGCTCCACCCTCCCGCCGGGGCTAGCGGCCTCAGCCCACGTTGACCAACCCCGATCCGTGACGGCGTCGTAGCCGCTGAGCGACCCCGCGCACCCCCTCCACCGCGCGGAGCACGTCGTCGTGGCTGGTGTAGACGGCGAAGCTGAGTCTGCAGCTGGCCGGCGGGTCCAGGCCGAGGTCTCGATGGGCGAGCGTCGCGCAGTGGCATCCCGCCCGTGCCTCGATCCCCTCACGGCCCAGCTGTCTGGCCAGCTGGAGCGGATCGACGCCATCGATGTTGAACGCAACCAGCGGCGAGCGCGGCGCACCTGCGGGCGGGCCGTAGATCGAAAGGCCGTCGACAGCGCTCAGCTCGCGCAAGGCCAGCTCGGTGACGTCGGCGACGTGGCCGCTGACTCGTCGCATCGTCTCCGTGACACTCGCTCGGGGCAGCGGCCCGGTCCCGCCAAACCAGCGCGTGCTCGGATCCGCGTCTGTCAGATCCACCAGCAACCGCAGTGCCCGGGCGGAGAGGATCGCGCCGAGGATGTTGGGTGTGCCGGCGGCGTACTTCCACGGCAGGTCGTTGTACTCCACCTGATCCAGGGCAACCCGGCCCTCGGCGATCATGTCCCCGCCATAGAGGAAGGGCCTCGCCTGCCCGCATTGCGCTCGGCCGGGCTGCGTGCGCTGGCCCGCACCGGCGACACCGAAGAGGCGGTCGAGCTATTGAGTCGCGCCGTCGACCTCACGACCGACAGTCCCGCCCGACTGGAGCGCGCCAAGGCCCTGGTGGACCTCGGCACCGCACTGCGGCGAACCAACCGCAGGACGGCGGCCCGGGAGCCGCTCCGGGCCGCACTGGACCTCGCCGAGCGCGGCGGCATGCTGCTCCTGGCCGAGCGGGCCCGAGCCGAGTTGCGCGCCTGCGGTGCGCGCCCTCGCCGGACTGCTCTCACCGGCCTCGAGTCGTTGACTCCTGCCGAGCGTCAGGTCGCGGTGCTGGCCGCGCAGGGCCACGGCAATCGAGAGATCGCGCAACGGCTCTACGTCACCCGGCGCACTGTCGAGACCCATCTCACCCACGCCTTCAGCAAGCTCGGCATCTCCGGGCGTGCCGACCTGCCTCCGCTCGACCCCGTGCCGGACACCAGCCTCCGAGCCGTCACCGACCTCTAGGTCCTGGTGATTGGTTCCCTAGGGCCGGTGGTTGGTCTGCCAGCCGCGCTCGATCAGCTCACGCAGGACGTCCAGGTCGATCTGGTCCAGCCGCTTCACATAGAGGCAGCCCTTGCCGGTGGTGTGCGACCCCAGTCGATCGAGCAGATCGGTGTTGGAGCCGTAGTAGGTCAGGCCGTACAACGTGAGTGCCTGCTTGCGCGGCGCCAGCCCCACGGCAAACCACTCGTGCTGCTTGCCGTCCGCGGTGGTGTAGGGCTGCCGTCCGAACCCGATCATCGATGCGCCCCACATCGTGGGCTGCGCGCCGGTGACCTCCTGCATCAGCGCGAGCACGGTCTGGGCCTGCTCGCGACGGCGTGGGTCGGCTACTCCCTCGAGAAACTCCTCGACAGACGTCGTCTCAGCCATGGGGACCAGGCTAACTACCGGGAGACGCCCTCATCTAGGGCTCGATCTAGAGCCGCTCCGGGACGGCGGCCAGCCGGTGGCACAGACCGTTCACCTGGTCACTGGCCCGCCCGCCGATCCAGATCGTGAACTCGCGCTCGGCGTCGGGCTCGTCGGGCATCCACTCGGCGGTCCATCCGGTGATCGCCTGGGCCAGCAAGACACCCCGCGCCGCCGGCGCGGCCGACGACTCCTGGTCGGCGCACTCCGGACGGGTCGACGCGGGACGACGCAACTGCGTGATGGTGACCCGGGCCGGCGCCGCGAGGGCCGGCAACTGCACGCCTTCGTCGGTCTCGACGTAGACCTGACCGAAGGTGTGGGCAGGCAGCAGACACAGCACCTGCTGGATCGCGTCGAGATCCTCGGTCTCGCCGGCAACCAAGATGTGCTCGACGGTGCGGCGACGGGGGCTGGGCCTCATGGGGTGAGTATAGGTAAGGCTTACCTCACTCGCCAACCGGGTCCGTCCGGCCCGACCTCGGTTCAGACGGCGACGTGTGCCTGGAGCAGCCAACGGTCCTTGGTCAGACCACGCTCGATCTCGATGGCGACGTCCTGGCTGCTCAGGTCGACCTCGTCGAGCCCGGCGACGGCCGCCCGGACGGTGACCAGCGCGGCGTCGATCTGCGCGACCGCCTCGGCGACGGTGTCCTCCCAGCGCTGGAATCCGTCGGCCAGTGCCGGCAGCGTGGTCTTCTGCGCCACCGTGGCGAGCCTGGAGTCGAGTGGGAGGCCGAGAGCGACGATGCGCTCCGCGGCGGTGTCGGCGTAGTCCTGAGCGTGGGCGACCACGTCGTCGAGCAGCTCGTGGACGCCGACGAAGCTGCCCCCACGCACGTGCCAGTGGGCCTGCTTGCCATTCACGACCAGTGCCTCCAGGTCGATGACGACCGGGGTCAGGAACTGGGCGACACCGGCGGCGATCTCGGGAGTCGTGGACAGCGTCGGGGGGGTCTGGGTCGTGGTGGCCATGGGCCTTCCTCTCATGCGGTGCAGATCTTCTTCTCAAGCCCCAGGATTCCTGGACGACGGATCATCTTCAACGAAGCCAGGCTGCCCTCACCGCCCCCGGCGCCGTGCGCACGGTGCCTTCGGTCGTCCTCACGCCCTGACACGTGGGCAAGATCACTTCCACTCGCCTCTGGGCGGGATCGCCTAGCCGCGGCGCGCGATCAGGGCGGCAACGCCGTCGAGGATCCGATCCAGGCCGAAGCTGAAGGCGTCGTCGCGCCGCCCGGTCGCCGCGGCCTCGGTGAACGCCGCCACCGTCTGCGGGAACCGGTCGGCATGCGCGGTCAAGATCGGTTCCAGGGACTCGGCGAGCGAGGTCTCGGGCTGGTCGATCGCGGCCGCCTGCTCCACGCTTCCCCGGACATGGTTGGCCAGCAGCGCCAAGGTGTCGAGGCGCTCGGCACCATCGAGGGGGGCGCTCCGCAGGGCGGCGACTCCCTGCTCGAGCCAGGCCAACTCGTGCGGCCCCGGCGTACGCCGTCCGACGGTGAGCTCCAGGGTCCACGGCCGCGCCGACATCCGCTCGTGCATGGTGACCGTCCAGCTTCGCAGCCGTCGACGCCACCGACCGGACGTATTGGTCGGCGGCAGGCCCAGGGCCCGATCCAGCATCAGCGCAGCGAGCTCGGCCTTGCCGGGCACGTAGCGATAGAGCGCCATCTTCGCCGAACCGAGCTCGTCCGCGACGCGTTGCATGGTCACGGCGCTCAGACCCTCGGCATCGGCGATGGCGATCGCGGCATCGACCACGTCGTCGAGGGAGAACTTCGGTCGGGGCCCTCGTTTGCGGCGCGGCTCCCCCGGCCAGAGCACGGCGGCGACGCCGCTCGACGAGCCAGCCCTGTCGGCTCCCGCTGTCTGGTCGACCCCGGTCGTTCCGCCCATCCGCCACCCCTGACTCCGCCGCCCTCGCCGGACGAGCCATGACCGTGTCTACGCACTCGGCCTTGTAACTGCGTCCATCGTACGCTACTTTAATTGCGTCTATAAGACGCTGATTAGGAGTCGATCGTGAAGGTTCTCATCTCAGGCGCAAGCATCGCCGGCCCTGCTCTGGCGTTGTGGCTGGGCAGCAACGGGTTCGACGTGACCGTCGTCGAAAGGTCCCCGAGCATTCGCCCCGGCGGACAGGCGGTGGACTTCAAGGGGCGCACCCATCGCCGGGTGCTTGAGCAGATGGGCGTCTGGGACGACGTCGTGGCCGCTCAAACCGCCAAGACCGACATCCGCCTGGTGGACGCCACCGGACGGGTGAAAGCGGTGATGCCAGGGGAGTTCATCGGTGGCGACGTAGAGATCCTGCGCGGCGACCTGGCCCGCATCCTGCACGCCCACGCGGCCTCACACGCCGACTTCGTCTTCGGTGACGAGATCGCCTCCGTCACCTCGACGTCGACCGGACTGGACGTCAGCTTCCTGCACCGGGGGGACGAGCGGTTCGACCTCGTCGTCGGCGCGGACGGCATCCACTCCGCCGTGCGGGCACTGGCCTTTGGCCCGGAGCGTGAGCACACGCGGCAGATGGGCTACTTCTACGCCGTCGCGGGCGCCGTCGTACCGACCAATGGACTGGACACCGAGCTGCCCGGCGGTCGAGCAGTCGGCTACGGCTACAACGAGCCCGGCCGCTACGCGGTGCTAGGCGGCTCCAAGGCGCCTCAGCTGTTCGTCTTCCAGGCCCCCGAGGCAACGTACGACCGCCGCGACGTCGACTCGCAGAAGGAGTTCCTCGCGGCGCACTTCCGCGATGTCGGCTGGCGAGTGCCGCAGATGCTGGAAGCGGCGCTCGGTGCCTCGGAGTTCTACCTCGACGGACTGGCCCGCACCACGATGACGGGCTTCACCCGCGACCGCTTCGCGCTGCTGGGTGACGCTGGATACGCCAACACGCTCGGAGGGTTCGGCACCGGGCTGGCCCTGGTCGGCGCCTATGTCCTCGCCGGCGAGCTGGTGGCCGCGCGCGGCAACTACGCCGAGGCGTACGCCGGCTACGACCGCCGGATGGGGCCGCTGACCAAGATCGCCCGACGAGGCAACGCCGGCCCGTTCCTCGCGCCCCCGTCTCCGCTCCGGATCCGGTTGCGTGACCTCACCTTCGCCAATCCGCTGCTCTTCAAGTCGATGATGCGACTGACCGACCGGTTCGCCACCGACGACCGGCTGCCGGACTACGTGCTGAGCTGATCGGCCGCCGGGGGCGAGTCTCAGCGCGATGTCTCGGGACGTCGGCGATATCTCCACAGGGTCTATTTTCGGGGTTGTGCTCGGATATAGGGATCTCTAGACTGGGCCGTAGGCGTTCCTGCCACCCGGAGTCGGTCTCTTGCCGGGGGGTGCGGCCGCCAGTCGCGAGGGTTTCGTGATAGTCCCGGTAGGGGGCCTCCAGGAGCGACGACCGTCAGTCGTCGTCTGTGTGGAGGTGGTGGTCGCGGTGGCTCATCCGATCCTGGAAGGCACCCACGCGATCGGGCAGGCGCTGAAGAGCGTGGCCGACGTCAACCCGGTCTTCATGACCACCAGCGACAAGGCCGAGGCTCTAGTCGAGATCAGTCGGCTCGAGGCCCGCCTGGCCGAGCTCCGGCTGCGGATCATGGCCGACGCCGCTGAGGTGGCCGCCACCGACGGCAGCCGCGACATCGCCGACTGGACGGCCCATCACACCCGCATCCGGTTCGAGGACGCCCGCGCCGACCACCGCCTCGCTGCGGCATTGGATCGTCGATACCCCGCCCTGGCCGTCGCGCTCCGCGACGGCCGCGCCACCGTGGCCCAGGCCCACGTCATCACCCGACGCCTCGACGACCTGCCCACCGACCTGCCCACCCAGACGCGGGCCCAAGCCGAGCACACCCTGGTCGGCTATGCCGCCGAGTTCACACCCCGCCAGCTCGGCCGACTCGCCCGACGGGTCCTCGATGTCATCGCCCCAGACATCGCCGAAGCCGCCGAGGCCCGCCGGCTGGCCGCGCTGGAGGCCAACGCCATCGGCTGCACCCGACTGAGTCTGCGCAGGCTCGGCGACGGCACCACCCGGCTCACCGGACTACTCCCCGACCCGGTCGCCACCCGACTCGCGATCTACCTCGAGGCCTTCACCAACCCCCGCAAGACCACCACCCAGACAACCGGCGAGACCGACACGATCGAAGGCACCCAGCCCGAGCAGCCCAACCCCGACCGATCCGACCCCGACCGATCCAACCCCGACCGATCCGACCCCGAGTCGAGCCCGGGCTGGTCCGACCCGGTCGACCGACTCCCCTACCCCCGCCGCCTCGGCCAGGCCTTCTGCCACCTCCTGGAGGCCTACGACCCCCACCGGCTCCCGATCCACGCCGGCGACGCCACCACGCTGATCATCACCATCACCCTCGACGCACTCCGCCGCACCCTCGGCACAGCCGACCTCCTCAGCACCGCCCACATCCCTGGTGAGGACAGCACCGTCGACGAGACCACCGGCCAGACCATCACCGCCGACCAAGCGCGGCGGCTGGCCTGCACCGCGACCCTCATCCCCGCGATCCTCGACACCAACTCCCAGATCCTCGACCTCGGCCGCTCCACCCGACTGTTCACCCCCGCCCAACGCAAAGCACTCCTCCTACGCGACCGGGCCTGCCGCGCCGAAGGCTGCACCATCCCCGGCACCTGGACCGAAGCCCACCACCTCCAACCATGGACCCACGGCGGACCCACCACCCTGGACAACGGCATCCTGCTCTGCCGACACCACCACCAACGCATCCACGACCCCCGCTACGAACATGAACGATCCCCGGGCGGCGACATCCGCTTCCACCTCAGAACCTGAAGGGCCTGGCCCGCTGGCGACTACTGCGGCCGGTTGCGCATCGAGTCCTTGCGGGAGAACAGCTCGAGCTGTTCGTCGGGCGTCAGCGCTTCGAGCATCGCCGCGTCGTCCAGGCTGGCACCATCGACCTCACGCGCTTCGGCGAGGGGGACGACCGTGTGCACGATGCGGTCGTCGTACACGTGCACCATGTTGATCGCCTGATGACCGTCGACTCCCGAGGTCAGCCGGTCGAGCGGTGCGGTGTCCATCGCGTAGCAGGTCGCAGACGCGACCGACACCGGGATCCCGACGAAGGTCGAGTGTGCGGTGAAGTGGTAGTGACCGCCCAGGATGGCGCGCACATCCGAGCCGCGAAGCAGTCCGGCGAGCCGCTCGCTGTCGCGCAGCTCGAGGATCGCCACGTCGGGCACCAGCGGCGACGGCATCGGCGGGTGATGGAGCGCCAAGATCGTGCCGTGCTTGGCCGGAGTCGCGAGCTGGGTTGCCAGCCAGCTGAGTTGGCGGTCGGTGATCTCACCGTGATGCCAGCCGGGCACCGAGGTGTCGAGTGAGACGATGCGCAGCCCCGCGACGTCGTACACCCGGTCTTGTGGCTCATCGGTCGGCTCGGCATCGAAGAGCTCCCGGGCGTACGCCGCCCGCTCGTCGTGGTTGCCCATGCACCACACCACCTGGGCGCCGATCTGCTGACTCGCCGACTCGACCAGCGAGCGCAGGGTGCGATAGGCCTCTGGCTCGCCTGACTCAGTGAGGTCGCCGGTGAACACCAACGCCTGCGGTGGCGGCTCCACCCGCGCGATCCGATCGAGCGCCCGCTCCAGCTGCGCGACCGTGTCGACCAGACCGAACTGTTTGACCCCACCGGCAAGCAACTGGGTGTCGCTGATGTGTGCGATCACATGCGTGGGTGGGGACGTCTGACCGAAGTGCACGTGCCCAAGCGTAGGTCTCGGCGAGCCTGGGAGAAGCGTGGAGTCGGCGCGGGTTACCAGACCCAGGGCACGAGCCTGGCCCGATCTGCGGCGAAGTCACGATAGGCATCGCCGAGCGCGGCCGTCAGTGCCCGCTCCTCGCGCAGCAGCCGATAGACGAGCACGACCGAGATCAGCCCGAAAGATCCGGCCAGGCCCACCCAGTTGTCGAGGATCAGACCGCAACCGAGCACGGCGAGCAGGAGACCGGTGTAGCTCGGGTGGCGTAGGACGCGATACGGACCGCGATCGATGACTTGCTGGTCGGTCGAGACCTTGACCACCGTGGTGAAGTAGCGGCCCAGTGTCGCAAACGACCACCACCGCAACAGAAGGCCGGTCCACCCGACGACCGCACCGAGGGCGAACACGACGGCCCCACCGCCGATCTGTGCCCCGGGGACCAGCGACCGTCCGACCGGCAGCATCAGGATGCCCGCGAAGAAGCCGACCCGGAAGATCACCTCGGGCCAGAGGTCACCGCGCGCGTCCCGGCGCAACCGGAACGCTTGGACGAGCTCGCCGACGACAAAGAAGCCGACACCCGCCTCGAACACGACACGAGCGACGTCAGACTGCTCCAGATACGGCCCGGTCACGCGAACAGGGACAGTCAGTTCCGGGAGAAGCGGGAGCCGCCGTACTTGCGGTGCACCGCCTGTTTGGAGACACCCAGCGCCTGCGCGATCTCGGCCCAGGACAGGCCGGCTACCCTCGCACGTCGCACCAGCACCGCCTCCTGGCGTTCGACCACCCGCCGCAGCTCGGCGCCACCGCGCAGCGCCGCCCTCGGATCGTCGTCATCCATGAATGCCGTCAGCAAGGCCATCGCTTCACGCTCCACCGCGCACGTCTTCCAATCGAGTCAACATATGTTGACGGTACGTCGGTCTCGCGACCGGGTCAACATACGTTGACGAGACGCGATGTCGGAGAGACTCACTGCTGCCTCGCGGATGTGAAGTGGTCGGCGAGCGCGACCAGCGCGGGCAGGGCGACGGCCAGGGACTCACGCTGGTCGACGGGCAGCGCGTTGATGCCCGCGGCCAACTCGCCCGTGCCCTCGCGGCGAAGCTTGTCCAAGGCCCCTTCGCCGTGCGTGCTCAGACTGAGCAGGCTGGCTCTGCGGTCGTCCGGGTCCGGCTCCCGCCGGATCCAGTCGCCCTCGAGCAGCACTTCGATGAGGCGCGACGTGCTGGCCGCTGTGATGTTGAGTCGTGCGGCCAGGTCACCGGGACGCAGCGGGCCATACTTCATCAGCGTCATCAGTGCCGCGAGCCGGGTTGGCGTGATCCCGTCACTGGTGGCGGGGGACCGCAGGGCGTGGGCGAGCCGGTTGATCGCCGTACGCAGACCGCCGGCGAGCTCCTCCACGCGCCGTTGGTCCGTCTC
>JBDHZT010000056.1:0-23884 GCA_039811985.1 Nocardioidaceae bacterium | reverse complement strand
CCGGCGGCACAACCGCATGCTCGCTGGATCGTTAAGAACGAGCCCCTACTGGCGCGCGTTCTAAGCGTGGACCCAGGCTGTCCAGTTCGCGCGAGGTGCCAGTCGGGGTTGCTGGTGGCCTGTGGTCATCGATTGTTCCGAAACGGCATCCCGGCCCATCTGCCGCGGTGCTGTGGTGGCTGAGGACCCCGGTAGACCGGCCACTTTGCCACCACAAGACCGCTGCAGACCCACGAACACCGCGGCAGACACGCCACCCGCACGCGAGGACCGAGGAGCACCAGCGACCCCGAAGGCGACCCCGGGACCGTGCGCGGTGCTGATCTGTCGTAGTTGCCGATATCGGTCAGCACCATCCATGGCCTGCCAACCGGCGAGTTTCATCCGACCTCGTCAAGACGCTTGATCCGGGTTGACAACCCATGGAACCTCTAAGTCGTCAGTTCGCTGCCCAGGCGGGGTCCCAGCCTTCGATGGCCGAGGCCGGCCGCGGCTCCGGGCCTACGTAGATCGCCGACGGCCGGATCAGCCGACCGGTGCGCTTCTGCTCCAAGATGTGCGCCGACCAACCGGCGGCGCGGGCGCAGGTGAACATCGAGGTGAACATGTTCCCGGGAACCTGGGCGAAGTCCAGCACGATCGCGGCCCAGAACTCGACGTTGGTCTCCAGCACTCGATCCGGACGCCGCGCCCGCAGCTCCTCCAGAGCGGCCTTCTCCAATGCCTCGGCCACCTCGTAGCGGGGTGCGCCGAGCTCGCGGGCCGTCCGGCGGAGCACCCGGGCGCGCGGGTCCTCGGCCCGGTAGACCCGGTGGCCGAAGCCCATCAGCCGCTCACCCTTGTCGAGCAGCTCTTTGACGTACGACGTCGCATCTCCGCGCCGCTCGACCTCCTGGATCATGCCCAGCACCCGGGACGGCGCACCGCCGTGCAGAGGCCCGCTCATCGCGCCGATGGCACCGGAGAACGCAGCGGCCACATCGGCGCCGGTCGAGGTGATCACTCGGGCCGTGAAGGTGGAGGCGTTCATGCCGTGTTCGGCGGCCGAGCTCCAATAGGCATCGATCGCCTGGACATGCCTGGGGTCCGCCTCGCCGCGCCAGCGGATCAAGAACTTCTCCGCCAGGGAGTCGCCCTCGTCGACGACGCGCTGAGCCACCACCGGCTTGCCGAGCCCACGGGCGGCCTGGGCGGCGTACGACAGCACCATCACCGCCACCCGAGAGAGGTCGAGGCGGGCCTGCTCGTCGCTGATGTCGTAGGTCTGCCCCATCCCGAGCATCGGAGCGAGCATCGCCACACTGGCCTGGACATCGGCACGCACGTCTCCGGTGTGGATGGCGATGTTGTAGGGCTCGGCCGGCGGCAGGCCGGGGTCATAGCTGCCGTCGACGAGGAGGCCCCAGACCTTCTCGAAGGGAACCCGGCCGACCAGCTCCTCGATGTCGACCCCGCGGTAGCGCAGTGCGGAGCCTTCCTTGTCCGGCTCCGCGATCTCCGTCGCAAACGCGACGACCCCCTCCAGACCGTGCTGCACCTCAGTCATCCGAGGCCTCCTTCGGGCCTCGAGACGTTGGGTGTGGTCGCGAGATCTGGGGCGGTCATGAGACTCCTTCGGTTGCGCGAGGATCGGCCGTGGATCGCACGGCCATCCGGCTCATTCTGCCCCGGGGCCGCAGTGGCCGCATCTGCGGTCCGGTCGCTGATCCATCCGTGAGACGTCATGCTCCGCGGTCGCTGGGGCGACCGGAGGCGATGACGTTGCGGGGCTAAGGTGCCCCGTATGGCTCACGACGATGCCCCTCCGGACTGGGCCGCGCTCCGCGGGGAGTACGCCCAAGGTGGGCTGGACGAGGCCGATCTGGCCGCTGACCCGTTCGAGATGTTCCAACGCTGGCTCGCCGACGCGATCGCGGCCGGGCTGACCGAGCCGAACGCGATGGTGGTGGCCACCGTCTCCGCCGCTGGCCAGCCGTCGGCACGGATGGTGCTCTTGAAGGGGTACGACGCCGCCGGCTTCGTGTTCTTCACCAACTTGGAGTCCCGGAAGGGCCGCGACCTGACCGCGACTCCGGCCTGCGCGCTGCTGTTCCCCTGGCATCCGCTGGAGCGACAGATCCGGATCGAGGGCTCGGCCTCACCGTTGCCGCGACAGGAGGTCGCCGACTACTTCTCCGTCCGTCCCCGGCAGGCCCAGTTGGGTGCCTGGGCGTCGCACCAGTCCACGCCGGTGCGGGACCGCGCCGAGCTTGTGGCGGCGTACGACGCCGCCGCGGCGCGGTTCGCTGACGTCGAGGCGATTCCTCCTCCGGATGGGTGGGGCGGCTTCCGGGTCGCGCCGGCGTCCTTCGAGTTCTGGCAGGGCCGACCCGGTCGGCTGCACGACCGGTTGGTCTATCGCCGTACTCTCGACGGGTGGGCGACCGAACGGCTGGCGCCGTGAAACCCGCGGGGAGCGCACCGTCGCTCACGCCCTGAACCGAACCGCAGGACCGAATCTCGTGGGCCGAGTAAAAACCACTTGTGAGTGAGTGCTCACTCACTTACAGTGGATCAACGTGTCACCTCGAGCCAAACCGATGAAGCCGGAGGAGCGCCGACAGGCGATCGTCGCGGCCGTGGCTCCCATCGTGATGGAGAATGGCACCGTCCCGACCACCCGAGAGATCGCCGCGGCGGCCGGCGTCGCCGAGGGCACCATCTATCGGGCCTTCGACGACAAGGTGCAGCTGCTCGCGGCGGTCGCCCAGCACGTCTTGGACCCGCCCGGAGGAGACGCCGCCTTCGCCGAGCTGGTGGCCGGAGCGCCGGACCTGGCCGGGAAGGTGAGGCTGGTCGCGCGGCGGATGCAGGAGACCAGCAACCGGGTCGCCATCGTCTTCATGGCCCTGCGCCAAGCCGTGCTCGCCGCTGACCCGGTCAAGCACGCGGCGAAGCACCACAAACCCGGGCCGCCCGCCTTCCTGGTGCGCGCCAACGAAGTGCTGCTCGAGCGCCTCACCCTGCTCTTCGAACAACACGCCGCCGAGCTTCGGGTCGAGCCGCACACCGCGGCGCTGGTCCTGCGCAGCCTGGTGTACGGCGCCCAGCACCCCGGCATGACCGGAAGCGCAAGCCTGACCCCCGAACAGATCGCCGAGGCCGTGCTCCATGGCGTCGCCCGGAAGGAGAGCTGATGCTGCTCACGCTGCTTCGCACCCACCTGCGCCCCTACGGGAACCTGCTGACCGGAGTCGTCGTCCTCCAGCTGGTCGCGACCATTGCGATGCTCTACCTGCCGAGCCTGAACGCGGACATCATCGACCAAGGCGTCGTGCGCGGCGACACCGGAGAGATCTGGCGGCTCGGTGGCATCATGCTGGCCGTCACCCTGGTCCAGGTGCTCTGCTCGATCGGCGCGGTCTACTTCGGCGCCAAGATGGCGATGGCGTTCGGTCGCGACGTGCGATCCGGACTGTTTCATCGGGTCGGCGAGTTCTCCCAGCGAGAGCTCCAGCATTTCGGTGCGCCGTCCCTGATCACTCGCACCACCAATGACGTGCAGCAAGTGCAGATGCTCGTGCTGACCTCCTGCACGCTGATGATCACGGCACCGATCATGCTGGTCGGCGCCACCTTCATGGCGATGCGCGAGGACTTCGGGCTGTCCTGGCTGCTGGCCGTCATCATCCCGGTCCTGGTCGCCTGCGTCGGGCTGGTCGTCAGCCGGATGGTGCCCGGCTTCCGCAAGATGCAGCCACGCGTCGACGAGGTGAACCGGGTGCTTCGCGAGCAGATCACCGGCGTGCGTGTGGTGCGCGCATTCACCCGCGAGCCCCGCGAGACCGAGCGGTTCGCCCAGGCCAACGGTGACCTCACCGAGGTCGCGGTCTACACCGGCCGATGGATGGCCACGATGTTCCCGATGGTGATGCTGGTCGTCAACGTCTCCAGCGTGGCCGTGCTGTGGTTCGGTGGCCACCGGGTCGACAACGGGGACATGGAGATCGGCGCGCTCACCGCCTTCTTGGCCTACCTGATGCAGATCCTGATGGCGGTGATGATGTCGACCTTCATGTTGATCATGATCCCCCGCGCAGCGGTGAGCGCGACCCGGATCGAGGAGGTGCTCGACACCGAGACCTCGGTCGTCCCCGACCCCGACCCGATCCGGGAGCTGTCGGCCCACGGTCACCTGGAGCTGGACGGAGTCGACTTCGCCTACCCCGGAGCCGAGGAGCCGGTGCTGCACGACATCACCTTCGCAGCGGCTCCCGGCGAGACCGTCGCGGTGATCGGCTCCACCGGCGCCGGCAAGACCACGCTGGTCAACCTCGTGCCGCGACTCTTCGACGCCACCGCAGGGCAGGTGCGGGTCGACGGCGTCGACATCCGAAGACTCGAGCCCGAACTGCTGTGGTCGACGATCGGGCTCGTCCCGCAGCGGGCCTTCCTGTTCTCCGGCACGGTGCGTAGCAACATCCAGCACGGCAAGGCCGATGCCACCGACGAGGAGATCTGGCAGGCACTCGAGATCGCCCAGGCCAGGGAGTTCGTCGAGGCGCTGCCCGAGGGGCTCGACGCTCCGGTCGCGCAAGGCGGCACCAACTTCTCCGGCGGTCAGCGGCAACGCCTCGCGATCGCGCGCGCCGTCGTACGACACCCCGAGATCTATCTGTTCGACGACGCGTTCTCCGCCCTCGACCTGGCGACGGATGCGCGGCTGCGGGCCGCACTCCGACCGGTGACCCGCGAGGCGACCGTGGTCATCGTCGCCCAGCGCGTCTCCACCATCCGTGACGCCGACCGCATCGTCGTGCTCGACGCCGGCCGGGTGGTCGGCATCGGCTCCCACGAGGAGCTGCTGGCCGAGAACCCGACCTATCAGGAGATCGTCGCATCCCAGCTCACCCCGGAGGAGGCAGCATGAGCGAGCGCACCGACACCGCGAACGACGCCGCGCCCGCCGACGGCACTCTGAAGCAGACCGAGCGGATCGACTCCCGCGGCATGCGCGCGGGCCCGGGGCCCGGCATGGGCGGCGGCATGGTCGGGCAGAAGGCGCTCACCTTCGGTCCCTCCGCCAAGCGGCTGGTTCGCCGGATGGCGCCGCAGAAGGTCAAGGCGAGCCTGGTCGTGCTGTTGGCCATCTGCTCCGTCGTGCTGTTCTCGATCGGACCCAAGGTGCTCGGACGTGCCACCGACCTGATCTTCGACGGCCTGATGGGCAGCAAGCTGGCCGACTCCGGGATCCCGACAGGCACGAGCCAGTCGCAGGTGGTCGCCATGCTGCGCCACGCGGGGCACGACCAGATCGCCGACATGGTCGCAGGCATGAACGTCGTGGTCGGTCAGGGAGTCGACTTCACCGCCGTCTCGCACGTGCTCCTGCTGGTCCTCGGCATCTATGTCGGCGGCGCGGTGCTGGGCTGGCTGCAGGGCTACCTGCTCAACGACGTCGTGCAGAGCACGATCTACACGATGCGCTCCGACGTCGAGGACAAGATCAACCGGCTGCCGCTGGGCTTCTTCGACAAGCAGCCTCGTGGAGAGCTCCTCTCGCGGGTGACCAACGACATCGACAACATCAGCCAGACCCTGCAGCAGACGATGAGCCAGTTGCTCACCTCACTGCTGACGGTGTTGGCGGTGCTGGCGATGATGTTCTGGATCAGTCCGACCCTCGCGCTGGTCGCGTTGGTCGTCGTACCAGTCACGATGGTCGTCGCCGGAGCCGTGATGAAGCGCTCGCAGGGACTCTTCGTCGCCCAATGGCGGCGCACCGGTGTCCTCAACGGACACATCGAGGAGACCTTCTCCGGCCACCACCTGGTCAAGGTGTTCGGGCGGCAGGCCGAGGCAGAGCGGGTGTTCGGCGAGGAGAACGATCAGCTCTACCATGCCTCGTTCGGCGCGCAGTTCGTCTCCGGACTGATCATGCCGATCATGATGTTCATCGGGAACCTCAACTACGTCGTGATCGCCGTGCTCGGTGGCATGCGCGTCGCCAGCGGCACGATGAGCCTCGGTGACGTCCAGGCGTTCATCCAGTACGCGCGCCAGTTCAGCCAGCCGCTCTCCCAGGTGGCCTCGATGATGAACCTGCTGCAGTCGGGGGTGGCCTCGGCCGAGCGGGTCTTCGAGCTGCTTGACGCACGCGAGCAGGAGTCCGACCGGACTCCCGCGGCAACGCTTCCGCCGCAGGCGCGTGGTGAGGTCCGCTTCGAGCACGTGTCGTTCTCCTACGACCCCGACCGTCCGCTGATCGAGGACCTGTCGCTGGTGGCGCAGCCCGGCCAGACCGTCGCCATCGTGGGACCGACCGGCGCCGGCAAGACGACCCTGGTCAACCTGATCATGCGCTTCTACGAGGTCAGCGCCGGACGGATCACCCTCGACGGCGTCGACATCGCCGAGCTGCCGCGCTCGGTGCTGCGTGGCCAGACCGGCATGGTGCTGCAGGACACTTGGCTGTTCACCGGGACGATCCGCGACAACATCGCCTACGGCCGCCCCGGCGCGACCGAGGAGGAGATCCTCGAGGCGGCTCGGGCGACCTTCGTGGACCGGTTCGTGCATGCGCTGCCTGACGGCTACGACACGGTCATCGACGACGAGGGCTCCAACCTCTCGGCGGGGGAGCGCCAGTTGGTCACCATCGCTCGTGCCTTCCTGGCCGAGCCGGCGTTGTTGATCCTGGACGAGGCGACCTCGTCGGTGGACACCCGCACCGAGCTGCTCCTGCAGCACGCCATGGCGGCTCTGCGCACCGACCGAACCTCGTTCGTCATCGCCCACCGGCTCTCCACGATCCGCGACGCCGACCTGATCTTGGTGATGGAGGACGGAGCGATCGTCGAGCAGGGCACCCATGACGAGCTCGTGGCTGCCGCCGGTGCCTATGCGCGGCTCTACGACTCCCAGTTCGCCGCCGTCGAGGTCGCCTGACTCGGTGAGGAAACCGGTTGATGTGAGGGGCCGGGAGACCTACGGTGGTCGCACACGGGAAAGGAGGTGGTCCAACAGATGGAATCTTCAAGGACGCGTGAGGTGGCTGCCCGCTAGCAGCGACCGGCCACAGCGCCGCGTGGCGCTGCTGGCGAATCCCAAAGCAGTCACCCGACCCGCGGGCGATCCGGGGAACGTCCCCCCGGAGTGGTCTCAATCGAGACCACGCCCGCGGGTCGCTTCATGTCCGGGTTGCCAACAAGTTGTTGGGATCAACGATCTGGGAATATCGTTGACCCCGGCAACCTTATCCAGAGCGTGAAGCGAGACCCAGTGACCCAGACCCAACCCACCGGTTCGGCCACGGCGCCCCACGAGGCGTATGGCCAGATGACCCACCGCGAGGTGCTCGAGGCCCTGACCGGGCTGCTGCTGGCGATGTTCGTCGCCATGCTGTCGAGCACGGTGGTGTCCAACGCGCTGCCGAAGATCGTCGCCGACCTCGAGGGCAGCCAGACCGGCTACACCTGGGTGGTCGTGGCGACGTTGCTCACCATGACGGCGACCACGCCGATCTGGGGCAAGCTGGCGGACCTGTTCTCCAAGAAACTGCTCGTGCAGATCGCGCTGGTGATCTACTCGGTCGGCTCCTTGATCGCGGCCACGGCGCCGAGCATGGAGGTCTTGATCACGGCTCGCGCCGTGCAGGGTCTCGGCGTCGGTGGCCTGACCGCCCTGGTCCAGGTCGTCATCGCGAGCATGGTCTCGCCCCGTGAGCGCGGCCGCTACAACGGCTACACCGGCGCGACGTTCGCGCTCGCGACCGTGTCGGGACCTCTCATCGGTGGGCTGCTGGTGGACACCGTCGGTTGGCGGTGGTGCTTCTACGTCGGTCTGCCCGTCGCGCTGCTCGCCTTCGTGGTGCTGCAGAAGACGCTGCACCTGCCCGTCGTACGCCGTGAGGTGCACATCGACTACCTCGGTGCCACCCTGATCGTCGGTGGCGTGAGCATCCTGCTCGTCTGGGTCTCGCTGGCGGGCAACCAGTTCGCCTGGGCCTCCGGTGTCAGCTACGGCCTAGTCGTTGCCGGGATCTTGGTCCTCGCGGCCGCGGTGCTCGTCGAGGTGAAGGTCGCCCGCGAGCCGATCATCCCGATGCGGCTCTTCCGTGACCGGACCACCAGCCTGTCCACGGCTGCCTCGATCCTGATCGGGGTCGCCATGTTCGGCTCCACGGTCTACCTGAGCCAGTACTTCCAGCTGTCCCGGGGCATGTCCCCGACTCGCGCCGGATTGATGTCGATCTGCATGGTCGGCGGGCTGCTCGTCTCCAGCATCGTGTCGGGCCGGATGATCACCAAGGTCGGCCGGTGGAAGCCGTGGCTGGTGAGCGGCATGGTCCTCGTCATCGTCGGGATCTCGCTGCTCGCGACCATCGACGAGCACACGTCGCTGGCTCTCGTCGGCATCTTCATGGCACTCCTCGGGCTCGGACTCGGCGCGACGATGCAGAACCTCGTCCTCGCCGTGCAGAACAACACCCCGCAGGCAGATCTCGGCGCGGCGAGCTCGGTGGTCACCTTCTTCCGGTCGATCGGTGGATCGATCGGTGTCTCGGCGCTCGGTGCCGTGCTCAGTCATCAGGTGGCCGAGACGGTGACCAAGGGACTGACGGCGATGGGCATCAGTGTCGAGGACGGCGCGGAGAGCCACTCCATCCCCGACCTCGCCACGCTGCCCGGGCCGGTGCGGGAACTCTTCGAGCACGCCTTCGGGCAAGCGACCGGACACCTGTTCTTGGTGGCGGCGCCGTTTGCGGTGGCCGCGCTGGTGTGCGTGCTGTTCATCCGTGAGGTCCCGCTGCGGACCACGATCCTGCACGCGGACGAGCTCAACCCGGAGGTGGCCGCCGAGCTCGGCGTCGACCAGCCCGGCGGTGCCCGGTCATGAACGCAGCGACGGATCCGGTGACGAAGGTCGGCGCCGTCCGCGCCGATCTGCTGACCACGCTCGAATCCGAGGTCGGCGTGCTGATCCGTCGGGTCAAGCGGGTGATCGGTCAGCGGGCCCAGAGTGTGGATCCCGACCTGGCACCCGCGTCGTACCTGGTGTTGGCCTTCGTGGCCGAGCAGGGGCCGGTGCGAGCGACCACCTTGGTCGATCGGTTCGCCATCGACAAGGGTGCCATCAGCCGGCACCTCCATCATCTGGAAGGTCTTGACCTCATCGAGCGCCACCCCGACCCAGACGACGGCCGTGCCTTCCTGGTCGGTCCGACTCCCCATGCAGTGAGTCGGCTGGAGGCCGTCCGGGCGGAGCGGCGCCGGTGGCTCGATGCTCGGCTGGGTGATTGGTCCGACGAACAGCTGGAGGAGTTCGTCTCGGCGCTCGGGCGCTACAACGCCGCCCTGGACTGAGACGCCTTTCTGGGTTCGTCGACCGGATCGAGTCTCTTGACGAAGTCGGATGCAACCTCTCCGGTTGCGGGCCGTCGGTGGAGCAGCTGTGACGGGGTGAACAGCGCCTTTGGTCCCGGGTCGCCTTCCGGGTCTCTGGTCACCGGTGGTGCTGGCCGACATAGCAGCGACGCTGGGTGAGCGCCGTCGCGGCCGGGGTTGCCGGCCGGGTCGCTGGTGCTGCCCCGACCTGCTCCCGGGGGTGTCTGCCGCGGTCTTCTTGCGTCTGCCGCGCCCCTTATGGGGGCTGAGTGCCCGGTCTACCTGACACTCACCCCCCACACCCGCGCACCAGACGGGTCCGCGCACCCACAGACCCGCAGCAGATGGGTCACCGGACCCACAACGGCGCGGGAGACGGGCACCGGCGGTCGCGGTGTTGCGGTTTGGGCCCGAACGGCAACGAAACGGCGAGCGGGATGCAGTTTCGGCCCAATCGACGCACCCGACAACGCCGTGAGCCCGGCTACTGGTGCGTAGGTCACATATGCCGTTCGTACACACCAGCAGCCGAGGCGAGGACTGCCGTTTCGGGCCAATCGACGCCGCCCCCCCATCCCCGGGCCAAGAGCAGGACTGGTCCCCAGGGATCACCCGGGTTGCTGCTTTCACAAGGTATGTAGTGATCCCTGCACTTACCGTGCGTCATTCACCGAGGTAAGTGCAGGCATCTCGACATACCTTGTGAAAACGGTGACAGGAGTGACCACCGACGACCAGCAACCGGCAGCGCAGCCGCAAGCCGAGCACCGCTCTCCGGGTTGCTGCCCTATCGGACGCAACCACGGGCGACCAGCAACCCGGACCGGCTCATCGCGCAACCCGGAGTGGCACCTCGGACGAGGCCCGGTCGGGAGGTTCGCCGTGTGGGACTATGGGCGACGGACCGCCGCGCTCTGTTGCGGCCGTCGGCCAGACAGAGAGGACGCTGGTGCCCAGGATCGCTGCCGGTTCCCTCGCGGAGCACCGCGAACTGGTGCACCGGCGCGTCTTCGAGGCATTCGCTGAGCTGGTCGCCGAGCGGAGCTACGACGCGGTGTCGATGGCGCAGATCGCGGAACGGGCCGGGATCGGGCGCACCGCGATCTACCACCACTTCCACGACAAAGAGGCCGTCGCCGTCGGCTTCGCCACCGAAGAGACGGCCCGCTACCTCGACGAGCTCCGCGCCGAGCTGGCCGCAGCCGACGACGTGGTCGAGCGGTTGCGGGTCTATGTCGGCTATCAGCTGCAGGCGGGGGAACGGTTCCACATGGGCCTCGGGACCCAGCTGTACGGCGCCCTCTCCCCGGCCGGCCGGATCGCCATCCGGGACCATGTCCTCGACGTGGAGGGTGTCCTTCGCAGCCTGCTGACCGAGGGCCGGGACACCGGGGCGCTAGTGGTGGACGACCTCGACGCCACGGTGTCCTTGATCCATGCCTGCCTCGGCCCCCGTCACCTCCCCGCCCAGGAGATCCAGGCGTTCGTGCTCCGGGCAGTGGGCGTCGAGGATGCCACCTCGGTGGTCCGCAGCTGACCCCCGCGCGCGGGGAGCCCGAGCTCCCCGCGCCCACGATGACCGGGTTGCGCTACTTGCGGGTGACCTACCTGCGAGTGACCTACCTGCGAGTGACCTACCTGCGAGTGACCTACCTGCGAGTGACCTTGTGCGAGATGGTCTTGTTCGCCGGCTTGAAGGCCTTCGAGCCGAGGTAGACCACCCTGAACTGGACCTTCCCGGTGGCCAGCTTCGGCAGTGTGAAGGTCACCTTGCCGGCGTTGAGCTTCTTGGCCTTCAGCCGCTTGATGACGTGGCCCTTGCGAAGCACGTCCACCTCGACCTTGCCGGTCGGCTTGACCTTGCCGTTCGGGTTCGCCACCGTCGCCTTCAGCTTGCCCTTCTTGTTGGGGTGCGGTGCCTTGGTGACCTTCGCCTTCACCTCGGCTGGACCGCGCAGCTTGTCCCAGTCGATGCTCACCGGGGTCTCGGTGTCCTGGGAGGGGTTGGAGTGGGTGTGTGCCTGCCAGGTGTAGAGGGAGTACGACGTCTTCCGGTCCAGCTTGTTGGTCGGCAGGTTCACGGTGGTGGTGAACTTGCCACCGCTGATCGCGGCCGCGGGCACCCAGTTCGCGCCGGCGAACGCATTCATGCCGTCAGGTGAGGAGACGTCGGGTAGTCCACCGGCCGGGGCCACGCCGACGTACACCCCGTCGTCACCGGGTTCGGTGACTCCGGAGAAGTTCTCACCGGCGACCTTCAGGTTCACCCCGCCGCGATAGCTCACCGACAGGGTCGTGATGTCGACGCTCGGGCTCACCGCGGCAACGAACGGGGCCGGGGCCTTGTTGGCGTCACTGCCAGCACCGCTGGCGTAGAAGTGTGCCCGGACTCCCGCGGTGACCTGAGCGAGGAACGCTGGCGCGAAGGCCTGACCCTCCACGGGTCGATCCGCTGCGATGCCCAGCCCGGTGGCGGTCTCGCTGTTGGCCGGAAGGACGCCGGCCCAGTCGGGCGTGGCGGCCAGGCTGCGAGAGCCTGCATCGCTGGAGAACGATCCATCGGCGAAGGTCGTGACCACGACCCGTGCGGGGTCGGTGCTGGCGGCGGCGTTCGGCCCGAACGCGATGTTCGCGGCCGACACGACGGCACTGACCTCCCCGGCGCCGCCGGCATCGACGGTCACCGTCGGGTCGGCGATGGTGACGTGGTAGTACTCCGTGCCGGCGTTCACGAACGTGCCGGTGACGGAGCCGGCGTAGGACACCGTCGCGGCGCCGCTGTCGGTGTTGTAGGAGCCGGCACCGTTGGGGAAGGTGACGATCCCGTCGGCGTCCTGGCTGGCGCCGTCGGTGAAGGTGTGCACCGGCAACGAGTTGACGAACTGCTGGGAGATCTTCCACTTCAGTTCGCCCGCTGCCGGCGCCGCTGAGGCGGGTGCGGCCGGGGTGAAAGCCACTCCGGTGGCGACCACCGCCGCGGCCACGATCCCGGAGAGGCTCCGGATCGCGACGCGGCGTGAGCCGTCGGTCAGTGTGGACATGCTGGGTTCCTTTCTTGGTGGTGGTGCTCGGGTGTCATGCGGTGCTGCGTGCCCGAGAGGCTCCGGGCACCAGGAGGAGGGCGGCGGCCGAGAGCAGGAATCCGCCCCCGATCCACCAGCCCGGATGGGTCTGGGTCGCGCTGGCGACCGGGGCGACCGCTGGCGCGACGACGGCGGAGGTGTCCAAGCGCCCCGGGAGGGCGAGGGCCGGCGCAGCGGCCGCGGGTTGCTCCGCCGGGGCGGGTGCGTCCCCAGATGGTGCTGCTGCTCCCGGGGGCGGTGGCTGCTGAGCGGTGGGAGGCGTGGGCTGCTCGATCGGCGGCGTGGTCGGCACGGGGGAGGGGGGCGGCTCGCTGGGTGAGCCGTCCCAGCCCACCGTGATCGGCAGCGGCACCTTGAAGGCATCGGTCGAAGCGCCGCTGGAGAACCAGAACGCGGCCGTGCCCAGCTTGTCCATGAAGGCGACGAAGGTCTTCGGGAAAGCACCCCACGAGGCGCCAGTGGTCACCTGGGGGAGACCGCTGATCCTCACCCCGAGGTAGGCGGGGTCCGCGGAGAGCCCGGCATCGTCGCTGAGGTCCACCTTCGGTAGATCAGCGAGCACGACGGTCGCCGGCGGGACCGGGGCCCAGACACTGGTGTCCTCCACCGAAGAGGCGAAGCCGCTGACGGTGCCGGTCAGTTGGCCGTGTCCGTCGGCGACGTCGAGGACCGGGTCGGTGATGTAGAAGAAGGACATGCCGGAGTAGTAGAGGACCGTGACGTCGCCGTCCCAGGTCACGTGGGCCGTGCCGGCGGTCGGGTCGACGGTCCCGACTCCGCCGGAGAAGACGAACTGGTGGTTGCTGAACGTGCCGGCGGTGGGTGCGCCCAACGGAGCTCCGGTGCTGTCGGTGCTCAGCCCGCTCCAGGTCGCCCGGCGCCAAGTGGACCCGTTCCACTTCTGGATCTCCACCTGGCCGGATTGGGCGTGCCAGTCGGACCGCTTGATGGTGGTGCCGCCCTGGCCGGGATCCGGGATCTTGCCCGCGGAGAAGAAGTTGAAGGTGTTGGGAGCGAACGCGCGATTGTTCGACTCGTTGTTGATCCCCCACCGCAGCACAGCATCGTCCACCTCGGTGGGACCAGTGGTCGGACCAGTGCTGGGCCCGGTGCTGGGCTCGGTCGAGGGGGAGGAGGTCGGACTGGGTGAGTCGGTCGGGTCGCTCGGCTCTTCGGTCGATGAGGACGTCGGGCTGGTGGGAGCAGAGCTGTCGGGGGGCGGGGTCGGCTCTGCGGCGGTCGGGGTACTGGCACCGGCTGTGCTGCTGGTGGGGTCATCCGCAGCGGCGGGGGTGGGATCGGCCGCCTCGACCGAGACGGTCAGTGCACCACCGACGACGAGTGCGGTGGCTCCGGCCAGGGCTGCCAGCGCATGCCGCAGGTGGCGGCGGGGATCAGCTCGCATCGCTGGGCCTCCGACGCCGCAGGAGCAGCAGTCGCGCCAAGGCGAGCGCGAGGACCAGGCCGGCGCCGACCGCGAAGAGGATCGCGGCGCGATCGCTCGTGGTGGTCTCCGCGTTGGCGGGGACGACAGCGGTGGAGGCTGACGTGCCGGCGCCCGCCTCTTCGGAGGCGGCGACAGCGAATCGGACCGACGGCGGCTTCTCGATGCCGTAGAGCCGCAGCTCGTGGGTGCCTCGATCGAGGTCCACCGGCAACGAGATCACCCCGGTCAGTCGCCCGTCGTCGCCGACCAGGAACGGTCCAGCCGCGGTGATGCCGTCATCGAGGACGGCCGAGACCTGACTGCGAGCAGGCAGGCCCGAGCCGGAGAACGCCAGCATGCGGCCGGCGACCGCCGACGCTCGATCGACGTCGAGCTTCGGCCTTCCCGAGGGGCTGGCCGAGGAGTCCGGATCGGCCGCACTGGACCCGGACGGGTCCGACTCGGTCCCGGTCGAGCTCGATGGCGTCGATGAGGGCGTCGACCCGGCTGACGACACCGAGACGGGAGTGAAGGTCTCGTTGCGAGAGTTGACCACCCCGTGCGCGCCGATGGTGATGACCCCGCAGGTGACCTTGCGACAGTCGATGGTCTTGATGTTCCCGTTGCGGTCGTAGGCCCGGAAGGTCGGCCCCGGGACGTTGAGGGTGGTCGACCAGCCGCCCGCACTGGACATCACGCCTCCGTTGGCCGAGCTGGCGGTGTCCGAGCCGGGGAAGGCGACGTACTTCTGGTAGCCCTGGTTGTTCCGCGTCTCGCTGTCGGGGACGTAGAAGTAGTCGCGACCGACGGCACCGCCTTGGCTGGGCTTCCAGCCTCCTCGGACCGTGCCGAACAGCACGTAGATCCCGCCGTGGCCGTTCTTGATCGACTGGAAGCCGCTCCCGCTCACCCGCAGCTGGGTCGCGGAGGTCGCGCTGACCGTGCCCGCCACGCTGACCCGTGAGGCGGCCTGCGCTGGGCTGCCCACTCCGATGGCGCTCACCACGGTGCCTGCGAGCAGGGCAAGGACGAGCATCGCCCGGGGAATCGTACGGGGAATCACGAGACCTCCTCGGCCTGGAGCGAGCGGCGGGCCGCGGACAGATGGCCGTGCCGGACCGGCACGACTACGGGCCCGTTGGGATGGTCGAGGACCTCCACCGGATGTTCGTAGACATCGCTCAGCAGGGTTGCGGTCAGCACTGTCGCCGGCGGCCCGTCGGCGCGCACTCGACCCGAGGCGAGCAGACAGACCCGGTGGGCGTACGCCGCCGCGAGGGTCAGGTCGTGCAGCACGACCACGACGGCACAGCCGGTGTCGGCCAGGTCGCGGCACGCGGTGAGGAGTGCCTCCTGGTGGCGGATGTCCAGGGCTGCGGTGGGCTCGTCCAGGAGCAGGACTGGCGTCTCCTGGGCGAGGATCCGGGCGAACGACGCCCGTGCCTGCTCGCCGCCGGACAGGGTCGGGAAGAGACGTTCGGCCAGCGTCGCGATGTCGGCGCGCAGCAGGGCAGCGGTGACGACCTCGTCATCGGCCTCCTGCCGAGGAGTGCGGTGCCACGGGGCGCGCCCCATCCGGACCACGTCCTCGACGCGGAAGCCGAAGGCGAGACCCTGCTTCTGGAGCAGGACCGCGCGCTCGCGCGCCAACGCACGCACCGCCCAGTCGCGCACCGGCCGGCCGTCGAGCTCGACCGTGCCGGTGGTCGGCACCACGTCGCCGGCCAGCGCGGACAGCAGCGTCGACTTGCCGGCGCCGTTGGGTCCGACCAGTGCGACCACCTCGCCGGCGCGGACCTCGAGATCGACGCCGCCGAGGATCTCCGCACCGTCGATCTGGACGCCTACCGACCGGGCCACCAGGTGGGCGCCCGATCCGGGAGGGCGCGGCGCGCTCATGCCCAGCCTCCAGCCGTACGGCGGGCGCGCCGCAGCAGCCAGAAGAAGAACGGTCCACCCACCAGGGAGGTGAGCATGCCGATCGGCAGGTCGGCGTACGCGACCGCGGTGCGCGCCCAGAGGTCGGCCAGCACGACCAGCAGGGCGCCGCCCAGGGCGCTCGCCGGCACCAGCAGTCGGTGCCCTGGTCCGGCGACCATCCGGATCAGGTGCGGCACCACCAAGCCGACGAAGGCGATCACGCCGCAGAACGAGACTGCCGCGGCGGTGAGCACGGCGACCAGCACGATGGCGGTCAGCCTGAGCCGCTCCACGTCGACGCCCACGTGTCGAGCAGCGCGGTCCCCGAGAGCCAGCAGGTCGAGCTTGCGGGCGAGCAGGCCGGCGAACAAGATGCCGCCGAAGGCGAGCGGCGCAACCACGGCGACGTACTCCCAGCGCGACCCGTTGAGGCTGCCGAGCGTCCAGAAGACGATCTCCTCGCGCGCCTGGGTGTCGCCGAGGAACATCAAGAACGCGAGTCCGGCACTGGTCATCGCGTTGAGGGCGACTCCGGTCAGCACCAGGGTGACGACCTCCGTGCGGCCGGCATCACGGGAGAGCACATAGACCAGCAGCGTGGTGGCCAACCCGCCGACGAAGGCGGCCACCGGTGCCGTCCAGGTGCCGACGAACGCGACGTCGAAGACGATGACCGCGCCGGCGGCGACCGCGGCCCCGGAGGAGACGCCGACCACGCCGGGCTCGGCGAGCGGGTTGCCGAAGATGCCCTGCATCAGCGCGCCCGCGGTGGCCAGGGATGCCCCCACCAGTGCGCCCATGGTGACCCGGGGGAAGCGCACCTCCCAGAGCGTGTTGTCACCCTGCGGGTGGGTGGGCAGCGGCCCGACGTCGAGGCCGAGTCGGTGCAGCACCGAGCCGAGCACCTCGACCGGTGGGATGGCGAGTTGGCCGTGCCCGGCCGAGATCACGACCGCGACCAGCAGCCCGATGGTCAGGCCACTGAGCAGGACGGCGGCGCCTACCCGACCCCGGGTGGTGCCTACCGGCAGCGCCTGGCTAGCGACAGCGGTCATGAGACAGCCTCGGGAGCGTAGATCGCCACGGCCAGCGCATTGAGCACCTGGGCGGTCAGCGGGCCGTAGCCGAGGATCTCGCTGTCGCTCATGTCGACGAAGCGGTGATTCTCTCCAGCCGGTGTCTGGGCGAGCGCGGGCAGTCGCTCGAGCAGACCGTCCACGCCGCCCGCGGACTCCAACCCGTCCGTCATCATCAGCACGACATCGGGTTGCGCGGCGATGATGCCCTCGTCGGTGACCGGACGCATGCCCGACCAGTCGATCTCGTCGGCGACGTCGTAGGCGCCGAGGGCGTTGATCAGCGAGTCCGCGCCCGAGCCCTCGCCGAACATGTAGTAGATGCCGCTCTTGCCGCGGACGTAGAGGAAGACCGTGCGGAGCTTGTCGGCCAGTGCCCGGGGTGTGACCTTGTCGATCTGCTGTCGAACGCGGTCGACCTCGGTCTCGGTGCGCTGGGCGAGCTTGCGGCCGGCCTGAGGAACGCCGAGCGCTTCGGCGACGGACCGGGTCAGGGAGCCGACGTTGTCCAGCCCGCGGTGCGAGTCGAGCACGACGACGGGGATGCCGGCGTCGCGCATCTGCAACACGACGTCCCACGGACCGAGGGAGGTATCGGTCAGGATCACCGTCGGGTCGAGCGCCAAGATCGCCTCGGCGTTCAGGTCGTGGCCGCCGCGGGTGACCAGCGGGAGGCCCTTCGCCTCGGCGAACTGGGTGGAGATGTCCCGGCCGACCACGCGATCACCGAGGCCGAGCTCGAACACCGTGCGCGACAGGGTGCCGTAGATGTCGAGAGCCAGGATCCTGCTGGTGTCCGTGATGGTGACCTTGGTGCCCTGGGCATCGGTGACGGTGACCGGGAGATGCGGGCTCGGGTCGTCGGCGACCGGGCGCACCTCTGGGTCCTCGATGACCGCGGTCGATGGGCCGGACCAGTCCCGCGGGTCCGCCAGCGGGGTCGCAGACGCGAGATCGGGGGCCGCGCCGGCCGCACCGCTTCGGCCGTCGGAACTGCTCGCCTCCTGGGCAGAGCCGAGACCGCACGCGCTCAAGGCAAGCGCAAGCAGGCCGGCGGAGAGCAGCCGCACGGCACGAGCGTGCTGGGACACGGGGAGACCTTCTGATGGGGGAACTTCAGGTAAGGCTAACCTTATTTAGGTGTACCTTGGTCAGCGGGGTCCACATAGTGACGATTCGTCAGTATGATGCTGACAATCCGTCGATAAGATGGAGGCCAACCGTGAAGCCTCGTCCACACCACCGGGAGCAATGCCATGACCGTCTCTGACCAGGCTGGGCCGCTGCTGCTCGACCAGCCGCTGTCGACCGCCCTCCGGGAGGGATCGAGGCTGGAGCACCAGGCCGCCGAGGACTCCCCGTTCATGGCCCGGCTGGTGGCCGGAGAGGTCGGAGTCGAGGGCTATGCGGCCTACCTGCTCCGGCTGCGCGAGGTGTACGCCGCCTTGGAGTCGGTCGGGCAGGCGCACCGGGATCTGCCGGCTGTCGCCGCGGTCCTCGACCCGGCCCTGGATCGGCTCGCCGCCATCGACGCCGACCTCGACTACTGGTCGCCCGGCGGCGCTCGGGCGGTGGACTCGCCGGCGGCAGCCGCCTACGGGGCGCGGGTGCGCGCAAGCGTCGACCTGGCTGCCGGCGGGGGCTATGTCGCCCACCACTACACGCGCTACCTCGGCGACCTCTCCGGTGGCCAGGTGGTCGGGCGGGTGCTCACCCGTCAGTTCGACCTCGCTGGGGACGGCGTGGCCTTCTACAACTTCCCGGCCATCCCGAAGCCCAAGCCCTACAAGGACGCCTACCGCGCCCGCCTCGACGCCCTTCCGCTCACTGCGGCTGAGCGCGCGACCGTGGTCGAGGAGGTCCGGGTCGCCTTCTCGCTCAACCAGGCGCTCTTCGCGGAGCTGGGCTGACGCTCGCGCGGCTGGCTGACGCTTTCACAAGGTATGTAGGGATCGCTCCGCATACCTCGCTGAATTCGCCGAGGTATGTGCAGTCTTCGCTACATACCTTGTGAAAGCAGCGACGACTCAGCGCACCCACACCGACGTGTCGGGCGGGAGTTGGTCGTCGGTGAGGGGTCCGCTGGCGAGCAGGATCTCGCCAGGGGGCAAGTCGACGGAGGCCTGGCTGCAGTTGACGACAACGCGCAGCTCGGCCCGGTCGAAGCGGAGGACGCCGTCGACGACGGGATGGACCAGGACCTCGTCGCCGGAGGCCAGCGCCACCTTGCGACGCAGCTCGAGCGCCCGCCGGAAGAAGCTCAGCGTGGAGTCGGAGTCCGCTGACTCGGCCTCGACGGTCAGGGCGGCCCAGTCCTCTGGCTGGGGCAGCCACGGCTGCCCCTCGCCCGGTCCGAAGCCGAACGGCGGCTCGACACCGCTCCACGGCACGGGCACCCGACAGCCGTCCCGGCCGACCTCACCGGTGCGGAACCACATCGGGTCCTGCCTAGCAGCGGGGGGTACGTCGACCTGGGCGAGGCCGAGCTCCTGGCCCTGATAGAGGTAGGCCGACCCCGGCAGGGCCAACATCGCCAGCGCGGCGGCGCGGGCCCGAGCCAGCCCGACCTCGCCACCGCCGTACCGCGTCACGACCCGGATCACATCGTGGTTCTCCAGCACCCACGTCGCGCTCGCACCGACCGGCTCAAGTGCGGCGACGGTCGACTCGATGACACGGGCGAACGCCGTTGCCGACCACGGGGCCGCCAGCCAGGCGAAGTTGAAGGACTGGCTCAGCTCGTCGGGGCGGACGAAGCGGGCCATCGACTCCGGCGTCTTGGTCCAGGCCTCGGCGACCGACATCCGATCACCGGGATACTCCGCGAGCACGCGGTGCCAGCGCCGGTACACGTCGTGCACCTCGGGCTGATCCCACATCGGCTCGTCGTCCTCGTGCGGGGTGACCATGCCGCCGTCCTCGTCGAGGGTCTGCCCGGCGACGACCTCATGAGTGCGGACCTGGTCGCGGAGCGACTCCTCCTTGAACAGAGAGTGGGCGACGTCGATGCGGAAGCCGTCCACGCCACGGTCGAGCCAGAAGCGGAGCACCGACTCGAACATGTCACCGACCTCGGGGTTGCGCCAGTTGAGGTCGGGCTGGGACTGGTCGAACAGGTGCAGGTACCACTCACCAGGGGTGCCGTCGGCCCCGGTGGCCCGGGTCCACGCGGGACCGCCGAAGACCGACTGCCAGTTGTTGGGCGGCTCGTCCCCGCCCGGGCCGCGGCCCTCGCGGAAGATGTATCTCGCGCGCTCGGCGCTCCCCGGCGCGGCCTCCAGCGCAGCACGGAACCAGGCGTGCGCCCAAGAGGTGTGGTTGGGCACGATGTCGACCACCACCCGGAGCCCCAGCCCGTGGGCAGCGTCGACCAGCGTGTCGAAGTCGGCGAGGGTACCGAACCGCGGATCGACCGCGCAGAAGTCCGCGACGTCGTACCCCGCGTCGTGCTGCGGTGAGGGGTAGAACGGGGTGAGCCACACAGCGTCCGTCCCGAGCTCGCGCAGGTAGGGGAGCCGCGAGACGATCCCGGGCAGGTCGCCGAGGCCGTCTCCGTCAGCGTCGGCGAAGCTGCGCACATAGATCTGGTAGAAGACGGCGTCGCGCCACCACGGGCTCCCGGCCACCTTCTCCTGGTCGAACCCTGGCGCGTCGCCTGGCGCTGCCTGGTGCTGCTCCGGTCCGGTCATCCGAACACCTCCGGGTCGATGGTGATCCACACATGTGCCGCGGCTGCCAGCAGGCGGCCGTCCGCGTCGTAGAGGGCGCTCGAGGTGCGGGTCTTCCGGCCGGCGACCTCGATGCCCTCGCCGACCACGACGTGGCGCTCACCGATCCGCGGCCCGTCGTGCACGACCGCGGTCATCTGGCCGAGCACCATCGGTCGATTGTCGAGGTCGCTGGACCACGCCCCGACGCAGTCGAGCGCCGCCCAGGTGACCGCCGTGGTGGCCCGCAGCTGGTCGGGCTCCTCCGCGACGCTCGGATCCGGGACCCAGGTCGCGGCAACCACCTGGTGATCGGCTCCAATCGGGCCCGGGAAGATCCGCAGACCGTCCCCGCGCTCGCGGCCGGTTCCGCACGAGAAGCAGGTGGGGAAAGGATGCCTGCGCAAACCGGCGTACGACGCCTCGGCGGTCGTCGCGGTGGCCGGATCCACCGGATCGGGGGGCGTCGGTTCGGCGAGCGCGGTCCGTGCCTCGGCCACCGTGACGCCGTCGTGGGTGGCGACCAGCACGCCGTCGGTCTCGACCACCGGCATCGGCACGTCGAGAGGAGGAGGGATCCGCAGGGTCACCTCGACAGGCCCAACCGGGTCGAGCAGCGTCGCCATCGCGCCAGCGGTCCAGCCGCCGTTGCCTGACGACGCCGGACCGCGGAAGCGGAACGGGATGGTCAGCGTGGTCACCGCCGCATCCTCTCCCATCAGCGGGTCCGCCTTGCAGCGGGCATCCCGCGCTGGACAACCGCCAGCAGGCAATCAGCGTCGTGCCACCGCTGCGCGGATAGGTAACAATGGCCGGGTGAGCGACCTCATCGACACCACCGAGATGTATCTCCGCACGATTTACGAATTGGAGGAGGAGGGCATCGTGCCCTTGCGGGCACGCATCGCCGAGCGTCTGCACCAGTCCGGGCCCACCGTCTCCCAGACCGTGGCCAGGATGGAGCGCGACGGACTGGTGGAGGTGCAGGGCGATCGTCACCTCGAGCTCACCAAGGAGGGCCACCAGCTTGCGGTGCGGGTGATGCGCAAGCACCGCCTCGCCGAGCGGCTGCTGGTGGACGTCATCGGCCTGGAGTGGGAGCAGGTCCATGCGGAGGCGTGCCGGTGGGAGCACGTGATGTCCGAGGCGGTGGAGAAGCGGTTGCTGGATCTGCTGGACAATCCGACCGAGTCTCCCTACGGCAACCCGATCCCCGGTCTCGACGAGTTGGGCAACGCCCCGAGCGAGGAGTTCCTCGACGGGGTGGAGTCGGTCTCGACGCTCGCCAGTGCGGAGAAGTCGCTGGTGCTCGTCCGGCGGATCGCCGAGGAGCTGCAGAAGGACGAGCGGCTGATGGCGACGCTGCAGCGGGTCGGCGCGCTGCCCGACCGTGCCGTGTCGGTGCAGGCTACCGAGGACGGGATCCTGATCGGCTCCGGCGGTGAGTCTGCCGAGATCGACTTCGACGCGGCCGACCACATCTTCGGCCGAGTCTCCAGCTGACACATCGTTCGGCTGGCGCTGGCGGGAGCCGTCAGGCGGTCCGGTAGCGCCCTGCCGCCAGGGCGGTGAGGAACTCGCTGGAGCCCGTCTCGAGCCGGGCTATGGCCAGTTCGTCGCCTCGAGTGGGACCACGGTTGGCGATCACGATCGGCGTACCGGCCTTGGCGGCGCGCCGGACGAACCGCAGGCCGCTCATCACGGTGAGTGAGGAGCCCACGACCAGCAGCGCGCCGCCGACCTCGGCGAGGTGGTCGACCGCGTCGTAGCAGGTCGCCACCCGCTCCGCCGGCACGTTCTCCCCGAAGAACACCACGTCCGGCTTCAGCGCTCCGCCGCACGCCTCGCACGACGCCACGACGAAGTCCTCGGTCCGATCCAGCTCGACGTCGCCGTCGGGTCGGATCTGCACGCGGCCGGCCTGCTCGAGGAAGCCAGGGTTGAGCGCCGCCAGCCTGGCCTGCAGGGTCTCCCGGGCGGTGACCTGGCGACAGCCGAGGCAGATCACGTCGGCGATCCGACCGTGCAGCGCCACCAGCGGCGCACTGCCCGCGCGCTCGTGGAGACCGTCGACGTTCTGGGTGATGAGCAGGTGGGGCGCGATGCTGGTCAGGGCGCGATGGCCGTCGTTCGGCTCGGCGCCGCCCATGGTCGCCCAGCCCACGAACGCCCGCGCCCAGTAGCGCTGCTGGGCGGCCGGTCCGGAGCAGAACTCCTGATAGGTCATCGGGGTCCGGACTTGGCGGCCGGGGCCGCGATAGTCGGGTATCCCCGAGTCGGTTGAAAGGCCCGCACCGGTGAGCGCGACCAGCGGGCGCCCGGCTAGCAGGCCCAGCGCCGCGGCGTACGCGTCCTGCTCGTCATGGCGCGTGAGTAGATCGACGACTGTCGGTTGGTCAACGGGCATAGCGCGCCTGGGCCCGCGCTCGCGCCTTGGCCGCCTCGACCTCGCGGTCCTTGGCGGGCGCGGTCGTCACCAAGGCGTCGAGGAGCTCTTGGGTCGCCTGAGCGACCTTCGCCACGGCGGCGTCGAAGGCTGCCTGGTTGGCGTGCGAGGGGTGGGTCGACCCGCTCACCTTGCGGACGTACTGCAAGGCGGCGGCGCCAACCTCGTCCCGGGTCGCCGGAGGCTCGAAGTTATGGAGCGTGCGGATGTTGCGACACATGTGGTCGAGGGTACGTCGGTCTGCGACCTGCCGGGTACGGCCGCCAGGTCCGGTCTGCTCCTGAGGGCATCAGGGGGTGTCCCCGCGGCTGGGGCGGCGTGCTGATCGGGGAGGCGCCGTTTGGGTCTCGGCTGGCTGTCTGGGTTGCTGGTCGGCGGCGGTTGCGGCCGACAGGGCAGCGACGGGAGAGGTGGGTCGGCGGTCCGGGGTCGTCGCCCGGGTCGCTGATGGGTCTGAAGTTGCGGCCGACAGGGCAACGACGCGAGAGGTGGGCCGGCAGTCCGGGTTGTCGGCCGGGTTGCTGGTCGTCGGTGGGAGCAGCGGCTCGTGTGACTGCTGTGACCAGAGCTTCGAGCCCCGGGCCGGGAAAGGATCGTCGATTGGGCACAAACGACACGCCGCAGGGCGTTCTCGATGTCGTCTGCGCCCAATCGGCGGGGTCTTGAGCACAGGTCACGCGAGAACACGTCGGTTGTTCCGAAACGGCACCTCGATTGGCCGCAAACTGCATCCCGCTTCGTCCCGGGTTGCGGCTTGGGCCCAAACCGCGACACCTCGACCCAGCCCGGGGCCCGTCTCCCGCGCCCTTGTGGGGCCTGGTGCTCGTCTCCCGCGGTGCTGTGGTGGCTGAGGACCCGGTA
>JBDHZT010000055.1:0-24158 GCA_039811985.1 Nocardioidaceae bacterium | reverse complement strand
GGAGGACGCGACGCTGTCCCGGTCTCGCCGGTCGACCAGGGTGAGGCTCACCCCGAGGAGCAGGACCAGCACGGTGGCGTCGACGGTGAGCACCACCACCAGCAGCTCGCCGATGGTGTCCACGACGACGAGGCCGAGCAGGGTGAGCGCGACCAAGGCTGCCCAGATGGCATAGACCGAGCGGCGTCCACGCCGCGCGATCACGGCATAGACCAGCAGCTGCAGCAGTGAGAGCACGGTGCCCAGCACGGCGAACATCCACAGGTGACCAGCGATGTCGGCGTACTGCCTGCCGCCGACGAAGGTGAGCGCGAGACCAGGCAGGACCAGCGCACCCAGCATCGCGAGGAGGCCGAGGACGGCCACGACCGCGAGGCTGCGCAGCAGGGTGCTGCGCCGATCTTCGGTGTTCGCCAGATCGGGGAAGGCGATCACCACGACGAACTGGGGCAGGAAGAGGACCGCCTTGGTCAAGATCAGTCCGGCGGCGTAGAGCCCGGCGTCGTGCGGGTCGAGCACGCGTCGGGCCACGATCACATCGATGTTGGAGAGCGCGAAGAAGGCGAACAGGGCGCTGACGTTCTGGATCGTCTCGACCAGGATCCGCCGTGCGGCGTGGTCGCCGCTCGATGAGTCAGGCACCCGGTGACGCAGGGCCCGCCAGCCGATCGCCACCGGCACCAGAGCGGCGATGGCAACGGCCAGCATCGCGCCGGTCTCGGTGGGCCAGAAGGCAAGGGTGACGACCCCGATCAGGAACCGTGGCACGCCGGCAGCGATGTAGACCAAGGAGAGCTCGGTCCAACGCCGCTCGCCCTGCAAGATGCCGGCCTGGCCACCCATCACAGTGATGGGAGCGGCAGCCACGCCCACCAGGGCGGCGGCCCCCCAACTGTCGAGCCGCAACACGACGTTGATCACGGGTGTCAGTGCCACCAGCAGGACGCCGAGCACCAGGGCACCCCGATAGGTCACGCCCAGGATGGTGCGTTCGATCTCGTGCACGTGATCCGGATCGGCCGAGATCCGCCGCGCAGCCGTTGCCTGCAGGCCGAGCTGGAGGACCGAGATCACCAACAAGGCCGCCATCAGCGGCGCGAACGCGCCGTACGCCCGCGGTCCGAGACGATAGGCAGCCAGCATCTGGAAGCCGTAGGTAGCGACGTTCATGACGCCCATTGCCGCCGCAATGCCCGCACCGCTGCGCAGGAGCGAGCGGTAGCGACCGGTCGTGGGCGTTGTCACGCGCAGAGCCTAGATGACTCATCTAGGTGAGCGGTCCCAGCCAAACCTCCTACAATCGTGGCGCGATGACGACGACGCGGGCGCTGGTGCGCACCATGCGACCCCGGCAGTGGGTCAAGAACCTCTTGGTTCTTGCAGCCCCCTTCGCAGCCGGAGCGTTGACCGACCCTCAGGTGGTGCGGAGCACAGCGGTCGCGTTCGTGGCGTTCTGCCTAGCGTCAGCCGCGGTGTACTTCGTCAACGACTGCGTCGACGCGGAGTCGGATCGGCTGCACCCCACGAAACGGAGTCGTCCGCTGGCCTCCGGTGAGCTCTCCCGGAAGCAGGGGTTGGCAGCCGGCGCGGTGTTGGCAGTGTCCGCGCTGGCGGTGAGCCTGCTGGCCACCTGGTCACTGACCGCGGTCCTGGTCAGCTATCTGGTGATCAACCTGGCGTACGCACTCTGGCTCAAGCACCAGCCGGTCTTCGATATCGCCGTGGTGTCGTTCGGCTTCCTGCTGCGCGCCATTGCGGGGGGCCTGGCCGCGAGTCTGCTGATCTCCCAGTGGCTTCTCCTCGTGGCAGGGTTCGGGTCGCTCTTCATCGTGAGCGGGAAGCGATACTCCGAGCTGCACACGCTCGGGTCGGACACCGGCACCCGACGCTCCCTGGTCACCTACAGCCCCACCTATCTCCGGTTCGTCTGGAGCATGGCGGCAGCAGCGACCGTGATGTCCTACAGCCTGTGGGCCTTCGAGGTCGGCGGCGCAACATCGATCCCGTGGCACACCATCTCGATCGCGCCGTTCCTCCTCGGCATGCTGAGATACGCGGTGGACATCGATGCGGGCACCGCGGCAGAGCCAGAAGACATCGTGTGGGGTGATCGAGTCCTCCAGATCGTGGGCGTGTGCTGGCTGGCCGTGGTCGCCCTGGGGGTGCTGGGTGTCTGATCGGGAGCTGCTGACCGGCTGGGGTCGGACGGCGCCGACCGCAGCGCACGTGAGCCGTCTGTCGGCTGACCAGATACCTACGGCGGTCTCGGCCGCTGGCGCGCGCGGGGTGATCGCCCGCGGCCTAGGTCGGTCCTACGGTGACGTGGCCCAGAACGCTGGTGGGGACGTGTTGGTCACCGAGCCCGACGGAATCGAAGTCGACCATGACCGGAGAGCTGTCCGAATCGGTGCGGGGACCAGCCTGCATGACGTGCTGCGCACGCTGTTGCCGCTGGGCTACTTCGTGCCGGTCACTCCGGGCACCCGGTTCGTGACGATCGGGGGAGCCGTGGCGTGCGATGTGCACGGCAAGAACCATCATCGGGTCGGCAGCCTCGGCAACCACGTCGTGGAGCTCGACCTGGTGACCGCCGACGGCACGCTGCGGACGATCTCGCCAGCCCAGGAGGAGGAGCTGTTCTGGGCCACCGTAGGTGGCCTCGGCCTTACCGGCGTGATCACCTCGGTCGTGCTGGAGCTGGTGCCGGTCGAGTCGGGCTACATGCGGGTGGACACCGAGCGCCTGGCCGACCTGGATGCGGTGATGGACCGGATCCAAGCAGCCGACCGCACAGCGACGTACTCCGTGGCCTGGATCGACACCATGGCCAAGGGGCGATCGCTCGGCCGCTCGGTCCTCAGTCTCGGCGAGCACGCCACGCATGCCGATCTGAGCGGCCGGTTGCGTGATGAGCCCCGGCCCTCGCCCGGGCAACCACGCCTCGCTGCGCCAGCACTGATGCCGCCGGGAGTGGTGTCTCGGGCGACCGTGCGGGCGTTCAACGAGCTGTGGTTTCGCAAGGCACCGCGGCATCGGGTCGGTGAGGTGCAGCCGATCGCCCCGTTCTTCTACCCCCTCGATGGGGTGGATCACTGGAGCCGGCTGTACGGCGCCCGCGGGTGTGTGCAGTATCAGTTCGTCCTGCCTGACCCCGAGTCCGGACGCCTGGCCGCGCTGCTCGAGCGGGTGTCGGCCGACCCCGCCGTGACGTTCCTGGCCGTCTTGAAGCGGTTCGGACCCGGGAATCCAGGCTTGCTGTCCTTTCCGATGGCTGGGTGGACACTGGCCGTGGACATTCCCGTGCGCTCGGGGCTGGCGCCGATGCTTCAGGAGTGGGATCGCGAGGTAGCAGACGCCGGTGGCCGCGTCTACCTCGCCAAAGACTCCCGACTCAGCCAGTCGATGTTCGACCAGATGTATCCGCGAGCCGCAGAGTTTCGCGCGGTCCGACGCGCCATCGATCCCGACTCGCGCTTCCGCTCCGACCTCTCGCGGCGCCTGGATCTGTGAGACTGATCGAGCCATGGAACGGGAGGACATGTGATCGACTCACTCGGACAGCCGCAGTCTGTGCTCGTCCTCGGAGGCACCAGCGACATCGGTCTCGCCGCCGTCCGGCGGTGGGCGTCCACCAGCCGGCCCCATGTCACGGTGGCAGCGAGGCCGGGGCCGGGTCGCGACGCCGCCCGCGCAGAGCTCGAGAGCCTCGGCCTGACGGTCGAGGTTGTCGACTTCGAGGCGGCGGAGACCGCCTCACACCCGGACCTGATCGCCGGCGTCGCAGCGCAGCGAGACATCGATGTCGCCGTCGTTGCGTTCGGGGTGCTGGGTGACGAGGAGCGTGCCTGGACCGACCACGCCGAGGCCGTGCGCCATGCCGAGGTCAACTACGTGGGCGCAGTCAGCGTCGGCGTGTGCCTGGCCGACGTGATGCGCCAGCAGGGGCATGGCGTGATCGTGGCCCTTTCGTCGGTCGCGGGCGAGCGCGTGCGACGCTCCAATTTTGTCTACGGGTCGACCAAGGCAGGCATGGACGGCTTCTATCTCGGGTTGGGGGAGGCGCTCCGGGGGAGCGGGGTCCGGGTGCTTGTCGTCCGCCCCGGCTTCGTGCACACGAAGATGACGAACGGCCGAGAGGCTGCCCCGCTATCGGTCGGCCCGGATGACGTGGCCGCGGCGATCGTCGACGGCGTCGCCTCCGGCAAGGAGCTGATCTGGGTCCCCATGGCCCTGCGGCCAGTGATGTCGGGGCTGCGGCACATGCCTCGAGCCCTGTTCCGTCGCCTGCCGCTCTAACGTGACCGTGCCCGCCGTTCCATCGCCTCCCGACGACTCGCGTGTGGCCCAGAGGATCGGGGTCATGCCGCGGCTGTGGGGGATCGCGCTCATCATCTTGCTGCTCGGTCCGGCGCTCGGCCGGGGCTACGTCCTCACCTATGACATGGTCTTCGTCCCTCACCTGGCCATGCGCAGTGACTTCCTCGGCTTCGGCACCGCCCTCCCACGCGCTGTACCCTCCGACGCGGTCGTTGCGGTCCTCGACAACCTGATTCCCGGGATGGTCCTACAGAAGCTGATCCTGACCGGCTCCCTCTTCGCCGCCGCCGAGGGCATGCTCCGCCTGGTTCCCGCGAGCCGGGCGGCGCGGCTCACGGCGGTCACCGTGACCATCTGGAATCCCTACACGGTCGAGCGGCTCGGGATCGGCCACTGGACGATGCTGGTGGGCTATGCGGCGGTGCCCTGGCTGGTGCTCGTCGCGACCCGGGCTCGGCGTGAGGGCACCCTGCCCATGACGGGCTGGTTGATCGCTCCGCTCGGCGCGCTGAGTGCGAGCGCCGGTGTCGTCGTCGCCGCGACGCTCCTGGTCGTAGGAGTCCGTAGTGCTCGTGGCGCGTGGCGGAGCAATCTCCAACTCGTCTGCCTGGCGGTCGCCGCGAACGCACCCTGGTTGGTCGCGGGGATGCTCCATGCCTCCGCGGCGCTCCACGACGAGGGCACCAGTTGGTTCGGGCTGCATGCCGAGGGCGGGCTCCCCGCCCCCCTCGCTGCCCTGTCGATGGGCGGCATCTGGAACCGCGAGGTGGTCCCCGCTTCGCGCACCGGAGCCCTGGCCTGGGTGGCGCTGGCCACCCTCGGGGCGCTGGCCGTGTGCGGAGCGCGACGCTGGTGGCGGTGGGGTGGCGGCGTCGCACACCGTCTGGTGGCACTGTGGGCTGTCGGGCTGGGTCTCACCCTGCTCACGTGGGCGTCGCCGGAGGCGGTGGCGTGGTTGGCCGGACACCTCCCTGGTGGTGGTCTGCTGCGTGATGCTCCACGTCTGCTGGCTTTGTGTCTGCCCGTGTACGCCGGCACCATTGCGGCCGGCGTCGAGGTCCTTGTCGACGGGCTTCGGCATCCGGATCTCGCTGTGCCTCGCTCGGTGCTCGCCGTCGTCTGTGTGGTGCTTCCTCTCGCCTTGATGCCGGATGTCAGATGGGGTCTCGGCGGTGCGCTCACCCCGTCCACGTTTCCCGCGTCGTGGGACCGAGCTCGTGAGGTCGCCGCACCTGGACATGGGGACGTGTTGCTACTGCCGCTGAGCGCCTATCGCGCACCGCCGTGGACTCAGGGGCGCACGATCATCGACCCGCTGGGCCGCTTCCTGCGCCCCAACTTTCTGGCGAGCGATGATCTCGTGGTGTCCGGAACGGTGGTGTCGGGCGAGGACCCGCGGCTGCACGCGGCGCGGGCTGCCCTCGCCCGCGGCGACGCCGTCGGCCGCGCCGCGGCCCTCGGCAGTCTCGGCGTCGGCTATGTCGCCGAGGAGCTGGATAGTGGGCTTCCGCCATCACCACCCATCGCGGGGACCGCAGTCCTCACGACGACCGAGCTTCGGCTCGTCCGGCTCGATGCGGTAGCGCCCCGTCGGGCCACTACCACCGATCGACTCTTGCTCGCCGGGGCGTGGTTGGCTTATCTTGCCTGCTACGTGACGGGTCTGGCAGTCGGCATCAGGCGAGTGGGGATTCGCCGGATCCGGCATCGCTCGGGGTAGCCTTGCTCGGGAACGCCACAGAGAGGGCTTGACAGACAATGGCAAATCCGATGGTCAGGAACCTCGTCGGTTCCATCGTGATGCTGATCGTCGGCGCGGTCGTCGCGTCGGTGACAGTCGTCGGCCTCATCTCCGGCCAGGTCAACGCCACCGGCAACTCTGCGGATTCGGCGAACTCCACCGTCAACTACGGTTCGACGGAATAGTCCCGATCCGGCTGCTCGTCGAGAGTGGCGACCCGCTCTCCCCGTGCGACCCGAGCCACGACATCGGCGAACCGATCACGCGTGTGTTCCCAGGTGAATCTCCTTCCAGCCTCGAGCGCACCGGCACTCAGGTGCGCCCGCAGCGTCTCGTCGGTGAGGACTCGTCGCAGCGCTGCGACGAAGGCGGGGTAGCCGCCGTCGATCAGTAGTCCCGAGACCCCGTCGAGGATGGACTCGCGGGTGCCGCCCGCCGCGGAGTAGGCCACGGCGGGGGTCCCGGCCAATGCAGCCTCCCCCACCACCAGGCCCCAGCCCTCCTTCAGAGACGGCAGGGCAAGAACCCATGATCGCTCGTAGATCTCCTCGCGGTGAGCTTCGTCGATGTGTCCGGTGAACTCCACGAAGTCGGAGTAGCCGCGCGCCTCGACGTAGGCGTGCAGGGTGCCCTCCCACCAACCGCTACCGACGACGGTGAGGGTCAGCCCGGGCAGTTCGCGGCGCAGGTCGGCGGCGGCGTCGATGGCGTGCTCCACCTGCTTGTGTGGCACGAGACGCCCCACCACGCAGATGCTGGGGTGGGTCGTCTTCGCCACCCCCAGCCGCGGCTGTCGCTCCGCGCCGTAGTGGACCACCGCGATCCGGTTGACGTCGACACCGAGGCGGCCGAGCTCATCTCGGGTTGCGCGGGATCCGGTGACGTACTGCTGCGCCCGGTAGAGCCGAGGGGCGAACCAGCTCTCCACCCACCAGCCGATTCGACCGGTCAGACCGGGGTACACCACCGGCCACTGCTCGCGATGGACGTGATGCACCAAGACGATGATCGGCTTGCGGCTGACCAGGCGGCTGAAGAAGGGCATGCCGTTCTGCACGTCGACCACGACATCTGCCTTGCCCAACAGCCCGCGCAGGAGCGACGACATGCCCTGGGGGTAGACCGTCAGTTTCGAGCCGCGCCGGACGAATCGGACGCCGTCAATCACTTCTTCCGGAGGTGCACCGGCGTGCGAAGCGCAAAAGATGGTCGCCTGCGCGCCTCGCTCGACCAGGCCGCGGGCCACCTCCTCGAGCGCTCGCTCGGCCCCGCCACCTTCCGGGTTGCGGGTGTCGCGCCAACTGAGGAAGACCACCCGCAGACCCCGCAGCGCTGCGTCGTCCGCCTGGTCCATGGGCAGACTCTAGACGGCGTGTTCTCAGAGGAGATGGCGGGCTAGGCCAGGCACTACGGTGTCGAGAGCCGGTCGTCCATCCAGGTGATCCGCTGATCCAGCCAGGCCGAGAGGTGGGTGGTCTCGGCGCTCCAACTGCCCCAGAAGATGTGGGTCGGGCCTTCGAGGAATGTGGCACCGATCGGCATGCCCGCACCGCCCTCGGTGAGGGGCGCGAAGTTTCTGCCGGCGGCAGGTGCGATCAGCGCTGCCTGGGCATCGACGTACGCCGGGATGCTGGCCAGCGAGTCGCGAACCGCGGCCCACCGAGCCTTGACCTGATCGACGAACCACGGATCGGTGAACATCCGGTTGATCCAATGACCCTCCGGCCCGGGCATCATCGTCGGGCCCCACCAGGTGCCGTCGGGATCCTGCACGGACTGGTTGGCCCTCAGAAACCACCCAACCGGGGAATCGGTTCCCGAGTCCGTCCGATTGCCCGAGGACTGGTCGAAGTCCCAGACCGGGCCCATGTGGAGCACTCCGCTGTCATCGAGGTACATCCAGCAACTGTTGAGGTAGGAGGAGTCGACGTTCTTGGTGATCTCGTTCACGAGGTACCAGTCGATGAAGCTCGAGACATCGATGTAGGAGCGGTAGCCGGTCTGGGCGTCGGTGTAGTCGTCGGAGTAGAGCACATCCTCGAACTGTTGGATGCTCACGGCAATGGTGTCGACGTCGGCCTGGGTGGGCTCGTCCGGCTCCTTGACGAACACTTGCAGCCCACGACTCGTGACGAACGAGGGCGTGCCGGGGTCGGCCCATGAATCAGCCTCGAGCAGAGCCGCCACACCGTCGTCGGTGTCGATGTTGACTCGGTCGGGCTCCGCCGCGATGCCCTCGCCGAGCTCGTAGAGACCCTGGAACACGCCGTTCTGCCACACCTCGACCGGAACCGCTCCCGGTGTCCAGGGCAGGCCCACCCGGCGACTCAGCTCGAAGGCGGTCCGATTGCGCAGCATCGACCGATCGTAGAAATCGGCCAGCAGGACCCAGTTCTTCGAGGGCGGCATCTCGAGGATCGACGCCTTCTTGTCGAGCTTGATCTTGTAGGACAGCTTCATGCGGATCCACGAGGTCGAGTTCCCCCGCACGCGCAGCCTGGCGGGAGTGGACGAAGCGGCCAGCCCAGAACCACGTGGACTCACCTCGACCACGCCATGGCTGTAGATCTCACCGTCGGTGATCTCGGCCCCGTTGTCGGTGGTGATGTCAACTCTGGGCACCGACGCCACGGTGGTGAGCGTTCTCGTGTGGGAGTCGAGGGCGGGCGTGCGCCGGACCTTGGCGGCGTGCAGGCGATAGTCCGTGACGCTGGCGCTAGGGGCCGTCAAGGTGAACGTCACTCGTCCGTGGGCATCCTCGGTCCCGTGCGCGACGGTCGACCACTGATCGCCAGAGGCGACCTGCAGGGCGACTGGTCGGCCCGGTCGTGCCGGAGAGAGGGAGGCCTGCGCGGTCATGGGCTGCCCCTCGACCGCACTGCTCGGCAGCCTCAGCCTTGCTGATTGCGCAACCGGACGAACCCGGAGGCTGGTTGAGCGTGCTGCGGGTCGAAGCGGTCGGGTGGTCTTCGGAGCCACCGTGCGTAGTCGAGCCGGCCCATCGGCGAGAACGATGAACCGATAGGCGCCGGTCTGCTTGGTGACGGTGCGGTCGATCGCCGCCCACGTCGAGCCCACCTTGCGTTGCAGGACGACGGGACGGACGCCCCTGCTGTGGAGGACGCGCCCAGAGACTCGATAGCGGGTGCCGAGCACCGGGACCTGCGGGGACACTTTGAGCGTGGCCGACGGGGTCAACCGATCCGAGCCGACCGGCATCGCGCCCGGCTCGGCATGCGCTGGGACGCCCGTCGACGAGGCCAGCAGGCCGAGCGCCACCACGGCGGAGGCGATGCTCAGGCGGATCTGAGGTTCCCTCACTCGATCCCTCCATCCGAGAGCGGAACAACAGATTCTCACGCTACAGCCGGCCGCGGCGGATGCACGCACACTTGCCGAATCCCGGGTGATCCGATCCCGGCCGTCGCCGCGGTCGCCTCGGCAGTCCCGGTTTAGGGTGTCCGCATGTCGTCCCCAGCCCTGGCGCGGGCACGCGCCCGGACCGGGGATGTGGACCCGCCGGCGCGCGCCTCGCTGACCAGCCCGTTGCGACAGGCGGGCTACGCCGCGATCCTGACCGCCCTGTGTTTCATCCAGGATCCGGGTCGGATGGTGGCCGACACCAAGTTCGACCTGCTGACTGATCCATGGCACTTCTTGGCACGTGGGATGCAGCTGTGGGATCCCAGCCAGTCCTTCGGGCAGATTCCCGACCAGAGCTACGGATATGTCTGGCCGATGGGCCCCTTCTTCTGGCTGGGGGACCTGATCCAGCTCCCACCCTGGGTGACCCAACGGTTGTGGTGGGCGCTGCTGCTCTGCTTGGCGTTCTTCGGGATGCTGCGCCTCTTGGACCGGCTGTCCGTAGGCACCGAGCTGACCCGCGTGGCTGCCGCGTTCGCGTTCGTCTTCACACCCAGGATCACCACCTTGATGGGTTTGGTGTCCGTCGAGATCTGGCCGATGGCGTTGGCGCCCTGGGTGTTGTTGCCCCTGGTGCGCGGCTCGCGAACCGGGTCGGTGCGACGCGCGGCGGCGCTGAGTGCCTTGGCGGTCGCGTCGGCCGGGGGAGTGAACGCGGTCGCGGTGGCGGCAGTGCTCCCGCTCGGCGTGATCTGGATCGTGACCCGTTCGCCCGGTCCGCGCCGGTGGCCTCTGCTGGGCTGGTGGACGGCGCTCACCATTGCCGCGACCCTGTGGTGGAGCGGTCCACTGCTGCTGATGGGGCGCTACTCACCCCCGTTCCTCGACTACATCGAGAACGCCAACATCACCACGCTCCCCACCGACCTCACCCGGAGTCTGCTCGGACTCTCTGACTGGGTGGCCTACTTCAGCGGTCACGAGTTTCAAGCCGGGCTACACGTGGTTGGCACGCCGTACCTGGTCATCGATGCCGCGCTGATAGCGGCCTTGGGCCTGGCGGGGATGGGCCTACGCGGCGCGCCAGAGCGCCGCTTCTTGATCATCGGGCTGCTCGCCGGCCTGCTCCTGGTAGGCATGGGTTACGCCGGTGATCTCGGCGGATTCTTCGCCGAGGACCGCCGCCGCTGGCTGGATCTCGGCCTGGCTCCGCTCCGCAACGTGCACAAGTTCGACGTGGTGCTCCGGATCCCGCTGATCATCGGCCTGGCCCACGCGCTGACCGAACTTCCCAAGCTGCTGCAGGGGTCTGGCTCGATCATCGCCACACGAGTGTTCCGCGTCGCGACAGTGCTGGCACTGGTCGCCCTGGCCAGCCCCTGGCTCTACACCCTCATCCCGGCACAGGATGGTGTCGAAGCCGTGCCGGACTACTGGCAGCAGACGGCCGACTACCTCGCCGAGCACGACGACGGCTCCGTCGCACTCGAGCTGCCTGCCAGCTCGTTCGGGATCTATCAGTGGGGCAACGTCCACGACGACGTGCTCCAGGGTCTCGCCCGAAGTCCCTGGGCGGTGCGCAGCGTCGTCCCTTTGGCCCAGCCTGGCAATGTCGTCTTCCTCGATGCGGTCACCACAGTCGTGGAATCGGGCCGCCCCAGTAGCACGCTGGCGCCCTACCTTGCTGCCAATGGTGTGGGCACCCTCGTCGTCCGCAACGACCTTGACCGCGTGCTGACTGGCGCACCGGATCCGGCGTACGTCCGCGCGGTGCTCGCAGAGTCGCCAGGCATCGAGCTGGTCAAGTCATTCGGTCCCTGGGTCGGTACGGCGGCCTATACCCACGCGGCGGATGAGAAGCACACACGGCTGGTGACCGGGAGCGGCGTGTCCGCCATCACCAGGTCGATCGACATCTATCGAGTGACCGATCCACAGACAGTGACGCTCTCCGAGTCCGGACAGATTCTCGTGGGTGACCCCGGGTCGCCGTTGGACCTGGGCATGGCGGCGGTGCCGATGGTGCCGCGTTCGTTGGCTGCCGACCATGACGATCGGCGCGCCGGCCCGGTGACGGGACAAGTACTGACCGATGACCTCAAGCGGCGTGAGGTGAACTTCCCCGCTGTGCGCTGGAACCGGTCGGCCACGATGACGGCCGGCGACCACTACCGCCTGAGCGGGAAGGAGCAGTCGCACCGTTTGGTGGACGACGACCGGCGCTGGAACACCGTGGTCACCTGGCGCGGCGGTGTCGACCAGGTCACGGCCAGCTCGTCGCAGGCGTACGCCGACGCGACCCCACCTTTGGCGGTCGGATCGGCTCCCGGAGCCGTGTTCGACCACGACCGAGCCACATCGTGGGAGTCAGCCCGCGACGCCGACCCCGACGGTCAGTGGTGGCAGGCCGACTTCTCCCGACCCCGCACGGTCGGACGGGTAGCGGTAGCACTCAGCCGCGACTCGGTGCCCCTCCGATCGCTCAAGATCTCCGGCGGTGGGCAGTCCCGCGTCGTCCGAGCACCCAAGCCTGGCAGCGCTCTCACCTACTCGGTCGGCCTGCCGACGACGGACAGTCTGCGGATCGCCGCGGTCTACGACGGCCCGCTGCTCACGGGGACCGTCGCGTTCAGCGAGGTGGGTATCGACGACTTGATGCCTCGGCGCTTCCTCCGGCTGCCGCAGCCGGAAGCAACCTCCCCGGTCGACGTCGTGGCCCTCTCGCGCGACCCCGGCCGGTTCCCGTGCGTCCAGGTGGAGTCGGCGTTCACCTGCGACCCTCTGCTGGGTGCACCCGGTGAGGACGGCGACACGCTGGCTCGTGAGTTCACCCTGCCGCGATCCGTCGGCGACGACTCGGGATACACCGCCGAGGCGATGGCCTCGTTGCGTCGCAAGGGTGCGAGTTGGCGCACCCTGCTGCACGGCACCGGGGTCCGGATCCGCACCGTTCCCCACGGCTTCGGGGATCCGGCCCGCCGGCCCGGCGCCATGGTCGACGGGGATCCGTCGACGACATGGATTGCGCACGGGTCCCGGTCGACGATCAAGCTGCGTCTGCCCCACCCGACCCGTGTGTCGAGGATCGCGGTGACCCTCAACCCAGGAGCACCCGCGTCGGCGCCTGATCGGATCCTGGTGCGGACAGGAGACCACCAGCGAGTGGTCGACCTCGGAGCCGACGGACGGGCCCGACTTCCCGGCTGGCGCACACAACACTTGGAGATCAGCGTCGAGTCGACGCGGCCGGCATTCTCCGCCCAGGGCACGGGGTACGTCGAGCTGCCACCGGGGGTGACCGAGCTCAAGATCAACGGCCGACCCTTGACCCACGCCGTGTTCGGCACGGTAGTGGTCCCGTGCGGGAAGGGGCCACGGATCGACATCGGAGGCACCATCTTCGATACGACGCTTCAAGCGAATGCGCGGACCCTGCTCCGCGGGACCTCGGTGCCGCTGCAGTTGTGTGGCACGGATCGCGTTCGGCTGGGCGGCGCGGAGCAGGTGATCGGGGCACCGACGGAAGCAGTGCGGGTCGACTCGTTGACTCTGACCCGACCCGGAGCCGACCTCGGCGCAGCCTCGTCACTCGGGGTGGATCGTGACGAGGACGGCGTCCCCACCGCGGTGCAGGTGCCAGCTCGCGACGTCGACTCTGTCGCGACACTGCCGCAGAACATCAACGCCGGGTGGCGGGCGACCCTGGCTGGCAGACAGCTCGATGCGCAACGGATGGATGGGTGGAAACAGGGCTGGGTGGTGCCACCGGGCGCAGCCGGGACCATGCGCCTCCACTTCATTCCCGCCCGGTCGTTCGACCTGCTGCTGATCCTCGGGGCGCTGCTGTTCGCCGGAGTCGTGGTTGCGGCCAGCCCGTTGAGCCTTCGCCGGTTTGGGCTGCGATGGAACGCTCAGGAGGAACCGCCCCCGCTGCAACCCGGGGCCTCAAGATCGACCGACATCGTGGTGGTCACGGCCGCGGCTGCGCTCCTCGCCGGTTGGCTGGGTCTGGCACTGCTCGGCGGTGCGGTCCTGGTGGCGCGCCGCTTCCCCGGGTTCCGAGCCTGGAGCCTGGTGTCCGCGGTGGCCTTGATGACTGCTGGAGCCGGGCTGACGTGGGGGCCGCTCAAGGGTGAGGGCTGGGGCGCCGACTGGGCGCAGGTCTGGGCGATGGCCGCGGTCGCGTGCCTCAGTGTCTCTCTGCTTGCTCGAACTCCAGTTGATCGGCACGAGTCGCGGGAGGCTCCCGACGCATCATCCACGAGACGTTCTTGAACCTCAGGATGGGCCGCTCGAAGTATCGGTAGGACAGCGTCGCCAGCGCGGCGGTCAGCACGAAGTCGCTGATCAGAATGGTGAAGAAGCGGCCGGTGAACGGAACGATGTCGAGCGTGCGGAACAGCCAGCCCATCACGAACAGGTGGATCGCGAACACGCCGTAGGAGATCTCTCCCAGCCAGACCGGGACTCGACCGGCCATCGCCTGACGCACCCGGCCTTGCAACTCGGGCCCGAAGACCAGCGGAAGCAGGAAGAACGCGCCCGCCAGCGTGTAGAGGACCGTCTTGGTGCCGGCTTCCCAGGCCAGCGGCATCGCGATGATCCGGGGACCTGCGACGGGTGTGCAAGCGATGGCGAACAAGGCGGTCGCCAACATCCAGCAGCCGGTCAGGTCGTGCCCGAGCCGCTCCAGCACGTGGTCTCGCGGGCGCACGCTGAGGGAGGCACTGACGGCGGCGAAGACCATCCCGGCTAGGAACCACGGGAGGTATCCCGGGAGCCACTGCAGATAGTGACCCTCGCTGCCGGGGATGTGAGCGAACCACATCTGCCAGGCGACGCCCAGCGCAGCGATCACCGAGGCACGCCACCACAGGGTCGGCAGGTGCAACCCGTCGTGACGCCGGGTCCGCGTCAACAGCCAGCACAGCCAGGGCAGCACCAGATAGAACGCTACCTCGGTGGCCAGGCTCCACATCTGGGTCAGCGACTGCGGGAGCAGGGTGGGGAAGTAGAGCTGGGTCAAGGTGAAGTGGCGGACCCAGACCTCCCAACCGAGTCCCTGGTTGGCTGGGTCGAACAGCAACGCGACGGCGACCATGAGCCAGTAGAGCGGCAGGACCCGCAGCGCGCGCTTCCACAGATAGTGCCGCGTCGATGGTGACCGATCCCCGCGCGCGGTGGCGAGGAAGAACGGACGGGCGAGCAGGAAGCCGGAGAGGATGAAGAAGATGGTGACGCCGAAGTCCAGCCTCGTCAGCACGCCACCGGTCCAGCCGCGCAGGATCTGGCCGGTGTTGTAGGCGGCGTGGGTGGTCAACACCATCACCGCACCGATGCCTCGCACGGCAGTCAGGGCTGGGAACCTGCGGTCGTGCTGCGTCATGACGCCATCCTCGCTCGTGGAGGTCCGATGATGACATCGCCGACACACATGGTCGCGCCGCCGATCAGGCCGCCGAGCTCGACGGCGTCGAACGGCTGATCGCCTGCCTGGAACAAGAGGTGGTGCAGACCACCGCTCACGCTGGCGTGCTGCGTCTTTCCACCAGCGGTCACGGTGATGGCGCTGTCGGCCGTGGCGATGTAGCCCACCTTGACCCACCATCCGGGGTAGACCACCTCGCGATCGAGGTTGATCACGGTCGTGGCGGACGAGACGGGGTAGCCGCAGGCGGGTTGGGTGCCGGGTAGCGCGGTGAACTCTGGCGGAACCTCGGCCGGACGGATCCGGCCGTCGAGGGCGACCACGTTCAACTGATCGGTCGACCACGTCACGAAGTCCAGACCATGGTCGATGGGGGCGAGGAGGTGGCTGACGGTGTTGTTGGGGCGGGCGATCTCCCAGATGAGGGTGTTGGGCACGGCGCCGTCCACGACCGGGGTCCCAGCCGGGGCTCGCTGGGCATCGGCGATGAGGTTGCCGAAGAAGGTCTTGGCCGGCTGGTCGGCGTGCCACTGGTTGATGTAGCCGGAGGTCGAGAGGGTTCCCAGCGCAGCGACCACGATGCAGGCTACGACCGCTGGTCCACGGCGATCCAGCAGCGGACTGGGACGGCGGACCTTGACGGGCTCAGCCGCGCCGATCATCGGCATGGTCGCAAACGCGAGGGCCGCCGCGGTGACCGCTGACATCTCGGTGAGATAGCGGAGCTCGAAGCCGATCACGGGCCCGATCATGGTTGCCCTGGTGGCGGCCACGAGCAGCACGTCGCAGATCAGGAAGTACGCCGGCAAGATGAGCGCCCGCAGGGATCGTTCTCGGGAACGGGCCACCTCGCGAAGGAGCAACACCAGCGCGATCCCGGCTGCGAGCACGACGGGTGAAGGCGGTGCCGCGAAGGAGATCGGCGCGCCGTCGGTGTGTGACCACCGCAGCGGGCCGCCGAAGACTCCGGTGAGCCAACTGCGCAGAAGCAGCGTGTCGGCCGTCGGTCCGATCGGGACCTCCGCGACGGCGCCTGGATCGTAGTTGAGGCCATAGCGGATGTAGATCGCGAGGTACGCCAGGCCGAGCAGGGTGTTGGCCACCACGGAGAGGCGGTAGTCGCGCCATGTCTGGGCGATGCGGTCTCGAGCTCGACCGATGGTGAAGTAGGTGACCGTGACGATCGCCAGTGCACCGATCACCAAGAGCGCCTTCTCATAGAAAAGCAGGCCGAACAGCACCCACGCGCAGGCGGCCAGGCCGGCGGCTGGCCGCCGGGTCCTGGCGTACTGGATCTGGCTGGCGAGTGCCCAGCACAGGCTGATCACGAAGGGGAGCGCCTGGATCCCGCTGGCCCACCACACGGAGCCTTGCACGGTGAACGAGGTGGCGAGGAACACCACCAGCGGCGGCACGATGCCCCAGCGACGGCCGAAAGCGACCAACATCAGCCTCAGGAAGCCGATGTTGGCGACGAGCTGGAGCACGGTCAGCGTGATCGCCGCGAGGGTGAAGTCGTACGGCGATATCCGGGTCAGCAGGCCGGTGACGTAGAAGTCGGCCGGAAGCAGGTGTCCCGCATAGCTGGTCATCAGGTGTTGGAGTGAGTTGCCACCGGGGGCGACCGAACCAATCACATACAAGAAGTCGTCGCCGGTCCACCACGAGCCGAAGGAGGCCCACGCCCGGTAGCCGACCTGCGCAGCGAGCAGAGCGAGGGCGACGGGGACCACCCAGGCGTTGGCTGGGTCGTCTCCGCGTAGCCAGCGGTGCAGTGTCTGCCTCACGAGGAGCTTTCGACGGGACTCACTGCTGCGCGCCCGGATCGCCGAGAACGAGCTTGGTGACACAGGCACCGGTCCCGGGAGCGCTGTTGTCGAGCGTGACCTCGGAGAAGCTGCCGTCTGCTCGGAAGTAGGCGGTGTGCATGCCCGCCGGAAGCTCCATCGTCGTGGAGGAGGTGCCTAGACCGATGCGGACCGAGAACGGCTCAGGGGCGGCATAGTCCATGGCGATCCACCAACCGCCGCCGATGACCGGGCCGTCCAGCGGGATGGTCGTGGGGGAGTGCCCCAAGATGTACCCACAGCCGGTGCCACCGATCATCGTGCGGGCCGGCGGGATCGTCACCGGCCTCACCGTTCCGGTGTCGTCCAGCACGAAGAGGTCGTCGACGGCGGTCTCGGGAAAGGTCATCTGGTCGGCGAGGTGGCGGAACACATGGCTGTAGGTGTTCTCCGGGTAGCCGAAGGCCCAGAGCAGGTTCTGCGGAAGGCTCAGGTCCACCAGCGGCACCGGTGTGACCGGGGAGCGGGCCAGGGAGGCCTTCAGGTTGTCGAAGTAGGGGCGGGTCGGGTTGGAGTGCTGCCAGTTCTGCACATAGCCCAGCGTGGAGACCACCGCTGCCGCCACGACCGCGACGGTGAGGACCTTGATGACCGCGGGGCGCTCCTTGTCGACATCGGCTCCGGGACGGAGCTGGTTGACCTCGACCGCGCCGACCAGCGGCAGGAAAGCCAGCCCTGCCGCCAGCACGAGAATCGCCGCAGACTCGGTCTGGTAGCGGTACTCGAGACCGATGTCCGCCCCGACCAGGTTGGCCCGCGCCGAGGACAGCAGGTAGACGTTGGCGAGCAGTGTGAACGCAATCAGTGTCCACGCGCGACGGCTGATCGTGCGCGTGGTGGCGGCGTACCAGACCAGGGAGCCCAGGGCCACCCAGGAGCCCAGGCTGATCAGGTCGGTGGGGCCGGCCAACGCGTTGGCCGACATGGCGCGCCACTCGAACGGCCCACCGATGGCCCCCGTGCTGAAGGCGACGGCGATCAACCGGTAGGCCACCGAGCTCATCAGCTGGGCCGATGGTTGATCGGAGCCGAAGGCAACGCCGACCCGGAGGTAGATCACGAGATAGGCGACGGCCAGGACGCCGTGCGCAACGACCCCGGATCGGTAGCGCTTCCATAGGCCGACGGCCCGGTCGCCCAGGGTCCCGGTGGCGAACCAGCAGAGCGCCACGAGGGCGTAGACGCCGAACAGGATGAACGTCTTCTCGTAGAACGCCAGCCCGAACAGAGTCCAGGCCAGGGTCACCACGAGCGGACGCCACCTCTCGGTGCGGAGGTACTCCAGATGGGCGTGCAACCCGAACGCCAAGGCGATCTGCAGGGGCAGCTGGTTGATGCCCGCGGCGAACCAGACGCCGGCGGGCACCGTGAAGATGTAGAACAGGTATCCGGCGAGCAGGGCGAGCACGACCCGCGTCTCCCCGAACATGCTGCGCAGCAGGCGGAGCATGCCGATGGCTGCCACGACCTGCATCAGCACCAGGACCCCTGCCCAGACGGGCCAGCGATAGGGCGCCCAGGTCGCCAGAGCCTTGATGACGAGCCAGCCCGCGGGCATGACGTGACCGGCATACACCCGGCTGACGAAGTCCCAGTCGAGAGGGTCGTTCATCCCTGCCGAGAGGAACGCCAGATCATCGAAGTAGAACCAGGATCGACTCAGCGCCCAGACTCGGAATGCCACGGCAGCGAGCACCAAGAGCAGCCCGAGCCGGCTCACCCGTGAGGTGGCTAGCGGGCGGACAGCCGCGCGGAGCAACGGGCGGGCTGACACTCGGGGGAGTATGTCACAGGGCCGAGTCGCCGGAGAGGCCCTTGTGGGCGGATCGCGCGGACCGCGTTTCCACGGTCAGGGCGGCGGACATCGCCGGCAGGTGGCTGCTACTCTCCCCCCAACCTGAGTGGGGCTGGGAGGACTGAGGTGCCATGAAGAAGGTCTTGATCGCGTGGGTGCTGCTGCTCCTGGGCGCGTTCTTGTTAACCACCGCAGTGTTGGCCAGGTTCTGGGGGACCCCCAACTCGGAGCGAACTCCGCTGAACACCGACAACCGGACCTATCTCACCGGACAGGCACAGGTGCTCGACCCGGCCACCGGCAAGGTCAACGACAACCCGGTCAAGATCACCAACATCACCCAGGTCGACGCCAAACGGTCCTCAGACAGCGTGATCGTCTTCGTGACCGCGACCTGTGTGAACGTCGATGAGGACGACCCGGCCGACTGTCTACCGGATTCCGACCCTCGGATGATCAGCGTCAGTCAGTCCAACTTCGCCACGGATCGGCACACCGGCGAGGCCGTCAACGACTCGAAGTACGTCACGACCGACACGCCGATGGAGGGTCTCGTCAACAAGTGGCCCTTCAACCCCGAGCGGAAGACCTACCAGGTCTGGGACAGCCTGACCGCGTCCGCGCACCCCGCGGAGTACGTCGGCACCGACACCATCGAGGGCCTGAAGGTCTACCAGTACCACGAGGTGATCACCGATGCCCCCATCGACCTGGGCAACAACATCGACGCGCTCTACAACCTCGACGAGACCTACTGGATCGATGCGCGCACCGGGGCCATCATCAAGCAGGAGCTGCACGACGTGCGGACGCTCAAGGACGGTGGGGACACTGCCCTCGACCTGTCCGCGCAGTACAGCGACAAGACCGTGTCCGCGAATGTGTCCGACGCCAAGGCCAACGCGAAGAAGCTGAACCTGGTCAGCAAGACGATCCCGCTGGGAGGCCTGGTGACCGGGCTCATCGCGCTGCTGGGTGGCGCCGCGCTGCTGCTGAGGGGTGGCCGCTCGACGTCCTCCGCCGAGCCCGAATCGGAGACTGCAGCCAGCTGAGAGGTGGTGGTCCGGGCCGCGACCCGGTCTAGACCGGCCCACCTGGCGCGCCGTACACATGCGGCTGCCGACCGGGACCACCAGCGGCCGCCCCGAGGCCGGGTCCTCGATCACTCGGGCAGTGAGCCCGAACACCTCCTGCAGCAACTCGGCAGAGATCACCTCGTCCGGGGTGCCCGCCGCGACCACCTGGCCGTCCACCATGGCCACCAGGTGGTCGCTGTAGCGCACCGCGAGGTTGAGGTCGTGCAGGACCATCACGACGGTGCGACCGAGGTCGTGATGCAGCTGGTCGACCAGGTCGAGCACGTCGATGGCGTGCGCGAGGTCGAGATAGGTCGTCGGCTCGTCCAGCAGCAGGAGTCCGGTGCCTTGGGCGAGCACCATCGAGATCCAGGCTCGCTGGCGTTGACCACCCGACAGTTCGTCGACGGGTCGGTCGGCTAGGTCCAGCATCCCGGTCAAGGACAGTGCCTGGGTCACCTCCGCTTGATCGCCAGATGACCACTGCCGGAACCAGGACTGGTGCGGATGGCGGCCGGTGGCCACCAGGTCGGCCACGGTCAGTCCCTCCGGCGCGACCGGTCCCTGCGGCAGCATGCCCAGCACCCGGGCCACGTCTCGCGTTCGCATCGAGGTGATCGTCTTGCCGTCGAGCAGCACTTGCCCCGAGCGCGGTGTCAGCAGTCGACCGAGGGCGCGCAGCAACGTCGACTTCCCGCAGCCGTTCGGCCCGATGATGGTGGTCACGCCGCCGGTCGGGATGGCGAGCGTCAGACCGTCGACGACGACCAGGTCGCCGTACGCGAGCACCAGCTCCTCCGCGCTGAGGCGAATGGTGGGCTGCTCGTCGGCGGTCATCGGCCGAACCTCCGATTTGCCCGGATGATCAGATACATCAAGAAGGGTCCCCCGATCGCCGTCGTCACCACCCCCACGGGCAGGTCGCCCGGAAGCAGGGTTCGAGCGGCGAGGTCGCTCCCGACCAGCATCACGGCGCCCATGAGGGCCGACGCGACCAGCGGTGGGCGGGGTGTGCGCACCAGGCGTACGGCGAGCTGGGGTGCCACGAACGCGACGAACCCGATCGGCCCCACCGCCGCGACACTGATCGCGGCCAACCCGACCGAAGTCAACAACAGCACGGCCTGGCTCATTCGCACCCTCTCGCCCAGCGCGGTCGCGGCGTCGTCGCCGAGCATCAGGGCGGACAGGCCGAAGGCGGCGACGACGATGACGGCGGCCCCGCACACCACGGCGAGGAGGACGGGTCCGGCATCGAGCCAGTCGACCTCTTCGAGCGATCCGTTGAGCCAGAGGTTGGCGCGGGCCACATCGTTGAGGTCGGCAGAGACCAAGATCCACTCGGTCACCGCAACCAGCAGCGCGTTGAGGCCGATGCCGACCAGGATCAGGCGGAATCCTTCCACGCCGTTGCGCCACGACAACAGGTAGACCGCCACGGCGGTGACCAGGCCGCCGACCAGGGCGGCCAGAGGCAGCCCCCACCACACGGCCGCGAGCGCGCCGCCGTAGACGATGACCGCGACCGCGGCGACGCTCGAGCCCGCAGTGATGCCGAGCACGTCCGGGCTGGCGAGTGGGTTGCGAGTGAGCGCCTGACTGATCGCGCCGGACGCGCCGAGCGCCAGCCCTACCAAGAGGCCGACCAGCGATCGGGGCAGACGAAGGTCGACCACGATGAACCGATCCACGGTGTCCCCGCCACCCAGCAGCACGCGGGCGACGTCCGTCGGCGGGATCGGAAAGTCCCCGTGGCTGACGTTGAGACACAGCAGCACGAAGCCGACGGCGACCAGGGCCAGATTGGCCACGACCATCCTCGGCCGCCAGACCAGCGAGACCGGACCAACCCTGAACGCCGGGCGCGCACTGGACAAGATGGTCACAGCGACACCAACTTCCGTCGCCGCACCAGGGCGATGAAGCAGGGTGCTCCGACAACGGCGAGCACGAGCCCGACCTGCAGCTCACCGGGACGGATCACCACGCGGCCGATGACATCGCAGGCAACCAGCACCAGCGCGCCGATCAGCGCCGAAGCGGGGATCAGCCAGCGGTAGTCAGGCCCCATCACGATGCGTGCCAAGTGGGGCACCATCAGACCCAAGAAGGCGATCGGACCGCAGATCGCGGTCGCCGTGCCCGCCAGCACCGTGATCCCGACCACGCCGACCGCCCGCTGCACCCACACCGTGCTGCCCAGTCCACGTGCGACATCCTCGCCGAGGGCAAGAAGGTTCAGGCTCGGTGCGCTGACCAGGGCGATGAGTAGCCCCAGACCGAGGAACGGCGCCATCGGCAGCCACACGTCGAGACCGCGGCCGGCGACGGAGCCCACGATCCAATGACGGTAGGCATCCAGCGTGGCGCGGTCGGCCAGCACGATCGCGCTGGTCACCGAGCTGAGGAAGGCGCCGAGCGCACAACCGCCCAGGACCAGCGACAGCGGTGCGCTGCCACCGCCGCCGATCGAGGAGAGACCGAAGACGAGCGCGGTGGCCAGGAGTGCTCCCACGAAGGCGAACCACACGTAGTCGGTCGGCCGGGTCAGCCCGAGAGCGTAGATCGCCACGACCACGGCGCAAGCGGCCCCTTCGCTCACCCCGAGGATGCCCGGATCGGCGAGTGGATTGCGGGTGTGCCCCTGGATCAGCGAGCCACTGACACCCAAGGCGGCGCCGACGGACAGGCCGACCAGCACGCGGGGCAGGCGCTGGTCACGGACAATGATGTCGGTGTCCGTCGGTGCGACGGTGTAGGCGTCGACAAGATGGGTCCACGCCGCTGACCAACCAGTGACGGGGTGGCTCACCAGCGTCTGCACATCGGTCCAGCTGAGCGCCGACGGTGGGAGGAGGGCGTGGCCGATCTGTGCGATCGACATCGGTCGGGCACCGATGGCAACGCTGGCCAGGACGGTGACGACCAACAAGAGGAGCAGGGCTGCCAGGGCAGCGATCCGTCGCCGCCGGATCGCGGCCGGACTCCGCTGGATCGTGAATGGGGTGAACCCCTCGTCGACCGCGGTGGTGCGCCAGACCACCTCGGTCCGACACCACGTGTCGGCAAGCGTCGCGCGGTCAACCCGCCAGAGCGGCCGCAGGGTGCCCACGACGGTGACGAGATCGACCGTGCGGGCAAGTTGCCGGATCAGGCTGCGGCGTGCGCCGATGGGGCCGCGACTGGCGCGGTCGCGGACGACCAGACCGCACCAACGCTGCCCGACGCTGGCCCCGCGGCGACCTCGACTCACCCCGAGGTTGACGATCCACCACCAGCTGATCGCCCCAGCAAGGACGCCGCCGAAGACGACCCGGTCGGCCTGCCCGCCGCCGTTCTCGTCGGCCAGCGCACGCAGGACCTGCAGCCCGAGCAGGACGGGCAGGATGTGCGCAGTCAGGTCGACCAGGCCCGCGAGCACCCGCCTCGTGGGTGGCGCCGGCCCGCGCGGCACCTCCCGGCGCGTGTGGTCGTGCCGCGAAGGCCTGGCAGGTTCGAGCTCGGCGAGCGACGTCTCCAAGGGCCTCAGGCCGCCGCTTCGAAGACGTCGACCTTGGTGCCCGGGTCGCCGTCGGCGGCGTTGGCCAGCTGGGGTGCGATCTGGTCGAGTGCATAGAGCAGTGCCTGCGGGCCGCTGAAGGACATCGCGCCCGCCAGGGTCGAGTCCCAGCTGATGTAGACCGTGCGGCCCCCGGAGACCACGTCGAGCGAGGTGAACGATCGGTCGCCGGCGAGGTCGTCGGGAAGGGCACCGAACACGACCAGGACGTCCTCGTCGAGGAGATCTAGGCGCTCGGTGCTGAGGTCGCCCTCGTGCTCTTGCGCCTCGAAGCCGAGCGCATCGAAGAGGGCACGACGCGGATCGCCCGCGGGCACCAGCCAGTGACCTTCGTCGCTGGGACCGTAGTCGACCACCAGCGTCTGACCCGCGAACTCGGGATGGTCGCTCTTGACCTCGTCGATCCTGTCCTCGACCTTGGTCACCAGGGCATCGGCCTCGTCCTCCAGCCCGAGCACCTGGCCGGTGATCCTCGTCTGGACGTCCCAGGGGAGCGCATCGGTGCCGTACTCGGTGGGCTGCAGCACGGTGGGCGCGATGGCGGAGAGCTTCTCGTAGGTCTTCTCGCTGATCTCGTCCCAGGTCGCCAGCGCCAAGATGACATCGGGTCGGGCGGCGGCGATCTTCTCGTAGTCGATCTCATCACCGAACGTCGAGAGCTCGGCGCCACCGGTCACCTCGGTGACCCAGGGATAGGTGGCGTACTCCTCGAACCAGTCCCGGATGCTGACCGGCACGACGCCCAGCGCCAAGACGAAGTCCTGGTCGTTCCAGCCGACGGTGACGATCCGCTCCGGCTCGGCGTCGATAGTGGTCGAGCCGAACCGGTTCTCCAGCGTGACGGGGAACGCGCCCTGCGTCGACGACTCCGTGGCCGGATCGTCGGTGTCCGCCTTGTCGGTGGATCCGCACGACGTCAGCAGGGCAAGCACGGCGACGATGGCGAGGCAGGCAGGAAGGCGGGTGAGAGGCACGAAGTGTCCTTGCTGACCAGAGGGCTCGACAGAGAACGAGTAGGTAAGGCTAGCCTAA
>JBDHZT010000054.1:0-24189 GCA_039811985.1 Nocardioidaceae bacterium | reverse complement strand
TGCTGAAGGATCGAGTCCTCCGACTCGACGAGTTCGACGATGCGTGCCGGCGGATCGCGGACGGCGGCGTGGCGCTGGACCCCGAGGTCGTGCGCTCGCTGGTCCGACCGCACACGACCCCCACGCCGCTCGACCCGCTGACAGATCGTGAGCGCGGGGTGCTTGCCCTGGTCGCCGAGGGCCACTCGAACACCACGATCGCGACCAGGTTGTTCCTGTCCGAGCGGACCGTGGAGGCTCATATGCGCAACATCTTCACCAAGCTCGGGCTATACGACGACGGCTCCACGCATCGACGGGTGCTCGCGGTGGTCACCTATCTGGAGTCCTTGGCCGCGCAGTAGTTGAGAAGGCTCCCTCGGCGCATGTCGTGGCCGCCGTACGCCGTACGCCGACCGGCGCGGCGCCGCTGGACTTGGTCAGTGCAGCGGCACCTTCACGTCCGAGCCGCCCTCCTCGGTGAGTCGGGCGCCCACCTGGACGATCGAGGGCTCGGCGATGAAGCCGCCGGCGAACAGCACCTCGCCCTGGACGAAGGTGGGTGAGCGGTGGAGCAGCTCGGGGGAGGCGTAGCCGAAGTACTCCTCAAGCTCGGCCAGGTCTCTTGGGGACCCCATCTTCATCAGGCCGAGGTTGTCGCACTGCGAGAGCACGTTGGGGTGGACCTTCGAGGGCCGCTGCGTGGACAGCAGCAGCCAAAGCCCGAACTTGCGGCCTTCGGCCGCGATCTGCACGATCCGCTCGGTGAGCGCCCGCTCCAGTCGTGTCATCGGATTGGGGTTGCACACGTTGTGGGCTTCGTCGATGACGATCAGGACCGGTCGTCGCTCCTCGCGATGCCTCCACAGATAGTCCAGCAGCGCGAGTGCGACGACCTGGGGCTCCTCGGGCTGCCGGAAGCCGCCGAGATCGCAGACCATGGCTCGCGGCCGCTCCTCGAGCAGCGCCTCGGCTCCCGAGCGTCCCCAGGCCCACGCGTTCCAGTCGAGGACGCGGAGGTTCTCGATCCGTTTGAGCAGCTGCTGTCCGCCGGTGGTGGAGGTGGTCTGCAGATTCTCGACCAGCTTCGTGGCGTCGCCTTGCGCGTGGTCGATGACATGCAGCAACGCGTTGTACTCCACCGGATCCTGGACCGGATCGAGCCGCAGCGCAGCCGCCTTGGAGGGCAGGTCGAGGTCGAGCCACCGCACGTGCAGGCCCACATCCGGGTCGTCGGATGGTCGCAGGACGTGGATGTCTTGTGACCGCAGCTGCTCGCCGGCGACGGGGTCCGCCTCGGGGCGAACCTCGCCGAGTCGGACGAAGTCTGCGTTCGGGTCGAGGATGAGCATCGGCAGTCGGGTTTCGATGAGCAGCTGCTCGAGCACGACGCCGAGTGCGTAGGTCTTGCCCGATCCGCTCTGGCCGCACCAGAAGGTATGTCGGTTGAACCGGCCGGCTCTCAGTTGCGCCGGAGCGCCGTCGTCTCGATCCTTCAGCACACCCACGTCGAGTAGTCCTTGCGCCACAACGGCACCCTAGCCCTGATCCGTGGCGGGCCGTCCTCATCGCGCCCCCGTCTAGGGTCTGGGTATGCCGGTCGAGTTGGGGACGCTGGAGTTCGAGGCCTTGGTGGAGCGGGCCTTGGACGGCATCCCTGACGAGCTGGCCCAGCTGGTGAACAACGTGGCTGTCTTGGTCGAGGATGATGCGCCAGCTGACGACCCGGACCTGTTGGGGTTGTACGACGGGGTGTCGCTGCCCGAGCAGAGCGCAGACTTCGGCGGCTTCCTGCCTGCGCGGATCCTGATCTTCCGTCGCCCGCTGCTCGAGATGTGTGACTCCATGGCCGAGCTGGAGGACGAGGTGCGGATCACCGTGGTCCACGAGGTCGCCCACCACTTCGGCATCGACGACGCCCGGCTGCACGAGCTGGGCTACGGCTGACCCGGGTGGCCCCTCGCGGCGGCCTACTTGCCGGCGCGGACAGGAGTGCGACGAGCCGACCAGGCGACCGGACGCTCGCCACGGGACTGGCGGATGAACTCGCCGAGATACCACTGCTGGAAGGTCAGCTGCTCGGGGGTCCGGGCGAGCGAGAGCAGCCGCTGCGCGCGGCAGAACTCGTCGGCAAGATCCAACAGACGGAGCATCTGCTCGAAGACCCCGGCATGGTGGCCGTCGACGAGGACATCGACATCGGCCACCTCGGCGCCACGGGCCGCCGCCTCCTCTAGCTGGACGTGCACCTCGCCCGGGAAGACCTGGTCGAAGCGGTGGAACACCGAGCTGAGCTGACGGGCGAGCGGATAGTCCTCCTCATGGGCCAACGCCAGCAGCCGGACCTCGCGACGCAGGTCGTGGTAGTGCTGGCGCAGCCCGAGCGCCGTGTGCACCGGCACGCTCGTGAGCAGCACCCGAGCGGGGAACTGCGGTTCCAGCCGCGCCTGAGGCAGGTCGTGCAGGTCGAAGAGAGCGCCAGCGGGGACGTCGTCTTGGTGAGGGGCCGGAGCAGGCTCGAACCAGACCACCTTGCCGTCCGGCTCGATCGAGGCACCCCATGACACCGAGCACCGGGCGACGATGTTCATCCCGCGGCCGAAGGTGCTGAGCAGGTCCTCAGGGTCTTCGAGATCGACCGGATTGAGCACCGGCGGCTCCGGCGAGGAGTCGGCGACCTCCACTCGAGGGTGGATGACGGTGCCGCGCAGCCGCACCGTGATCGGGCCGCTGGAGTGCAGCAAGGCGTTGGTGACCAGCTCGGAGATGCCCAGCTCGGCGCACTCGACCAGCTCATGCCGGTCCAGCTCGTCACAGGCCGCCACCACCCACCGGCGTGCTTCATGCACGGCGCGCGGGTCGGTCCCCAGTCGCAGCGGTGGCTTGTCGAGGGGCACGGGCGGTCCAGGTTGGCTGAGGGGGAAAGTCCTGTCACAGCCCTTTCTACCCCCATCTGACCCACTTCAAACACGGCTAGACCACTCTCCGTCCGGTCCGCCACGAGATGATGGCCCGAACGGGTCATGTCCGGGAATGCGCCCGGAGGAGATCGGTTAACCCAAAGAGGGGCAAACAAGAAGGCCAGGAAGGCAATCCAGGAAGGTCGGGAACACTCACATGACCGCCACCGAGACGGCCACCCGCAGCCGCGTCGTGGTCATCGGCTCTGGGTTCGGCGGCCTCTTCGGCACTCGCGCCCTCAAACGTGCCGACGTCGAGGTCACGCTGATCGCGGAGACCGCCCAGCACCTGTTCCAGCCGCTTCTCTACCAGATGGCGACCGGCATCCTCTCCTCCGGCGAGATCGCCCCGCCCACTCGTGAGCTGTTGAGTCGTCAGCACAACGCCACGGTCCTGCTCGGTGAGGTCACCGCGATCGACCTGACCGCACGGACGGTGATGTCCGAGGTGCTCGGCCGCGGCACCGTCACGCCGTACGACTTCCTGCTCGTGGCGGCCGGCTCGACGCAGTCCTACTTCGGGCGCGACGAGTTCGCCGACTTCGCGCCCGGCATGAAGACCGTCGACGACGCGCTCGAGCTGCGGGGCCGGATCTTCGGTGCCTTCGAGCTGGCCGAGCTGGCCGCCCTGCGTGGCGAGGACGTCGACGACCTGCTCACCTTCGTCGTCGTGGGTGCCGGGCCGACCGGGGTAGAGATGGCCGGGCAGATCGCCGAGCTCGCCCAGCACACGCTCAAGCGTGACTTCCGGGCGATCAACACCCGCACAGCCAAGATCATCTTGGTGGACGCCGCCGATCAGGTGCTGCCGCCCTTCGGCCCCGAGCTGGGCGCCAAGACCGCCAGGGCGCTGACGAAGCTCGGCATCGACGTCCGCCTCGGTGCCCGGGTTGTCGACCTCGACGAGCGCAGCATCACGGTCGAGTACTCCGACGGTCGCCGTGACCGGATCCCTGCAGTCACCAAGGTCTGGGCGGCCGGCGTACAGGCGTCGCCGCTGACGAAAACTCTCGCCGAGCAGAGCGGCGCCACGCTGGATCGCAGCGGCCGCATCGCAGTCCAGCCCGACCTCACCCTCCCCGGCCACCCCGAGGTCTTCGTCGTCGGGGACATGATCGACCTCGACCACCTCCCCGGCGTCGCCCAGGTGGCGATCCAAGGCGGCCGCTACGCGGCCGACCAGATCAAGCGGGGGGTCCGCGGCCGCGAGCCGCAGGGGCCGTTCAAGTATCACGACAAGGGCTCGATGGCGACCATCTCCCGCTTCCGCGCGGTGGCGATGATCGGCAAGCTCCGGCTCACGGGCTTCGTCGCCTGGCTGCTGTGGCTCTTCGTGCACCTGCTCTACATCGCGGGCTTCAAGAGTCGAGTGACCACGCTGCTGCGATGGTTCATCACCTTCCTCAGCCGCGGCCGTTCGGAGCGTACGGCCACCGAGCAGCAGGTCTTCGGCCGGATGGCCATGGAGCGCCTCCCCGGCGGGGTCGCCGAACTTGTCTCCACCGAGGACTCCGACCATCCCCCTGCTGCGGAGGACGGGTCAGTCTGATCCGGAGCGGGCTTCGTCGACTCAGGCGGTGAACCGGGCGCTGACCAAGAAGGTGCCCAGGGCGGTGAGGCCGGCAGTCGGTCGGAGGGCCCAGTCGGAGCCCTTGAAGAGGAAGTAGCCCGCTGCGCCAGCACCCAGCACCGCGACGATCGCGAGCACGTTGAGGATCAGCTTCAGGTTCAAGCCCTTGCGAGCGTCGTCGTCGGACTCCTCGGTCGACTCGACCGCGTCGGTGTCGCTCTCGCGGGTCTCCTGCTTGCTCGCAGCGTCCTCGGTCGATCCCCAGCCGGCGGACCACAGCTCGTCGGACTCGGCCCTGGTCGGGGTCGGATCCTCCTTCGCGGCGGTCTCGGTCTGGGCGAGCGCGGCCAGCGTCTCGGCCCAGGACCGCTCGGGCGGGGTGGTGACGCTGGGGGCGGCTTCGGCGACCGGCTCCACCGCCGTCGGAGTCTCGACAGGCTCGATCACCGCGGCGGTGGGTGTGCTCGTCTCCGCGGCTGCGTTGGCGGCGACCAAGGGGGCGGCATCAGGCTCGACCTGGCGCCTCCGACGCCCCTCGCTGGGGGCGGCGATGACCGGCGCAGAGTCGGTGGCCACGGCCGCGCGACGCTTGCCGCCCGAGGGCGCAGGCGCCGCTGGCGAGGCCGGTGAGGCTTCCTCCGAGGCGACCGCAGCGGTGCGCGGAGGCCGATAGGCCGGCAGCTCGAACGGCGGCATCTCGGCGCCGACCCCCCACGACTGCTCGGAAGGGGCTGGCTCGACAGCAGCGGGCCCCGCGGGGGCGGGCTCCGCAACGGATGCCTCGACCACCGAAGCCTGGTCCACCCCCAGGGTGTCCCTGACCTCGGTCGGGACCGCGGGCTCCGCGGCCGGTTGGACGACGAGCGCATCGACCATCGGGGACTCGGTCGTGGGCTCGAGCGTGGGTGTCGCCGCCTCAGCGGGTGCGGCCTCAGGGGTCACTGCCTCGACGGTCAGCGTCTCGAGCGGGGCGGCGTGGACACGCGGTTCCTCGATCGGCGGCACAGTCTCGACGGCGGCCACGGGTGCGGGCGGCGGAGTGGCGTCGACCGGGGTCAGCACGGGGGCAAGAGACTCGGTCGTCGGCGTGGACTCGGGCCCTTCCTGCTCCAGGCGAGCGGCCTCGAGGCGGGCGCGGGCGGCCTCCCGGCTGGCCTTGGTGTCGGCGATGACGATGTCGTCGAGAGCGGGCGGGGTCGCCTCGGGGGCCTTGGCTGGGGCCTCCCGGTTAGTCATCCACCGGTCGAAAAGGTCGAACGCCGTACTCGACGGGTCACCCTGCTGCGGAGCGCTCATACCGGAAAAGTACGTCCCACGCCACCCTCTTCGCAGACGATTGGGCAAAGACGTCTGGACAGCTCCCACCCCGGTCGACCGGTGCCGTCGACAGCGCGGATGACCGAGGTGCCGGGCCCAGCGGTCGGCCGGGCGTCACTGTGGCGACCGGTGCGCTCTATCCTCGACCAATGCTCATCCTCGGCATCATCTTGTTCGGCATGGTCATCGGCGCGGGCGCCCAGCTCCTGTTGGGGCGGTCCACCAGGAGCATCGACTGGCCGATGGCCTTCGGCTCTGGCCTGCTCGGCTCCTTCGTCGGCGGGCTGCTGATCAGCCTGCTGTCGGGGGACGGCGTCGCGCTGCGACCCAGCGGGATCATCGGCTCCCTCGCCGGTGCGGTCATCGTGACCCTGGTCTGGCAGTGGCTGCGCCGCCGTTCCGACGCCGCAGCGTGATCAGCACCTCCTGATCAGCACCTCCTGATCAGCACCAGTTGGTCGACCTGGCGGAGCTTCACCGACTCGACCCTCACCTAGGCATTACCTAGGCAATGGTGTATGACTCTCCTATGCCGATTCGCCGTACCTGGCTGGCCCGCGCGGCCGCCGCACTCTGCGCCCTTTCCTTCCTCTCCCTCGTGCCAGCCGGCTCGCCGGCCCGAGCCGCGGATCCCAAGCCGTTCGTCGTGGTGGGCACCAGCGACGTCTACGACTCCAACCTCGTCCAGACCGTGATCGAGCCGGGCTTCGAGGCGGCCTATCCGGAGTACGACCTGCAGTACGTCAGCAAGGGCACCGGCGCCGCCATCGCCTACGCCCAGGCCGGCACGGCCGCAGCGCTGCTCGTGCACGCAGCAGCGCTGGAGAACCAGTTCGTGGGCGACGGCTACTCGCTGGAGAAGTACGGCCGAGCGATCTTCTGGGGCGACTACGTCCTGCTCGGCCCCAACGACGATCCGGCCGGTGTGATGGCCACCGACAACCACGACATCGTCGGCGCCTTCGAGAAGATCGCGGCCGCCGGAGAAGCCGGTGACGCCAACTTCGTCTCCCGCGGCGGCACGCCGGGCACCACTGTCGCCGAGCACATCATCTGGTCGCACACCAGTGGCGTCACCACCTGCCAGATGAGCGACGCCAACGGCGGCGGCACCTCGCCGAGCCAGGACACCGGCGACTGCCCGGCCTCGATCAACTACCCGGACTGGTACCACGCCACCGGCCTCACCCAGGGCCCGAACATCGACAATGCCGATGTCTGCAACTACCCGAGTGACGAGGGCAACTGCTACGTGCTGACCGACCGGGGCACGTTCCAGTACCTCAAGTCGGTCGACCGAGCCCAGCACCTCAAGATCGTCACCCGTGACAACGACGACACCTCTCGAGGCGGCCAGTCGCTGCTGGTGAACTCCTTCCACGCCTACGGCATCAACCCGGCGATGTTCCCGGACCCGTCCGCGACGAACACCGACCCGGTGGCGGCGAAGTTGTTCTTGAACTGGATCACGTCCGCGGACACCCAGGAGAAGGTCGGCCAGTTCCTCGACCCGAGCGACCCACCGTTCATCCCGTCGGCAGCCCCGACGCTGACCGGCTCGCAACTGCCCAAGGCCGTGAAGGCCGGAAGCAAGGTGAAGGTGACCGGCAAGCTCGCGAACGTCGTGCCGGGCATGCCCGCGCTGAACGGCGAGAAGGTGAGCCTGATGCGGGTGCCGACGGCCTTCCCCGGCAGTACGCCGACCAAGGTCACCACCGCGAAGACCAACAAGAAGGGCAAGTTCTCCCTGACCTTCAAGCCGACTATCAACGCGACCTACTCGCTCTCGGTCGGCAGGATCGTCAAGATCGAGGACTCGCATCTAGATCCCGTCTTCGGTGACATCCTCCACGCCACGTCGACCTCGTTGAGCGCAGTCAAGGTGAAGGGCGCGGTGACGGTCAAGAAGGCCACCGTGAAGAACGGCAGGCTCAAGGTCTCGGGCGCGCTGTCGCCGAAGGTCACCGGCAAGAAGGCCACCGTGGTGCTCTACGCCGCCCACCCGGGCAAGAAGCTGAAGCCGGTCGGGGAGGCTGGCGTGAAGAACGGCGCCAAGAGCTACGCGGCGTCCTTCACGTTGGGGAGCGGCAGCTGGCGCTACCAGGTCCACTACGTCAACGCCGGCCTGATCAAGGCCGGCGTGAGCAGCGTGGGCAAGGTCACCGTGCCCTGACCATGGAGGTGAGGTGGCACTGTCGACGCGGTGCCGCGGCGCTTGTTGGTGCACTCGCACTGGCTAGCGCCGCGGTCCTGCCCGTTCAGCCGGCAGCGGCCGCGACCTCCTGTCCCAGCGGGCAGGCCTGCCTGATCGTGACCATCAACGGCGCGTCGCCACGGGTGATCACCTATGCGGCGCTCGATGGCGCGCGGGACCCGGGACCCAGCCCGGTGCCCTACCAGGTGCGGGCCAGAGCGGGCGGTCCCACGCAGTCCGAGCCCCAGCCGAACTACGTCACCTCGGTGCGCACCGTGCTGCAGAGCCTGGTCGGAGTCGACCCCGACCAGGTCGGCTCGGTCGCGGTGCAAGCCGACGGCTCACCGAACACCACCACCCTTGCCGGTGTTGACCTGAGCGCTCCCGGATCGGTCGGCTTTCCCTTCGCTGACGACCTGATGCCCGCGTTCTTCGGCAACGGCAGCGGTGATCCGCACACGGTCAACTTCATCCGCCCGCTGCGACCCGACCCGTCCGACGTCAACGTCAAGGACTCCTTCCAGTCCAGGGACAACGGCGCGATCCAGGTGCGAGTGCATACCTCGGGGGAGGTGCTCCACCCGGTGATCGCAGCATCGACGACCAGGACCAAGGTGGACAAGCCGGTCTCGTTCTCCGCGACCCTGACCCAACCCGCCGACAGCACCCTGCACTACGCCTGGGACTTCGGTGACGGCGCCACCTCTACCGATCTGGCGCCGTCACATGCCTGGAGGCAGGGCGGGTCGACGTACCAAGTCACCCTGACCGTGACCGCGGACAGCGGCGCCGCGGGCACAGCGACAGCGACGATCCAGGTAGGGAAGAAGCCTGATCCGGGCGATGAGCCGGGACCGGGCTCTGGTCACGACGACAATCCGGATGCCCAGCAATACGGCCCCAGCAACAGCTCGGGCACCCACGACGGCGAGGCCGGCGACCACGACGCCGACCCGCAGGAGGGCACCCCCGACGGGACCGGTGACGACAAGCCCAAGCCTCACCAGCGCAAGCACCATCGACAGCAGCCGACCTCGGGGACCGAGGTGCAGGGGATCCTGCTGGACGGTGCCGTCACGGTGACGCCCACCAGCAGTCAGGTCGAACGGAAGGCGACCGCCCAGGCCGCCCACTCGGTGCCGCCGGTCGACCATCGGATGCTGGTGCTGGGATCCGGATCCATGCTCGCCCTGCTCGGTCTCGGCGCGCTCGGCCAGTTGCGCAGCGTGCGACGGCGCCTGCCCGTGCCCATCTGGCGGCGGTGGTGAGCGCTGATGAGTGAAGACATCTACCAGCGGATCTTCCAGGTCGCCGAGAGACTCGAGCTCCCGGTCGTCATCTTGGCGCTGCTCAGCCTGCTCGTGCTGATCGTCGACCTGGGTGCCTTCGCCGTCGAGATCCTCCAGCATCTGCGCCGTCGCTTCCCCCGCCTCGAGGCGGCCGCCGACGAAGCGCGGTCGATGCTCGCCGCTGGGAACGCGTCCGCAGCGGGCAAGCTGCTGCGGGGGCATGGCTGGACCCCCGCCACCAGTCGGGCGCTGGGCCGGATGGGGGAGCAGGCGCTGAGTCCGGACGCCGACGCCAAGCTCAGCAAGCTGCTCGCCGACTTCGAGTTCGCCTCGCAACGTCGACTCGGCCGCACCCGTCTGCTGGTGCGCAGCGGTCCCGCCCTCGGCCTGATGGGCACGCTGATCCCCTTGTCGCCGGCGCTGGCCGGGCTGGCCCAGGGTGACGTGACCGCGTTGACCGACAACCTGCAGCTCGCCTTCAGCATCACCGTGCTGGGACTGCTGATCGGCATGGTCGCCTTCGGGCTGACGCTGAGCCGCGATCGGCTCTATGGCCAGGACTTCTCCGATCTGGAGTACGTCGCCGCGATCCTCACCAGCCAGCCGCTCGCGACGAAGCAATCCGCGACCGAGGGCCCCGATGACAAGGCCCACATGGAGAGGGGCCGAGTCGACCAGGTCACCGAGCAGCCTTCGGCAGGAAGGAGCAGCCATGATCCGGGTGTCGCGTCGGCCGTCACGCCGTGAGGACCGCGCTGGCGACCCCCTCGACGGCCTGGTCAACCTGTTCGACCTCGGCATCGTGCTATCCCTGGGCTTCCTGCTGGCGGCACTGTCGTCGCTCAAGCTGGCCGACTCGATCACCGAGCACGGCCTGCAACAGCCGGCGAACGTGATCCGGGTGCGTCCCGACCAGGAGGTCCGGCAGGTGCCCGAGGACGGGAGCAAGGTCGTCGGTCGCGGCAGCCAGATCGGCAAGGTCTACCGGCTCGATGACGGACGACTGGTCTATGTCGTAGAGAAGGCGGACCAGGGCGCCGACAGCGACTCGGGCGAGTGAGCCGTGGACTTCTTCCTCCAGGGATTGCGTGATGCCTGGGACCTGGTCACCGGAGGCGACCCGGCGCTGTGGCAGATCACCTGGGTCACCCTCAAGGTGGCCGGCTTCTCGACGATCGCCGCGCTGATCCTCGGTCTGCCGGTCGGCGTGGCGCTCGGGCTCGGGCGGTTCCCAGGGCGACGGGCAGCGCTGGTGGCGGCGAACGCCGGTCTCGGCCTGCCGCCGGTGGTGGTCGGGTTGGTGCTCGCGCTGCTGATGTTCCCCCAGGCGCCGCTCGGCCGCTTCCATCTGCTGTTCACTCTGCGTGGGGTCTACATCGCCCAGACGGTGCTGGCGCTGCCGATCATCATCGCGCTGACGGCCGCCGCCGTCCGGTCGTTGCCGGTGGGCCTGCTCGATCAGGCGCGGGCATTCGGCGCCGGACGGGTCCGGCTGTCGGTCCTCGCGCTCCGGGAGGCCCGGGTGGGCATCCTGGTCGCCACCATTGCGGCGGTCGGCTCGGGACTCTCCGAAGTCGGGGCCGTGGTGCTGGTCGGCGGCAACATCGAGGGCGTCGACCAGACCCTGGCCAGCGCCGCGCTCGCCCGCGTCGACGCCGGTCAATTCGCTCCGGGCCTGGCGATCGGGATCGTCCTGCTCGCCCTGATCCTGGTCATCACCGCGGTGCTGACCTGGATCCAGCAGGGTGAGGCGGGTCACCCGAGGGCGCCCTCGTGAGCCCGCGTCCAGTCCGTGCCGAGGAAGGCGCCGACGAAGGCATGGTCGTCGTCGGCCGCGGGCTCTCGCTGCGCCGCGGTCGCCGCACCGTCCTGCGCGAGGTCGACTTGTGCCTGCGCGAGGGCGAGGTGGTCGCACTACTCGGCCCCAACGGCGCGGGCAAGAGCAGTCTGGTCGGCCTGATCGGCGGTCTCCTTGAGCCGACGGCTGGCGATCTGAGGGAGCACGGTCGGTGCGCGACCGTGCTGCAGAGCCCGGGCCTCGCCCGGCGCTCGGTGCTCGGCAACGTCGAGCTCGCGCTGACCTGGTGGGGCGTCCCGCGATCGGAGCGACGAGAGCGGGCGATGACGGCCCTGGCCGTGATGCGTGCCGAGCACCTCGCCCGCCGGCCGGCACTGCGGCTCTCCGGCGGTGAACAGCGCCGGGTCCACGTCGCGCGGGGGCTCGCCCTGCAGCCCGATCTGCTGATCCTCGACGAGCCGTTCGCGGGCCTCGACCCCGACGCGATGGCGACGTTTCGAGACGACACCGCCGATGCCCTGCGTCGGCACGCCGGCGCTGCCTTGGTCGTGTTGCAGGACCGCGCCGACGCCTGGGCGCTCGCCGACCGGATGCTGGTGTTGCTCGACGGTCGGATCGCCGCCGACGGCCCCCCGGACGAGGTCCTGCAATCGCCGCCGACCGAGGAGGTCGCGCGGTTCCTCGGCTATCGCGGTCGACTCAGCAACGACGACGGCGTGCTGCTCACCCGTGCCAGCCAGGTCCGGCTCGACCCCCACGGCTCTCTGGTCGGCACCGCCGTCCGGGTGCGGCGGACCGAGGACGGCGCGCTGGTCGAGGTCGATCTGCCGACCGGTCGGGTCCAGGCGTACGCCGATGCGCGGCCGCCGCAGGCCGGGGACACCGTCCGGGTCGAGCTGCTCGGTGGAGTGCGTTTCCCCGCTCGTTAAGCGGGTTGTCAACCCGGATCGCGTGGCTCGACGAGGTCGCAGGCAACTCACCGGCTGCTGGCCGTGGATGGTGCTGGCCGATAGGGCAGCCACGCCGGGTGGGCTCTGCTCTTGGTCTCGGTCGCTTGCCGGGTTGCTGGTCGTGGGTGGTTGCGATCGATGGGGCAGCGACCGGAGAGGCAGTCGGTGGTCGGGATCGCTGTCCGGGCCGCTGATGCTGCTCGGTTCAGGTCTTCGCCTGATCCGACTCGGAGCCTCGTCGATTGGACGCAAACGACACCGGAAACGGCGTCTCGCATGTCGTCTTGGAACAATCGGTGCCCCGTCTCGGGGCCTGGGGCTTGCCTGGTTCCCAGGAGTCACCCCAGCGGACCAGCAACTCGGACAGCAACCGGGACCACGGACCGCCTCTCCTCGTAGCTGCCCCATCGGTAGCGACCAAGGCGACCCGCAACCCGGGAAACGACCGAACGCCCAGCCCCGCTGCTCCGGTAGCTGCTCTATCGGTCGCAACTCCAGGCGACCAGAACCCGGCCTGGCACCTCGCGCAACCCGGACTGGCACCTCGGGATGCATCCGCCGCGGCCCTCTATGCTTGGCCCGCGTGAGCGAGTTGCTGCGGATCGGGGAAGTGGCCCAGGCGGTCGGCGTCAGTGTCGACACCCTGCGGCGCTGGGAACAGCAGGGCCGGATCACCTTCCAGCGCCGAGGGTCTCAGCGGGTGTTGCCGGCCTCGGAGTTGCCCAGGATCCTGGCCGGGCTCTCCGGGTCGAGCTCGCGGTCTAGTGCGCGCAACCGGATGCCCGGGATCGTCGTCGGGGTGGAGCAGGACGGTGTGATGGCCAAGGTGGAGCTGGCCTGCGGTGACTTCCGGATCGTGTCCTTGATGAGCCGCGAGGCGGCCGAGGACCTGGGTCTCGAAATCGGCAAGCCGGCCGTCGCCGTGGTCAAGGCGACGACGGTGATTGTGGAGGCGTAGCCGGCGGGTCGAGGGTGGCCTCGACAGGCTCGGCCGACTCGAGCATCTCGATCGGAGCAGCATGCGCACCCGTGCTCGCGGTCGGCGCGGCAGCGGGCTCTGGAGGAGCTGGCTCGGGCGCGGCAGCAGGCCCTGGAGGACCAGCGGCCGGTGTGGCCGGCTCGGGGGCGGGCTCCTGCGGGCCACCCTCGAGGTCGATGTGCGGCAGGATCTTGTCCAGCCACCGAGGCAGCCACCAGGCAGTCTCGCCCATCAGCGCGATCATCGCCGGCGCCAACGTGACCACCAGGATGCCGGCCAGCAGCACCGCGCTGGCCAGGCCGACACCGAACTGTTTGATCGTCGGATCGCCGTTGAGGATGAAGCTGGCGAACACCGCAGTCATGATCAGGCAGGCGGCGGTGGTGATCCGACCGCTGGAGGCCAGCCCGGAGCGGGTTGCCTGCCGAGCCGGCTCACCCGAGAAGTGGTGCTGCTGGATGTGGCTGACCAGGAAGACCTCGTAGTCCATCGACAACCCGAACAGCACCGCGAACATCATCAACGGCACGTAGCTCGCGATCGGCACCGTGTCGCGCGCCGTGTCGATGCCGACCAGGTCGATGCCCCAGCCCCACTGGAAGGTTGCGGTGAGGATGCCGAACGCGGCCGCGGCCGACAGGACGTTGGTGATCGCCGCCTGCAGCGGCACCAGGATCGAGCGGAACGCAATCATCAGCAGCAGGAAGCCGAGCAGGACGACCGTGCCGATCACGAGCAGGAGGCGCTTGGCGATCAGGCTGGCCAGGTCGGCGTACGACGCGGTGTAGCCGCCGACGTACGACGTCACGCCGCCCTCCGCGGTGGCCTTGGGGATCACGTCGGCGCGCACCTTGGCGAGCAGGTCGGAGGTGGCGTTCGAGGCGGGTGAGTACTTCGGGATCGCCGAGAGCAGGACGACATCGCCCTTCTTGTTGGTCTGGGGCGGGGTGAGCGCAACGACGCCGGAGGTCGCCGAGAGCGCATTCTGGATCTTCACGACCCGAGGATCAGTGGCCCTGGCGTCGCCGCCCGCCGCGGTGACCATGTCGGTCAGCTCGTCTTGTAGCTTCTCGGCCTTCTTCTGCTTCTTCTCCGCCTGTTGCTGCTTCTTCTTCAGCTCGTTGGCCTGTTGCTGGAGCTGGTTGGCCTGCTTCTTCAAGGCGTTGGCCGACTTCTGCAGGGCGGCGCCTTCGCGCTCCAACTGGGCCTTCTTGGCGGTGAGCTGGTCACCCTCCCGCTGCAGCTTGGCGGCTTGGGCTTGGAGCTGGTCGGCCTGCTTCTGCAGGGCAGCAGCCTGCTTCTCCAGCTTCGCGGCCTGCTCGGCCAAGACCGCGGCCTGGCGGGCGAGCTCCTTGCCGCGCTCGGCCAGCCGTTCGAGTCGATCCCTGTCCTTGGCCAGCTGGTTGCGGATCTCTGTCTCGCGGGCCTGCAGTCGCTCCAGCCGTGCTTCGAGGCGGGCCAGTCGATCCGGGTCGGTGGTGTTGGCGATCTCCTCGCGGATGTGCTGCTGGCGTCGCAGGTTGGCGGCCAGGGCTGCGCCCAGTCGCTCCATCTGCTTGGCGATCGCTCGGGCCTCGGCCTCCAGCGCGTTCTTCTCCCGCTGCAGCTTGGCCTGCTTGGCCTGCAGCGCCTGCTTCTTCTTCAGCAGCGGCGCCTGCTTCTTCTCGAGCTCGGCCTTCTGCCGCTCGAGCTCGGCCTTCTGCGCCTCGAGGTTGCTGGCCTGCTGCTGGAGGGCGGCGGACTGCTTCTCCAGCTGGGCCTGCTGCTTCTCCAACTGGGTCTGCTGCGCCTCGAGGTCGGCCTGCTGGGCTTCCAGCTGCTTCTGCTGCTTCGGCAGCTCCTTGGAGAGCTTGTCGAGCTGCTTCTTCAGCTTCATCGCCTCGTTGTAGTCGTCGGTGTACTCCTCGCTGGGAGAGACCACCGGGTCGAACTTCGAGGCGACTTGGAGCGGCCCGTTGTAGCCGATGCCGAACCCCGCCGTGATCAGGTCGAAGGCCTGCCGCTCCGTGGTCGACGTGGGGGTCGCGCCGATGTCGTCTTGGCCGAACTCCAACGACAGCGCGGGGATGATCAAGGGAACCAGCAGGGCAAGCGAGCCGACGGTGAACCACATCGGCCGCTTGGCGACCACCCCGGCCCACGAGGCCCACGCGCCACCACCGGACTTCTCCTTGCGCATGAAGGCCGGCAGCGACGCCCAATGGATGCGGTGCTTCAGCATGCCCATGATGGACGGCAGCAGGGTGATCGCCGACAGGACCGAGGTGAGGACGGCGATCGCGGATGCGATGCCGAGCGTGCTGAGCAGTGGGATGCCGGCGACCCGCAGAGCCACCAGCGCGACGATGACGGTCGCGCCGGCGAACACCACGGCACCGCCCGAGATCGACACCGTCCGGGCGATCGACTCGTCCATCTCCACGCCGGCCTTGAGCTGTTCTTGATGTCGGGTGATCAAGAACAGCGCGTAGTCGATGCCGACCCCGAGCCCGATCATCGTGGCCAGCGTGGGTCCGGTCGTCGGGATCGACAACAGGTGGCCGAGCAGTCCAATGACGCCGAGCGCGGTGGCCAGCCCGAAGACCGCGGTGAGGATGGGCAGGCCCATCGCGACCAGGCTGCCCAGCACCAGGGTGAGGATCAGCATCGCCGCGAGGATGCCGACCAGCTCACTGCTCTCGGTGGGCTGGTCGGACAGCTCCGTGCCGATCGAGCCCGCGGCCGCGACGGTGATCCCGGCGTCTTGCGCCGGCTTGGTCGCATCGAAGACCTTCTGGGCGGCCTCCTCGTCCAACGCGCCGGAGTCGATGTCCATCAGCACTGGCGCGAAGGCGGTCTGCTTGTCCTTGGAGAGCAACCCGGCCGTCTTGCCGGAGCTGCTGAGCGGATTGGTGACGCTGTAGACGTGCGGCGCCTTGCCCAGCGCCTTCACCGAGTCCTTGACCGCCTGCTTGTAGGCGTCGTCGGTGAGCTTGCCCTTGTCGACGTGGAAGACGATCGGGTTCGCGCCGTTCTGCTGCGGGTTGAACCGATCGGCGAGCAGGTCGCGCGCGTGTTGGCTGTCGGTGCCGGGGAGTTCCAGGTCGTTGTTGGTCTGGGAGCCGAAGACCCCGACCGCGCCGTACACACCGGCGATGAGGAGAACCCACAGCGCCAGCCCCCACAGCCAGTGTCGTGCACAGAACAGACCGAGAGCGTGCAACGCCTTCGCCACAACGGTTCCCTTCGCCTGACTTTTCGCCCTCGGCCTGCGCGGGAGTCTGCCAGTTCGGGCTTCGCTTGACCAGAGCGCCGACACCGGCGTCGCGACTGCTCGAGACCCGCCTGCCGCCGCGGACGTCGTACCTCCCGGTCGCCCGAGCGACCGGAGAGCATGACGTCCCAGGAGGTAAGGCAGACTTGGCCCGGGCCGTTAGCTCAGTTGGTAGAGCAGTGGACTTTTAATCCATTGGTCGTCGGTTCGAGCCCGACACGGCCTACGCAGGCCTACGCGGGCAGTCCAGAGTGCCGCCGATCGGCGATCTCGTGGCCGAGGACAGGGACGAACGAGCCGAGCATGGCGATGATCAGACCCGCTGGCATCGAGCGGGCGCCGACCAGGACGGCGAGGCCGAGGACGGCGAGGGTGCCGAGGATGATCCAGACGGAGCCCACCGGAGAGTCGAGACCCCTCAGCAGCGCCACCAGGGCGAGGTAGTAGACGGCGAGCGCGGCAGCGACCATGACCACCACCCCCAGTGGGGTGATCGCGAGGTGGTGCTCGCTGTGCTCGCCGACGGCGGCCGACTCGAGGTAGAGCCCGGCGACGTGCAGTCCGGCCCCGGTCGCGGCGATCGCGGCGAAGACTGGGAGATGGCCGTAGCCGAACACGTAGCCGCGGCCGGGCCGCGAGTGGAGCAGGTCACCGAAGGGCAGCAGGAAGTAGATCCACCACATGCTGAACGTCATCCCTACGCCGGCCACCAGAACCAACACAGCGGCGGCGCTCCAGTCGTCGCCGGTAGCGCCGCCGAGCGCACCCCGCGAAGAGGCGACCGTGCCCACCACGCCCTCGCCGAGCGCGATGATCGCGAACAGGCCGTAGCGCTCGGCGATGTGGTGCGGGTGCCAGGGCGTCCCGCTGGCTCGGCCTTGGGCGAAGACGGGTACGGCGAACTCGACGAGGCCGAGCAGCACGATCCAGGTGAACGTCTCGCCGAGGTCCAAGTCGAGCGCGGCCAGGGCGACCCAGCCCAGCTGACAGACCGAGATCCACCAGATGTTGCGGAGTGCCACGCTGCGGAACTGCGGCGACTGCCGGGAGACCCTGGCCCATTGGGCGACCAGGGCGACGCGCATGACGACGTACCCGCCGACCATCATGACCACGTCGACGTGGTGGCCCTCCTCGATGCTGTGGAACATCGGGGCGATGCCGAGACTGAACACGACGACGCCAACCATCTGCATCATCGTCAGTAGGCGGTAGAGCCAGTCGTCGGTGTCGAAGGCAGAGGCGAACCAGGAGAAGTTGATCCAGGCGAGCAGGATCGCGAACATCGCGAACCCGAACCCGACGAACCCGCGGCCCGGGTGACCCGCCGCCACCATCTCGGCGAGCTGCTCGGAGGCGACACCGATCGCGACCACGAAAGTGAGGTCGTAGAGGAGCTCGAGCGGACTGGCGACCCGGCCCTGCTCGTGCGGGTCGCGGCCCAGCATGGGGATCAGCCGACGCGCGTATCCAGACTGCTCGGTAGAGCTGTTCATGGACGGTCCTCTCTGCAGGCCGTGGGCAGCACACATGGTGCCTTGGCAACGGCCGGGTGACCAGTCGATGAAATCCGACGTCCGGGATGGTTCGCCGACGAGCTGATCTTGGTAGGGTCAGGTCCAGTGTCAGGTGCAGAAGTTCCAGCAGGTGTGACGCCAGCGGAGTTTGTGAGCCAACGGCGTGTCTAGCTTGTGTAGCGAGGCCCCAGCCAGGGGCGTGGAGTGAAAGCAAGTCGGAGCGACGTGTCACCGCACCTGATGCGGGTCGCCGAGGTGGCGGCTCTCGCCCCGATGAAGGAGTAACGAGCGCAATGGCTCAGGGCACCGTGAAGTGGTTCAACGCCGAGAAGGGCTTCGGCTTCATCGCACAGGAGGACGGCGGCGACGACGTCTTCGTGCACTACTCGGCTATCGAGATGCAGGGCTACAAGAGCCTTGAGGAGAACCAGCGGGTCGAGTTCGAGGTCACTCAGGGCCCCAAGGGTCCGCAGGCGGAGAACGTCCGCGCCGTCTGATCGGCTGACCTCGACCGGCTCACGCCGACGAGGCGAGTGGGCCCCGCCCGAACGGGCGGGGCCTACTGCATTTTCCATTCGATCGTGTGATTTTCGTCCCCAGACCCGTGACGCATCTGTGACGAAACGATGTTGCTGTGACTTCTGGGAAGTGCGAGACATCCTGGTCGAAGTTCTTTACCATAGGAGGACTAGTCCGGGTTCTCGGCGGCTGGACCTCCAACCCCGGAGGATGTTTGATGGGGGAGTCGGAAGTGGATGACACTTCCTTCTCGGAGCCAGCCAGACCGGTCGCAGAAGGAGGTGACAGCGTGTACGACCAGTTCGACGTCACGCTCGAAGATGGTGACCTCCTGCGCGAGGTAGAGCTGACCACGAACCTGATCATCGCTGCCAGCGAGGCCGAGGAGCCTCTCTCCACTGAGGAGATCGACCGGATCCTGGGCGTCGTCCCTCATCCGCGCGTCGGCGACTGACTCGAGAGCCAATTCCGCGGTGACCGGGCCGTGGATGCTTGACTAACGCCATGGCCAAGCGACCCGACGTGCGGGCAGCCGGTGCGGTGGTGACCCGCAAGGGTGGCGACGTGCTCTTGGTGCACCGGCCACGGTACGACGACTGGTCCTTCCCCAAGGGCAAGCTCGACCGTGGGGAAGCCGTGCCCGTGGGCGCCGTCCGCGAGGTCCTCGAGGAGACCGGGCTGCCGATCCGACTCGGCCCGCGGCTAGGCAGCCAGCGTTACCCACTCGGCCGCACCCGGATGAAGACCGTGCACTACTGGACCGGGCGTGTCGACGGCGACGACGACGTGAGCGGATACGCGCCCAACAAGGAGATCGACGACGTCCGCTGGGTGCCGCGGGCCGAGGCGTTGGAGCTGCTCACCTATGACCACGACCGCGACACCCTGACCGAGTCGGCGAAGCTCCGCAAGGCCACGCGGGCGTTGATCGTGCTCCGTCACGGCAAGGCCCGCTCACGCAAGGCCTGGCGGCAAGACGACCGGCTGCGGCCGCTGCTCGTGGCCGGGATGACCCAGTCGCGCCGGCTGGCGCCGCTCCTGGGGGCATACGGCGTCAGCACGATCCTCTCCTCCAGCAGCGCACGGTGCGTGCAGACCGTGGCGCCGTACTCCGAAGCCTCCGGCTGGCCACTCGACACCACCGATCGGCTCAGCGAGGAGGACGCCACCGCCAAACGGGTCGTCAAGCTGGTCGACGAGCTGGTGGACAGCGGCGAGAGCGTCGTGATCTGCACGCATCGGCCGATCCTGCCCACCATCTTCGACGCCCTACAGATCCCCGACCCGAAGCTCGATCCGGGCGCCATGCTCGTCGTGCACCACCGCCGCGCCCGCGTCGTCGCCACCGAGCAGTGGCCCTGATCCATCTCCGAGCAGTGCTGCACCACGTTGCCGACTCGGCGGCCCGTGTTCACCCGCCGTTCACCGGCGCCGCCGTATCCGGTCACTTCGTCTCCCTAGCGTCCCTGATGTCAGAACACGATGAACATCAGGAGAGACGAAGTGAAGAGCACTTCCATCCGCCGGGTGCTGGTGCCCGGCGTCGCCGCCCTCGCCCTGGCACTGACCGCATGTAGTGCCTCCAACGAGGACGACCCGGCCGGCGACAACACCGGAGACAGCTCCGGCAGCACCAGCCTGTCCGGCACCTTGAACGCCGGCGGCGCCAGCTCCCAGGAGAGTGCGCAGGCCGCATGGCGGGCCGGCTTCCAGACCGACAACCCCGGCGTGACCATCAACTACGACCCGGTCGGCTCCGGCACCGGCGTGGAGAACTTCAACAACGGCGGCTACTCGTTCGCCGGCTCCGACTCCTACCTCAACGACGACGAGGGTGCGCTGTCCGCGGCCAAGGAGCGCTGTGGTGGCGAGGATCCGATCGAGGTGCCGGCTTACGTCAGCCCGATCGCCGTGGTGTTCAACCTCTCGGGGGTCGACAGCCTCAATCTGTCGGCAGAGGTGATCGCCAAGATCTTCGACGGCAAGATCACCGCTTGGAACGACTCGGCCATCACCAAGCTCAACCCCGACGCCGATCTCCCGAGCACCAAGATCACTCCGGTGCACCGGTCCGACGAGTCGGGCACCACCAAGAACTTCACCGACTACCTCGCCAAGGCCGGCAACGGCGCCTGGGGCCACGACGCCGACAGCGTCTGGCCGATCAAGGGCGGCGAGTCCGGTGAGGGCACGTCGGGTCTGATCAACGCGGTCAGCGGTGGTGACGGCACGATCGGCTACGCCGACGAGAGCCAGGCCGGCTCCCTCGGCCAGGTCGCGATCCAGGTCGGCGACTCCTTCAACGCCCCGTCGGCCGAGGGTGCTGCCAAGGTGCTCGCGATCTCCAAGCGCGCCGAAGGCCGCTCCGACGTGGACATGGCGATCGACATCGACCGTACGACGACAGAGGCGGGCGCCTACCCGCTGCTGCTGTCGTCGTACCTGATCGCCTGCCAGCACTACGACGACGCGAACGAGGCCGCCATGGTCAGCGGCTTCTTGTCCTACATCGTCTCCGACGCCGGCCAGCAGGCCGCCGCGGAGCAGGCCGGCTCCGCCCCGCTCGACTCCGAGCTGGCGAGTGAGGCTCAGGGCATCGTCGGGGCCATCTCCGGCAAGTAGTCCCTTCGCTGGCCCGGCGTTCGGGGGACGTCGGGCCAGCGACGACCAAGAGATCAAGAAGACAATCGAACCAAGGAGCAGCGTGTCCGCCCCGACCCTCACCGAACCGCCCGAGGCCGAGGTCCGCACCAACAAGCAGACGACTCGGATCGGTGACAGGATCTTCGCCGGGCTGTCACGGGGATCCAGCCTGCTGATCATGCTGACGCTGGCCAGCGTCTTCGTGTTCTTGGCCATCGAGGGCATCCCCGGGCTGCGGCAGCCCGAGACGATCTACCGCCCCGCGACCACCTTCATCGGCTACACCGCCCCGCTCGTCTTCGGCACCGTGCTGGCCGCCGTCCTCGCCCTGATCCTCGCGGTGCCGTTCGCGTTCGGGATCGCGCTGTTCATCTCCCACTACGCACCGACGCGAATCGCGGTCCCCTTCGCCTACCTGATCGACCTGCTGGCTGCGGTGCCCTCGGTCGTCTTCGGCCTGTGGGGCGCGATGGCGTTGTCCGCGGCGTCTCAGCCGGTGCAGGCCTGGCTCGAGGAGCACGCGGGCTTCCTGCCATTCTTCGCCGGCCCGGTCTCGGCCACCGGCCGCACGATGCTGACCGCTGGCATCGTGCTGGCGATCATGATCCTGCCCATCATCACCGCGCTGTCGCGTGAGGTGTTCGCCCGGACCCCACGGCTGCACGAGGAGGCGGCGCTGGCCCTGGGTGCCACCCGCTGGGAGATGATCCGAATGGCGGTGTTCCCCTACGGCCGGTCCGGCATGGTCTCGGCCGTGATGCTCGGCCTCGGTCGCGCCCTCGGGGAGACGATGGCCGTCGCGATGGTGCTGTCCGCGTCACCGGTCGTCACCCTCAACCTGATCTCCTCGACCAACCCGGCCACCGTCGCGTCCAACATCGCCGCCTCCTACAAGGAGGGCACGCCGGGCAAGATCCACGTCCTGATCGCCACCGGTCTGGTGCTCTTCGTGCTCACCTTTGCGGTGAACTTCGCAGCCCGGTGGATCACCTCGCGCAACGAACGGCGGATGGCCCGATGACCTCGCTCGAGTCCCCGCCCGCCGCGGCCGACACACTGCCGATCTCGCACCCGCGGCTGCCCAGCTGGGCCGGCCTCGTGGTCGCCGTGATCGCAGTCTCCCTCGCCGGTCTGATCACCCTGTTGCTCGACTGGGGGGTGGTGGCCCTCGCCGTCGTGGCGTTGCTGCTGTTCACCGTCGGACTGCCGATCTGGTCGCTGATCTTGGAGAACCGGCGTTCGGCTGTGGATCGACTGATGACGAACCTGGTGTGGGCCGCGTCGCTGGTCGCGGTGCTGCCCCTGGTCTGGCTGGTCTGGCTGGTCGTCGCCAAGGGCGGCAGCGCCGTGAACGGCGAGTTCTTGATGAGCTCGATGCGCAACGTCGTCGGCGTCGGCGGCGGCATCCACCACGCCATCTTCGGCACCCTCCTGGTGACGTTGGTGGCTGCGCTGATCTCGGTGCCGATCGGACTGTTCACCGCGATCTACCTGGTGGAGTACGGCAAGGGGAGCCGCCTAGCACGGTGGACGACCTTCCTGGTCGACGTGATGACGGGCATCCCGTCGATCGTCGCGGGACTGTTTGCCCTGGCGCTCTTCGTGCTGGTCTTCGGGCCGGAGATCCGCAACGGCTTCATGGGCTCGGTGGCGCTATCTCTGCTGATGATCCCTATCGTGGTGCGGTCGTCGGAGGAGATGCTCCGGCTGGTGCCCGACGACCTCCGCGAGGCGTCGTACGCCTTGGGCGTACCGAAGTGGCGGACCATCGTCAAGGTCGTCATCCCGACCGCCCTGGGCGGCATCATCACCGGCATCACGCTGGCGGTCGCTCGCGTCATCGGCGAGACGGCGCCGTTGCTGCTCACGGCCGGGCTGACCGACTCCGACAACTTCAATCCGTTCTCGGAGCGGATGACCACGCTGCCGGTCTACATTTTCTCGCAGTTCTCCTCGCCCGGCGTGCGGCTGCCCGACGGGTCGGACCCACCCGGATTCGCCCGTGCCTGGGGCGCGGCCCTGGTCCTCATCGTCATCGTGATGGCGCTCAACATCGTCGCGCGCATCATCGGCACGATCTTCGCCCCGGCGAGCTCTAGGCGGAGCTGACCGTGGTGCTGACTTCAGAGCTGGCCTCGGAGCTGACCCCGGCGGGGCATCGAAAGGAAACCATGGCTAAGAGCATCGAAGTGTCCGACCTGGACATCTACTACGGCGACTTCCTCGCCGTGCAGGGTGTCAACCTGTCCGTCCGGGCGCGCTCGGTGACCGCCTTCATCGGCCCGTCCGGCTGCGGGAAGTCCACCGTGCTGCGGTCCCTGAACCGGATGCACGAGGTCATCCCGGGGGCGCGCGTGGAGGGCAAGGTGATGGTCGACGGCCAGTCGCTCTACGACTCGTCGGTCGACCCGGTCGCCGTACGACGTCAGATCGGGATGGTCTTCCAACGCCCCAACCCCTTCCCGACCATGTCGATCTACGACAACGTGCTCGCCGGCAACCGGCTCAACTCTGCGAAGATGAACCGCTCCGAGTCCGACCAGGTCGTCGAGCGGTCACTGCGCGACGCCAACCTGTGGGACGAGGTGAAGGACCGTCTCAACAAGCCCGGCATGGGCCTCTCCGGTGGTCAGCAGCAGCGGCTCTGCATCGCCCGCGCGATCGCGGTCTCGCCGCAGGTGCTGCTGATGGACGAGCCCTGCTCCGCGCTCGACCCGATCTCGACGTCCGCGATCGAGGACCTGATCCACGAGCTCAAGAGCGACTACACGATCGTCATCGTCACCCACAACATGCAGCAGGCGGCCCGGGTCTCCGACGAGACGGCGTTCTTCAACCTCAAGGCCACCGGCCAGCCCGGCCGCCTGGTGGAGTTCAACGCCACCGCGAAGATGTTCGCCAACCCCGACGAGCCCGCCACCGAGGCCTACATCTCCGGCCGCTTCGGCTGAGCCTGGGTCCGTGGGATGCTCGCTGGTAGGGCAGCTACCGGGGCGGCAGTCCGTGGTGCTGGCTGTTGGCCGGGTTCTGGTCGTCTGGGGTTCCGATCGACAGGGCAGCTACCGGGAGAGCAGCCCTTGCTTCGGGCTGCTGTCCGGGTCACGGCGCTCTTTCGTCCGAGTGGGGGCCTCGATTGTTCCAAAACAGCACGCCAGACGCCGTTCTCGATGTCGTCTGCGCCCAATCGATGAGGCTTCGAGCCCGTGTCGGGCCGAAGTGCG
>JBDHZT010000053.1:0-24486 GCA_039811985.1 Nocardioidaceae bacterium | reverse complement strand
CTCTCGGACAGCCGCTCCTCAGCCACGAGGGGTCACGCTCACGCGCCGATTCTCCCATCCAGGGCAGACTGCTCTCATGAGCACCCAGATCGCCCTTGTCACCGGTGCCTCCGCCGGCATCGGCACGGTCACCGCTCGGCGTCTGGCGTCGGCGGGCTTCACTGTGTACGGCGCGGCAAGGCGAACCGACCGGCTGGCCGAGCTGGCCGACGACGGCGTCATCGCGCTGGCCATGGACGTGACCGACGACGACTCGATGCGCGCCGGCGTGGAACGGATCCTCGACGAGCAGGGCCGGATCGACGTGCTGGTCAACAACGCCGGCTACGGCTCCTACGGCGCGATCGAGGATGTGCCGCTCGAAGAGGCTCGCCGCCAGTTCGAGGTCAACGTCTTCGGCCTCGCCCGCCTGGTGCAGCTGGTCTTGCCGACCATGCGTGAGCAGGGTTCGGGCCGGATCATCAACATCACGTCGATGGGCGGTCGGATGGCGACCGCCATGGGCGGCTGGTACCACGCCACCAAGTTCGCCGTGGAGGGTCTGAGCGACTCGTTGCGCCAGGAGGTCGCACCGTTCGGCATCGATGTCGTCGTCATCGAGCCCGGCGCGATCCGCACCGAGTGGGGAGGCATCGCGGCAGAGGGCATGATCGAGGTCTCGGGTGACGGCGCCTACGCCGACCGGGTCCGGCGGGCTGCTACTACCCTCAGTTCACCGCGCTCCGAGCGACTCCAGTCCTCTCCCGACGTCGTGGCAAAGGCCATCGTGCGGGCGGCCACCGCACGCCGTCCACGCACCCGCTACGCCATCGGAGCTGGCGCCAAGCCGATCATCTACGGCCGCAAGGTGTTGCCCGACCGCGCCTTCGACGCTGCTGCCCGCCGGTTCATGGGCTAGCCGGAAGCCGCCTCGGGATCAGCGCTCCGATGCCTGCAGCGCGATGTCGGTGCGCCACTGGGCGCCGGGGAAGCTGATGGCCTCGGTCCCTTCGTAGGCCTTCGCGCGAGCATCGGCGATGTCGGCGCCGACGGCGGTCACGGCGAGCACCCGACCGCCGGCGGTGACGAGATGGCCCCCGGCGTCGCGCGCCGTCCCCGCGTGCAGGACGTGCACATCGTCGCGACCGGCCAGGCTCTCCACGCCGTCGATCACGTCACCACTCGAGGAGGACTCCGGGTAGCCCTTGCTGGCCATCACCACGGCCACCGCCGCACCGGGCTTCCACGCCGGCGGGGGCACGTCGGCGAGGGTGCCCGTCGCGGCGGCGTACAGCAGCGGTGAGAGCGGCGAGTCGAGCAGGGCCATCAGCGGCTGCGTCTCGGGGTCACCGAAGCGGGCGTTGAACTCGACCACCCGCACGCCGCGCGAGGTCAGGGCAAGGCCCGCGTAGAGGAGACCCGCGAACGGCGTGCCGCGGCGGGCCATCTCGTCGATGGTCGGCTGCAGCACGGTGCGCAACACGTCGTCGACCAGGTCGCCCGGCGCCCAGGGCAGTGGCGTGTAGGCGCCCATCCCGCCGGTGTTGGGTCCCTGGTCCCCGTCTCCGATGCGCTTGAAGTCCTGGGCCGGCTGGAGTGGATAGACGGTGCGTCCGTCGGTGAGGGCGAAGAGAGAGACCTCAGGACCGTCGAGGTACTCCTCGATGACCACGCGTCCACAGGCCGCGGCATGGTCCAGCGCCGCCTGCCGGTCCTCGGTCACCACGACGCCCTTGCCGGCGGCGAGGCCGTCGTCCTTGACGACGTACGGCATCCCGAGCTCGTCAAGCGCCGCAGACGCCTCCGCGGCGGTCTCGCACACGCGAGCACTCGCGGTGGGGACTCCGGCAGACTGCATGACGTCCTTGGCGAACGCCTTCGAACCCTCCAGCTGAGCCGCCTGTCGAGTCGGGCCGAAGCAGGCGATCCCAGCCGCACGCACCGCATCCGCAACACCCGCGACCAACGGCGCCTCCGGGCCGACGACGACCAAGTCGATGCCCAGCTCCTGGGCCAAGTCAGCGACCGCCGCTCCGTCCATCTGGTCGACCGCGTGCAGCGTCGCGACCTCGGCGATCCCGGGATTGCCCGGCGCCGCGTGCACCTCGGTGACCTCCGGATCGCGGCTCAGTGCCCATGCCAGCGCATGCTCGCGCCCGCCCGTCCCGATCACCAGGGTCCTCACGGGCGTCGATCCTAGTAGCGTCGCTCAGTCCCGGACGAGCAGCGTCTGCTCACGGCCGGGGCCGACACCGACACCCCAGATTCGGGTGCCGGACATCTCCTCCAGCGCCTCGACGTAGCGCTGGGCGTTGGGCGGCAGATCGGCGAAGGAACGGCAGCCGGAGATATCCTCCCACCAGCCGGGCAGGAACTCATAGACCGGTCGGGCATGGTGGAACTCGGTCTGCGTCATCGGCATCTCGTCGTGGCGCACCCCGTCCACGTCATAGGCCACACAGACCGGCACTCGCTCCCAAGACGACAGCACGTCGAGCTTGGTGAGGAACAGGTCGGTCAGTCCGTTGACCCGGGAGGCGTAGCGGGCGACCACGGCGTCGTACCACCCGCAGCGACGGTTGCGTCCGGTCGAGACGCCGACCTCGCCGCCGATCTTCCAGAGCTTCTCGCCATCCTCGTCGAACAGCTCGGTGGGGAACGGCCCGGCGCCGACCCGCGTGGTGTAGGCCTTGATGACCCCGATCACCCGGTCGATCCGAGTCGGGCCGACCCCGGCACCGGTGCACACCCCACCAGCGATCGGCGAGGAGGAGGTCACGAACGGATAGGTCCCGTGGTCGACATCGAGCATGGTCGCCTGGGCTCCCTCGAACAGCACCGTCTGGCCGTCGTCGAGCGCCCGGTTGAGCAGCAACGAGGTGTCGGCGACCAGCGGCCGCAAGCGGTCGACGTACCCCAGCAGCTCCTCGACGATTGCCTCCGGCTCGATCGCCCGGCGGTTGTAGACCTTGGCCAGCAGGTGGTTCTTGACCTCCAGCGACGACTCCACCTTCTGCCGCAAGATGCCCTGGTCGAAGAGGTCTGCAACGCGGATACCGAGACGGTTGACCTTGTCGGAGTACGCCGGACCGATGCCGCGCCCGGTGGTGCCGATCCGGTTGGCGCCGAGGAAGCGCTCGGTCACCTTGTCGATCGTGGAGTGGTACGACGCGATCACGTGGGCGTTGGCGGAGACGATCAGGGGCGACACCTCGACACCCTGGTCGACGAGCGCGTCGAGCTCCGCGAAGAGCGCCTCGGGCGAGACCACCACCCCGTTGCCGATCACCGAGGTCGTCCCCGGGGTGAGGATCCCCGACGGCAGCAGGTGGGTCGCGAACTTCTGGCCGTCCACGACGATCGTGTGCCCGGCGTTGTGCCCGCCGGAGGTCCGCACGACGTAGTGGATGGTCTCCGCCGTCGCCAGAAGGTCGGTGGCCTTGCCCTTGCCTTCGTCGCCCCATTGGGCGCCCAGGATCACGATTGCGGGCATCGCGCCCCCCTCTACCTCGTCTGCCGGCCCGGCGGTCGAGCACCACCCGACGAGTCGACCGCCTCGGTCACGCGGAGGTCGAGCGACGGGGCCGCTTGCGCAGGGCACGCTACCAACAGCCGCTCGCAGAGGCCCGATGGCGCGGTTGGGTATCGTCCGGATGGTGGACCCCTTGCTGGTGATCAGCAATAGCGACGCCGGGACGGCCGACCAGGAAGCGCTCGAGCGTGGCCTGGTCGTGCTCCGGTCCGAGGCGTCGGTCGAGCTGGCCAGCACCTCCACCCCCAGCGAGCTCGACGGTGTGCTGCACCGTGCGGGGTCGCGGCGGATCGTGGTCGCCGGCGGCGATGGCAGTCTGCACGCAGTCATCGCCGCGCTCTACCGCCGCCACGACCTCAAGGGAGCCGTGCTCGGGTTGCTGCCACTCGGCACCGGCAACGACTTCGCCCGGCACCTCGACATCCCGCTCGACGTGGAGGAGGCCGCCCGGGCCATCCTGCACGGGACGGTGCGGCCGATCGACCTGATGGTCGATGAGGTCGGCGGCGTGGTCGTCAACAACGTCCATGTGGGAGTGGGCGCCGAGGCAGCGACCAAGGGCGCCGGCTGGAAGGAGCGGCTGGGGTCGGTCGGCATCGGCGGGGTCAACCTGGGTCGCCTCGGCTATCCCATCGGCGTCGCGCAGGCCATCGTGATGCCACCCACCCTGCGACTCCGAGTAGAGGTCGACGGCGAGGTGGTCAACGATCTCGACCAGCCGGTGCTGATGGTCGCGATCGGCAACGGCAGCTCGGTGGGCGGCGGCGCTGAGCTGACGCCCGCAGCCGACGCGACCGACGGCCGCGTGGACGTGCTGGTGTCCCGCGCCGTGGGTCCACTGGCCAGGGTCGCCTACTCCGCTCAGGTGCTGGTGCGTCGTCACGCCGAGCGTGACGACGTCCTCGCGCTCCGAGGTGAGCAGGTCTCGGTGTCCGGCGCGGAGTTCTGGTGCTCCGCGGACGGCGAGGTCTACGGACCCGAGCGGCAGCGGACCTGGCGGGTCGAGCCGGCGGCGTACTCCATGGTCGTCCCTGCCTGAGGGCCACCACCCGCCCGATTCCGCATCGGCTCTGCTCGCGCAGCGAAACCCCGTGGAGGGCGGCCAGACCGGGTTGTTAGCGTTGCCGGTCGGACCCAGACCCGCAGACCCACCAGCAGACCTACCAGCAGACCTACCAGTAGACCGGGAGCAGACCGATGGCCCGACGCGGATCCAGTGGCGACCCGACCGACTGGGTCACCCGCGCCGCCGATGACGCCATCCGGCATGCGGGCGAGGGCAACCTGGTCACCTGCGCCTCCGGCATCTCGCCGTCCGGCCCGATCCACCTGGGCAACCTGAGGGAGTTCTTGTCGGTGCACTTCGTCGCCGACGAGATCCAGCGCCGCGGCGTGCCGGTGCGGCATCTGCAGAGCTGGGACGACTTCGACCGCTTCCGCAAGGTGCCGCACGGGGTCGACGAGTCCTGGAACGACCACATCGGCCGCCCGCTGTCCGCCGTGCCGGACCCCTGGGAGTGTCACGCCAACTGGGCTGAGCACTTCAAGGCGCCGTTGCGCGATGCGCTGCGAGAGCTCGGCTGCACAATGGTGGAGATCGACCAGACCGAGATGTACACCTCCGGTGCCTATCGCGACCAGGTGCTTGAGGTGGTCGCCCGCCGGCACGAGATCGACGAGGTGCTGGACCGCTACCGCACCAAGAAGTCGATCAGCACCGACAGCGACGAGGAGGCGGCGGCGTACGCCGACTCGGTCGCCTTCGACGAAGACGACGCCGGCGGTGCGGGGGGAGACGATGCTGCAGATGATCTGCGCAACTTCCCCTACAAGCCCTACTGCCGCCAGTGTCAGCGCGACCTGGTCACACTCACGGCGTACGACGACGAGACCACCGATCTGGCGTACGTCTGTCGCGCCTGCGACTTCAGCGGTGTGACGAACCTGTCCACGCAGTTCGAGGGCAAGTTGGTCTGGAAGATCGACTGGCCGATGCGGTGGGCCTACGAGAAGGTCGACTTCGAGCCGGCCGGCGCGGACCATGCCAGCCCGGGCTCGTCCTTCACCGTCGGCCACGAGCTGGTCGAGAAGATCTGGGAGTGGCCGCGGCCGACCTGGTTCCGCTACTCCTTCGTCGGCTTCGCCGGGATGACCAAGATGTCGTCCTCCAAGGGCGGGGTGCCGACCGCCGCCGATGCGCTGGAGGTGCTCGAGGCGCCCCTGCTGCGCTGGCTCTACGTGCGGCGGCAGCCCAAGCAGGCCTTCGACATCGACTTCGGGCCCGAGGTGGTGCGGCTCTACGACGAGTGGGATGCGCTGACTCGCAAGGCCGCCGACCCCGCCAAGCGTGACGTCCAGGTGCTCGCCTGGGAGCGCGCGTCCGCGACCGCCGCGGCCGGTCGGCTGCCGACGCCCGAGGTCGTCGTACCCTTCCGGGTGCTCTCCTCGGTCGCCGACGTCACCGCTGGGTCGGCGGAGCAGATCAGTCGGATCGTCTCCGAGGTCGGCCACGCCCACGACAGCGTCGCCCAGCTGGAGCCGCGGCTCAGCCGGGCGATGAACTGGGTCGCCGGCTATGTGCCCGCCGAGGAGCGCACCCTGGTGCGAGACGCCCCGGACGGCGAGCTGCTGGCCGGGTTGTCCGAGCGGGAGTCACAGTGGCTGGATCTGCTGGGCGAGGGGCTTAGCGGGGCGGGGGACCTGGAGTCGGTGACGGCGCTGGTGTACGGCGTTCCGAAGCTCGCCCGCGGGCTGGCCGTGGATGCCGCCCCCACCGACGAGGTGAAGGCGGACCAGAAGGAGTTCTTCCGTCTGCTCTATCGGCTGCTGGTCGGTGCCGAGCGCGGCCCTCGGCTGCCCACGCTGATCATGGCGCTGGGCACCGACCGGGTCCGGTCGCTGCTCGCCCGCTGACCCCTTTCGTTGGTCAATTTTTGGTCGGTCAGTCGACTGTCGCAGCCGCTGGTGCGGCCTCGGCGGGGGTCAGGTGTCTGGCCTGCTCGTAGAACATCGAGGCGACCAGCCCGATCACCAGGACCAGCGCGGGCAACAAGGTGGCCTGCGCCATGGCCGTGCTGAACGGGTCGAGGACCGCGGCCGACAGGCCACCGGCGGCAGCACCGGCCTCGCTGGGTGAGAACTCGAGACCGTTAGCAGCCAACCGGGAGTCGATCAGCACCGCGATGGCCGCGGAGCCGAGCACGGCACCCACCTGGCGGGTCGCGTTGTAGACCCCCGCACCCGCACCCGCCTGGTGCATCGGCAGGTTGCGGTTGGCGGTAGCGCTGGTCGGCGCCCAGACGAAGGCGCTGCCAGTGCCGAGCAGCGCCATCGGCAGCAGGATCTCCCAGGTTGCCGAGTCCGGCGTCATCACCGCGGCGAGCCACAGCAGCGAGGCGATCACTGCCGCAAAGCCGAAGACGGTGAGCAGCCGAGGGTGCACCCGGTCGGTGAGCTTCCCGACGCCGGGCGCCAGCACGATCGACATGATCGCCATCGGCACCATCAACAGCGCAGCCTTGGTCGGCGAGAGCCCGCGCACGAGCTGGGCGTAGAGCATCAGCGGGAAGCCCAGCGCAGTCACCGCGCAGCCCATGCTCGAGATGGCCAGGTTGGCCAGCGAGAAGTTGCGGTCGCGGAAGAGGCTCAGCGGCACCAGCGGCTCGTTGCGGTTGAACCTCTGCCAGATCACGAAGGCGATCAGGAAGGCCAAGCCCAGCCCGATCAGCAGCGGCACCGAGATCCAGCCCGTGATGGTGGACCAGTCGTATTGATGGCCCTCTTGGATGCCGAACACCAGCGCCACCATGCCGATGCCGCTCAGCGCGACCCCCAGCCAGTCGAACTTGTGCGGGTGGGTCTCCAGGTGCGGCACCAACCGCCAGGCGAGCACGAACCCGAGCACGCCGACCGGCACGTTGATGAAGAAGATCCACTCCCAGCCGAGTGCGTCGACCAGCACGCCGCCCAGCAGCGGTCCGACCAGGGTCGCCACGCCCGCGGTCGCTCCCCACAGCGACATTGCCCGACCACGCGAGTCGGCCGGGAAGATGCGAGTGATGATCGCCATCGTCTGCGGGGTCATCATCGCCGCACCCAGGCCTTGGAACACCCGCGCCAGGATCAGCATGCCGACCGAACCGGTCAGTCCACACCACAGCGAGGACAGCGTGAAGACGGCCAGGCCGACCAGGTAGAGCCGCTTCTGCCCGAATCGGTCTCCCAATCTGCCGGTGATCAGCACCGGGCCGGCGTAGGCCAGCAGATAGGCACTGGTCACCCACACGACGTCGTTGACGTCTGCCTGCAGGTCCTCGATGAGCGCCGGCGTCGCCACCGACACGATGGTCATGTCGACCAGGATCATGAAGAAGCCGAGGCAGAGCGCGAACAGCGCCGGCCACGGGTTGTCGTGGGCCGCAGTGCGGGCCTGGACATGGTGGGTCGTCTGGGTCACGACTCCACTCAACACCTCGGCACCGACAACTGTTCCTCCCGCGGAGAACGTTCGAGTTCGAACGTTCTTGTTCCCCGGCGTATCGGCGGCTCGGTCGCTGGGGTGAGAGGCTGTCCGACATGAGCCATGTCGACCTGCTCGCCGGTCCGCCACCGACGCTGCTGCCCGCCGATCCCGCCGACGACGAGCTGGCTGCAGGCGAGCCGCCCGCTGCCGTCGTACGTCGTCGGCCGGCCTCACCCGCCGCCTGGGCCGCCCTCGCGACGGAGGCGAAGGAGGCCGGCGCCGACGACGTCACGGTCTACGCCTATGCCCGAGTCGGCTACCACCGCTCCTTGGACCTGCTGCGCCGCAACGGCTGGAAGGGACACGGACCGGTCCCCTGGGAGCACGAGCCCAACCGCGGCTTCCTGCGTAGCCTCGCCCTCCTGGCCGCCTCTGCCCGCGCCATCGGCGAGACCGACGAGTGGGAGCGCTGCTCGGAGTTCCTCCGTGACTCCAGCCCCGCGGCGTACGACGAGCTGCTGGGCTGACTGCTGCTCCGGTGCTGGCCGTCTTCCCGTCTGCCGCGGTCCTGTGGTGGGCAAATCCGCCTGAAATGGCCTCCGGAGCCACCACTGCACCGCGGCAGAGACCACAACACCGCGGCAGACAGGGCGCCCACCGAGCGGTAGACCTCACCGGACGGGCCGCGGGTGGCTCCTGGCGAACCGCTCCAAGTGCTCGGGAAGACGATCGCCGAACCGCTGTCGGGTTAGCGCGTACTCTCGGCGGAGGCGGGCGATGGCGAGGTCGCGCTGCTCACCCCAGAAGTCTGACCAGACGATGCGAGACATGCCCAAGCCGACCGAGCAGATGTCGCGCTCGCGCAGCTTTTCCGCCCAGATGACCTCGCTCGGGTCCTCGGCAAGGCCGCCCTCCTCCACCCGGCGATACTTCACTCGGCCGTCTACTTCGAACACATGACAGCCCACACGCAGGTCGCACCACACGGTTCTGTCCCCGAGCCGGACCGCGAACTGAGACTGCACCTCCCCGAGCCCAAGCTCGTCGACCAAGATCCGGCCCAGCGACTCCGCCGGACTCTCGGCCCCCGGGTCCGAGAAGTGCAATGCGCGCCGGGCGACCGTGACGAACGGCCAGTGCTTCATCCGGGCGAGCTCGTGTTCATACTCGCGTTGAGTCGCACCGCGACGCCGAGCCGCGTCGATCGCAACCACGCCAGCGGGGAATCCGTGTTCGCGCGCAAGATCGAGAGAGGTTCGTGCCAGCCCTGTGACCAAGACGCCATCCAGGTCATTGATCTGGGCCGGGGACTCGCGCCCGAGGTGATGCTTGACCCCCCACTCGGTGCGCGTCCCGAGCACGCCCTGCCGGGTGATGTGAATCAGCGGGCGCATGGGACGCAGGAGGGGCAAGTCCATCGCCCGCGCTGCCGAGTCGTGGCTCAACGCATGGGGCAACCTCATCGAAAGGTGGGCAGCCACATCCGCCATCAAGGCACGCTCGGAGTCGCCGGCGGCGTCCCATCTCTCACGGACGGCGTACACGCCCCGTCGCACGCTGACCCACGGACCTCGTGGGCCGGCACGCGTGCGCACCTGTTGCGGAGAGTGGCCACTGTCCAGCGCCTGTCTGCGGGTGATGAGTCCCCACTGCGCCGCGAGGCCAGTCGCACCTCGAGTGTCCTCGTCTGACATGCCACCACGGTGCGCCGAACGGGCGAGCCGCGGATGACCGCAGTCCTCGGGCTGTGGACAGGCACCCGGAGTTGGCCCCTGTGGACGGTATGTGGTCCGCCAACTCCCGCAGCCCTCCTCGTCTGCCGCGGTGCTCGGTTGTCTGCCGCGGTGCCGTAGTGGCTCCAAAGGCCAATTCGGCCCGGTTTGCCCACCACAGCACCGCGGCAGACGGGAGACCGCAACCACAGACCCCCGGCAGACGGGCAGCAGCCAGGTGAGCCAGGCTCAGGCGCCGAGGGAGTGGCCCACGGAGCGGAGGTTCTCGCAGGCCTCGACGACGCGGGCGGCCATGCCGGCCTCGGCGGCCTTGCCCCACGCACGCGGGTCGTAGAGCTTCTTGTTGCCGACCTCGCCGTCGATCTTCAACACGCCGTCGTAGTTCTTGAACATGTGGTCGGCGACCGGACGGGTGAAGGCGTACTGCGTGTCGGTGTCGACGTTCATCTTCACCACGCCATAGTCGACCGCGGCGGCGATCTCCTCCGGCAGCGAGCCGGAGCCACCGTGGAAGACCAGGTCGAAGGGGCGGGAACCCTCGGGCAGACCGAGCTTCTCGGTGACCGCCTCCTGGGCCGCCTTGAGGACCTCCGGGCGCAGCTTGACGTTGCCGGGCTTGTACACGCCGTGCACGTTGCCGAAGGTCAGCGCCGTCATGTAGCGGCCGTTCTCCCCGACGCCCAGCGCGGCGACGGTCGCGAGCGCGTCCTCGGGGGTGCTGTAGAGCTTGTCGTCGATGGCGCCGACGATGCCGTCCTCCTCGCCACCCACGACACCGACCTCGATCTCCAAGATGATGTGCGCCGCGGCGGCCTTGGCGAGCAGCTCCTGGGCGATCTCGAGGTTCTGCGTGAGAGGTACGGCGGACCCGTCCCACATGTGCGACTGGAAGAGAGGAGCCTCGCCACGTTGCACCCGCTCCAAGGAGATGTCCAGCAGCGGCCGGACGAAGCCGTCCAGCTTCGGCTCGGGACAGTGGTCGGTGTGCAGCGCGATGTTGATCGGGTAGGACTTCGCGACCTCGGCGGCGTACGCCGCGAACGCGACCGAGCCGGAGACCATGTTCTTGATCGTGGGTCCGGAGAAGTACTCCGCGCCGCCCGTCGAGACCTGCACGATGCCGTCCGAGCCGGCCTCGGCGAAGCCCTGCAGGGCCGCGTTCAGCGTCTGGGAGGAGGTCACGTTGATGGCCGGGAAGGCGAAGCCCTTCTCCTTGGCCGTGTCGAGCATCTGGGCATAGACCTCAGGGGTCGCGATGGGCATCGGGGGTTCTCCTAGCGCACGATCCGGGCAGACGGTCCGGGATCCTCCCCTGGGTGTCGGGGCCCCAGCACCGGTGGCTCCACCCTAGACGACGTCTTCCGAGGGGAAGTGCCGGGCTTACGGCGCCCCGCATCCCGACCGGCGGCGTTCTCCTCGACTCGACGGGCCTTCGGCCCGCCTTCGCTCGTCGGCCTTGCCGGATCGGGCGCGGATGCACCGCTCGCTGATCCGGCACCCCTCGGAAAACGTCGTCTACCTCGCCGATCGGCCAGCGACCTCGCCGGTCACGGTTCGATCACCGACTGGCCGTGTCGGTGTCCGGTCGGTCGCAGGCGCCATACGATGCGGCAGCCGTGCGCGACCCAGCTCACCCCCGCCAGGCCTCCTCGCCGGAGAGGTCGGCGTGCTCGCGGATCCAGGTGTGCATGGTGATCGCCGCGGCGGCGGAGGCGTTGATCGACCGCGTCGAGCCGAACTGTGCGATCGAGAACGTCTGGTCGCACGCGGCTCGTGCAGCCTCGGACAGCCCCGGTCCCTCCTGGCCGAACAGGAAGCACACCCGGCGCGGCATCGCCATCGTCTCCAGGTGCGCCGAGCCGGGCAGGTTGTCGATGCCCAGCAGCGGGATCGGACCCTCTGGCCGCGCGGCCAGGTAGTCCGCAAGCGCCGACACGTCCGGGTGGTGCCGCACATGCTGGTAGCGGTCGGTCACCATTGCACCGCGGCGGTTCCACCGGCGGTTTCCGACGATGTGGACCTCGGCGGCCAGGAAGGCGTTCGCGGTGCGCACGATGGTGCCGATGTTGAAGTCGTGCTGCCAGTTCTCGATCGCGATGTGGAAGTCGTGGCGCCGGGTGTCGAGGTCGGCGCGAATCGCCTCCATCGTCCAGTAGCGGTAGCGGTCGACCACGTTGCGCCGGTCGCCCTCGGCCAGCAACCGGACGTCGTACTCCTCGCCCGTGGGCCACTCCCCCGGCCATGGGCCGACGCCGACCTCGGCAGGGCCGTGCGGCATCGGGTCGTACGGCGCCCGCTCGTCGGCCGAGCCGTCGCCCCTCACGTGGTGGTCCATCGAGTGCAGGCTAGTGGTCGCCGCGAGACGTTCGTCGGTCGGATTCGGTGCGCCCCGATAGGGTCGCCGCCGTGAGCCCGTTCCTGTCGCTGATGCTGTTCGGGATCAGTTGGATGGACCCGCAGTGGTGGCTGGACCGGTTCGGGAGCGAGTTCTTCTGGATCAGCCTGGTGATCGTCTTCGTCGAGTGCGGGCTCTTCTTCCCGATCCTGCCGGGTGACTCCCTGCTCTTCGCGATGGGGCTGTTCATCGCCGGCGACAACATCCCGGTCTCGCTCCCCGTGGCGATGCTGGCGCTGATGGCGGCGGCGTTCGCCGGCAACGTGGTGGGCTACGAGATCGGCCGCGCACTCGGCCCGACGCTCTACGAGCGCGACGGTCGGCTCCTCAAACGGGAGTACATCGACAAGACCCACGAGTTCTTCGAGCGGCACGGCGCCCGAGCGCTCATCCTCGGCCGCTTCGTGCCCGTGGTGCGCACCTTCATCACGGTGATCGCCGGGGTGACTCGGATGGATCGGCGCCACTTCTTGTTGTGGAGTCTCGTCGGCGCCGTGCTCTGGGTGCTGACGATCACGCTGATGGGGTACTACCTCGGCGGCGTCGCGGTGATCCGCGACAACCTCGAGATCGCCGCGATCATCCTGGTCGGCATGTCGGTGATCCCGATGATCTGGGAGTGGTGGCGACGGCGGCGCCGGGTCACCACCTGACGGTGGGGCGCCGCTGATTCACGTCGTTTGGGCCCAAACGGCGACAAGTCAGATGCGCGTGCGGTGGAAGTTCTGGAAGCTTCGTGAGGGCGTGGGGCCGCGCTGGCCCTGGTAGCGGGAGCCGTACTTCTCCGACCCGTAGGGATGCTCGGCCGGTGAGGTGAGCCGGAAGAAGCAGAGCTGACCGATCTTCATCCCCGGCCACAGCTTGATCGGCAAGGTGGCGACGTTGGCCAGCTCCAAGGTGACGTGCCCGGTGAAGCCGGGGTCGATGAATCCGGCCGTGGCATGCGTGAGCAGGCCGAGTCGGCCGAGCGAGGACTTGCCCTCCACCCGCGCGGCGATGTCGTCGGGCAAGGAGACGACCTCGTAGGTCGAGCCGAGGGCAAACTCACCGGGGTGCAGGATGAACGGCTCCTCGGTCCCCTCGACGATCACCTCGCGGGTCAGCTCGGACTGGTCCTCGGCCGGGTCGATATGGGGATAGCGATGGTTCTCGAAGACCCGGAAGAACCGGTCCAACCGCACGTCGATGCTCGACGGTTGGAGCATCGCGGGATCCCACGGATTCAGCTCGATCCGGCCGTGGTCGATCTCACCGAGGATGTCGCGATCGGACAGCAGCACGGGTCGTAACCTACCGGTCATGGTCTTTCATCGGTACGTCGCGCTCGGCGACTCCTTCACCGAGGGCGTCGGCGACCCCGATCCCGAACGCCCCAACGGACTGCGCGGCTGGGCCGACCGGGTGGCCGAGGTGCTGGCCAAGCAGCCGGGACTCGGAGCGGGCGAGTTCGGCTACGCCAATCTCGCCATCCGCGGCCGCAAGCTCACCGCGATCCTCGCCGAGCAGCTGGATCCGGCTCTGGACATGGAGCCCGATCTGGTCAGCATCTACGCCGGCGCCAACGACATCCTCCGACCCAAGGTCGACATCGACGCGCTGCTGTCGTCGTACGACGTCGCGATCGGCCGTCTGGCCGACAGCGGCGCGACGGTGATGATGTTCACCGCCTACGACCCCGGCATCTCGGCGGTCTTCCGCCCGGTTCGTGGCCGGATGGCGATCTACAACGAGGGCGTCCGGGAGATCGCGGATCGCCACGGCGCGCTGATCACCGACATGTGGCGGATGCGCGACGCTCCGCCCTGGGCGATCTGGGACGACGACCGGATGCACCTGAACTCCTACGGTCACAGCCACATCGCGCTCGCCGTGCTCGACCGGCTCGGCATCGACCACGGGCTCGCGGAGCCAGAGCTGCCCACCCGACTGGTGCTGACCAAGGCAGAGGCCCGCAGGGAGAACCTTCGCTGGGCCAAGGAGCACGCGGTGCCGTGGGTGCGGCGCCGTGTTACCGGCCGGAGCTCCGGCGACCTGGTCAACCCCAAGCGGCCCGCCTTGACGCCCATCGGCTAGACGAGTTCGGCCACGGCCGCGGTGGTTGGTAGCATCGCATCCGCCGTCCGGCCACGGGCGGCACTGCGGATGTAGCTCAGTTGGTAGAGCGCGACCTTCCCAAGGTCGATGTCGCGAGTTCGAGCCTCGTCATCCGCTCCACGTGGTGGTGATCCACCTTCGACGAACCCTCCGCCGGCCGACGGCCATCCCTTTCTGCCACGCCTTCTGCCACGCCTTTCTGGTGACAGTTGTGACGAATGTGACTAGTGGGGTTATCGTTGAAGGAGTGCTTGACGCCCCCTGCGATTGAGGTCTTCCCCATGCCCCGCCGCCGCACGGTCGCCATCGTCGCCCTGGCGATGCTGGTTGCCGCAGCTCCCTTCCTGCCCCGCGCGCACGGTCCCGAGGATGCGCTCACGCCCACCGACGGCAAGGCGCCGAGTCGCATGCCGACGCCATCGGCAGCCAACGCCTACGGCACCGTGACGCCGGCGATGCAGCAAGAGATCGACCGCGTCGTCGATGCTGGCCTGCGCCAACCCAAGCTCGCCCCGGCCGCCACGTTGGGTCGACTCGCGACGCAGCAGGTGCGCTGCGCCGACTTCGAAGGGCTCACCTACTGCCTCAACCTGGGCTGGACCGAGAGCACGCCCGAGCAGGCAGCCACCGAGGTGGCCAGCGCCGCGCAGGCCGACACGATCTCCGCCAAGAGCGGCGCCCGTCGCCTGAACACCGGCGACCTGGATCCGGCGGCAGAGCTGCGCGAGCGCGCCGCGCTGAGCCCGCAGCGCCGGGCGAACCAGGAGCGAGCCGAGTTGACGGAGGCGGCTCGGTCGGTGGCGAAGGTCTGGGTGATCCGTCACGAGATCGAGGGGATCCCCTACCCGGCCGGCTTCTTCACCCGCCACCCGGAGGCGCAGGCACTGCTCGCCAACGGCGCGACCGACGACACCGCGAGTCAAGCCAAGGGCTCCTCGCCATCGGCGACGCCCACGAAGACCAAGTCGCCCAAGCCGTCGACCAGCCCGAGCTCCAAGCCCACGGTCAAGACCGCGCGCGACTACCCACGCAAGAGCAAGGTGCTCAACCCGACCCAGGTCGCCGAGCAGACCCGGACCTACTGGTGCGGGCCGACCTCGACGCAGATGATCGTGTGGGGTTGGAAGCACAAGCGACAGAGCCAGCAGCACTGGGCCAACAAGCTCGGCACCACGTCCTCGGGCACCGCGATCGGGTCCATCGTCTCGGTCATCAACAAGCACACCGGCTGGGACCGCGCCGACTACGCCGGCCCCTACATCACCCTCGACATCGGCAAGTACAGCTACGCCAAGTGGTATCTGCTGATCATGCGCCACATCCACGACTACAAGGCGCCCATCGTGATGCACCCGATCCTGCTGAAGAAGTACTTCTCCTACCTCGATGACGACGCCTCTGGTCACTATCAGGTGGGTCGCGGCTACGACAAGCGCGGGAAGAAGGCCAACCTGGTCAGCTACTTCGAGCCCTGGAACCAGCAGCGGTTCGACCCCTCCGAGCCGTTCATCAAGCGCGTTCAGTGGCACTCGGCCTACCAGTCCTACCGGGCCAACCAGGCCCACCCGTACCACAACATCGGGGTCTGACCGTGCGGGCAGCAACGGCGCTGGTCGCCGTACTCTCGTGTGGCCTGCTGGCCGCGTGCTCCGGGGGTACGCCGGGCGATGGCGGGTCGCCTGCAACCCAGAGCGGGACCGCGAGCGACAGCCAGAGCCCGAGCAAGTCCAGCCCCGCCAGCGCACCCAGCGGCGGCACGGCAGACCAGCCGGCGAAGGTCACCCCGCAAGACGATCCGCTCCCGTGGAAGAAGGCACCTGGGGCGGTCACGGACACGATCACGGTCGGCGACCACGGCACCCTGACCGTCACCGCGGACGCCAGCCGGGCCACCCTCGCCGGTGACCAGACGGCCACGGTCGACGCGGGGGCCGGCTTCCGGGTCACCGATGCCCTGATGGACGACAGCTACGCCGTCGTCGTCACCGGTGACCGACAAGAGCAACAGCCCGCCCGGGCGACCGTCATCGACTTGGCCAGCGGCGACCAGTTCGTGCTCGACGGTGACTCGGAGACACCCACCGTCAACGGCGGCAGCTGGGCACTCGGCAACGGGCAGCTCGAGCATCCGACCCTCGGGCCCAAGCGGGCCTACTGCCTGGCGACCGTCGACCTGGCCACGCAGTCGTCCGACCTCAGCTGGTGCGCTCCCCCACGCACCGGATTCACCCACGTGCAGGTCGGCCCGAGCGGGGTCAGCCTGATGGCCTTCGACGACGCCCGGCCCTCGTGTCGCACCGTCGCCGAGGTCGCCGATGGCGAGCTGACTCCCTTCCCGGGCGTCACCGAGTGCACCGGCTGGGAGGGAGTGACCCTCGATGGTGGCCGGGTGTGGTCGGTCATCCCGAACGAGCGGCGCATCGAGCGGGCTCACTTCTACGCCTCCGTCGGCGACGGCTACTTCGACCTGGGGATGGGCGACTCCGGGAGCCTGACCACCTGCGACGGAGCGGCGTACTTCAACCGAGCACCCGAGCGCGACCGCGATCCCGCCCAAGTGCTCCGCTGGACGACGGATGGGCGACTGAGCGTGGTGTATGCGACCGAGTCGGGCGGCGAGGCGTTCGTGTCAGGCACGGCGCGCTGCGGTGGTCACCACCTCACGGTGACCGCGCTGACCAGCAAGGGCGACAGCCAGGTCACGGCGGCGACCTCTTAGGCGCGTCTCGCCCGGCCACCGCGGCCGGCACGTGCATGTTCTAGGGTCGAGTCGTGGAGTTCCGGGGTTTTCCCGTGGCGGCGTTGGACTTCTACGACGACCTTGAGATGGACAACACCAAGTCGTTCTGGGAGGCCCACAAGGCCGTCTACCAGGAGGCGGTGCGCGCACCGCTGGAGGCGTTGTGCGCCGGGCTTGCGGCCGAGTTCGGCGAGGCCAAGGTCTTCCGGCCCTACCGAGACGTGCGTTTCGCGAAGGACAAGTCGCCGTACAAGACCCATCAGGGTGCCTACGTGCCCACCGGGCCGGCCACCGGGTGGTACGTCCAGATCGCGGCACGCGGCGTGAGCACGGGCGGCGGCTTCTATGCCGCCGATGCCGAGCGACTGGGCGCGCTGCGAGACGCCATCGATGACGACCGCACCGGCCGACAGCTGCGGCGGATCGTCAACAAGCTCACCCGATCCGGCTGGGAGCTCGGCGGCGAGCAGCTCAAGACGTCGCCGCGCGGCTACCCTGCGGACCATCCGCGCGTCGACCTGCTCCGACACAAGTCCCTGACGGTGACCCGCTCCTACGGCTTCGAGCCGCTGATCCACACGCCCGAGCTGGCCGACGCCGTTCGGCGTGACTGGCGCGAGCTGCGCGCCATGCTGGACTGGGTGGGCGACCATGGCTGAGGAGGTCCATCTCCGCGACGGCACTCGCTGCTGGGTGTGGCCGCTGCTGCCGACCGACCGCAACGTGCTGGTCGCGGAGTTCGAGAGCCTGTCGCCGGAGTCGCGGCGCCGGCGCTTCCTCGGCCCGGTGGTCCACCTCAGCGACGCGATGCTCAAGCACCTCGTCGACGACGTGGACGGTGTGGACCATGTCGCGCTGGTCTTGATGGCCGAGTCGGGTGACGACGTCGTGCCAGCAGGCATCGCGCGCTGTGTGCGCTATCCCCATCAGCCCGAGGCCGCCGACATCGCCGTCACCGTCAAGGACGACTGGCAGGGCCGCGGCGTGGCCACGGCGTTGCTGGAAGTGCTGATGCGGCGGCGCCCCGAAGGGGTCACGCATTTGCTCACCGAGGTGGCCGCCGACAATCCGGCCTCGCTGGCGATGCTGCATCGGCTCGGCCGCACCCGCACCTACGAGACGGGTCTGGGCATCCTCGACGTCGAGGTCGACCTGGTGCCGACCGGGCACTCGCTGGCCGAGGAGGAGCCCGGCGAGCGGCTGCACGAGGTGCTGGCCGACCCCGACCGCTCCGTCCTGCGCACCCGCGACCGAATCTGCCCGTGGCTCCGCTCCGGTGACGACGGCAACGACGGCGGCCAAGCGTCGCCCGCGGAGGACGGCAACGCCGATTGAGGCCCGGCGAGCTCACCGCCGGTGAGTCAAGCGCGAGCGGGTCCTGCGTCAGTGGGGCTGCCAGGCGTCGTCGTCGGCCGTGCGCTCGGCGACCGCTGGCGGCAGCTGACCTGAGGCGAGGTCGGCGATCGAGACCTCTTCGAAGACCTCTCGCAGCGAGGAGCGGGCGGCGATCCAGACCAGCTGGAGCACCTGGGCGGAGTCGTTGTAGGAGACCGATTCGGGACGGAGTCCGTAGACGGACACCAACGGACCGTCCACCGCCCGGATCACGTCCGCCACGCTCACCTCGGCCGGGTCGCGCGCCAACCGCCAGCCGCCGGATTGGCCGCGCTGGGAGAGCACGATGCTCGCCCGGCGCAGGTCGGCCAGGATCGCCTGGAGGAATCCGTGCGGGATCTCCTGGCGCCGACCGAGCTCCTCGGCCGAGACCGGGCCCGAATCCGCCTGCGCAGCCATCTCGATGAGCGCGCGCAGGGCGTAGTCGGACTTGGTGGAGACGCGCATGAGGACAGTGTGTCAGGTAATCGCATCGGGAAAGTGCACAAGACACGTGGCGGAGCGTCCGGCACCCGCGGGACGTCGCACAACTCGGTCGTCCCGACGACCCCGAAGGACGACATTCGGTGCCTAGGAGGTGCGGACCTTCCCATTCGGCTTGCCAGATGGCGGCGGGCGAGGGAGAATTAAGTTACTGACAAGTAACACCGGCCGGTAACCGCGACCCAGAGCATGCGCGGCCGGCGTCACCGATCCCGAGAGGGCAGACCAGTGAGCCACTACAAGAGCAACCTGCGCGACATCGAGTTCAACCTCTTCGAGGTGCTCGGGCGCGACGAGGTCCTGGGCGAGGGACCGTTCGGCGAGATCGACCCGGAGACCGCCCGGGAGATCCTGGTCGAGGTCGACCGGCTGGCCAGGGAGGACCTTGCGGCGTCCTACGTCGAAGCCGACCGCCACCCACCTGTCTTCGACGCGGCGACCGGGACCGCACCGATGCCGGAGTCGTTCAAGGCGAGCTACCAGGCCTGGATGGACGCGGAGTACTGGCGGCTCGGGATCGTCGAGGATCTCGGCGGCACCCCTGCCCCACCCAGCCTGAACTGGGCCCTCGGCGAGCTGGTGCTCGGCGCGAACGCCCCCGTGTGGATGTATGCCTGCGGCCCCAGCTTCGCCGGCATCGTGCACGCCAACGGCAACGAGCGCGACAAGCGGATCGCCCAGATCATGGTCGAGCGGCGATGGGGCGCCACGATGGTGCTCACCGAGCCGGACGCCGGCTCCGATGTCGGCGCCGGCCGCGCCAAGGCGACACTCAACGAGGACGGCTCGTGGAACATCGAGGGCGTCAAGCGCTTCATCACCTCGGGTGAGCACGACATGGCCGAGAACATCGTGCACCTGGTGCTCGCCCGCCCCGTCGGCATCGAGGGCGTCGGCGGGCCCGGCACCAAGGGGCTGAGCCTCTTCATCGTGCCGAAGTTCCACTTCGACTTCGAGACCGGCGAGCTCACCGGCGAGCGCAACGGTGTCCACGCCACCAACGTCGAGAAGAAGATGGGCATCAAGGTCTCCAACACCTGCGAGCTCACCTTCGGCGAGAAGGAGCCCGCGCAGGGCTGGCTGCTCGGCGAGGTGCACAACGGCATCGCGCAGATGTTCCAGGTCATCGAGAACGCCCGGATGATGGTGGGGGCCAAGGCGATCGCCACGTTGTCGACCGGCTACTTGAACGCGCTGGAGTACGCCAAGTCCCGCGTCCAGGGCGCCGACCTCACCCGGGCCGCCGACAAGACCGCACCCCGGGTGACCATCACCCACCACCCCGACGTACGCCGCTCGCTGATGATGCAGAAGTCCTTCGCCGAGGGCATGCGCGCCCTGATGCTCTACACCGCCTCCTGGCAGGACAGGGTGCGCCTCGCGGCCCACGCGGGGGAGCCCGACGAGCTGGCCGAGGCGGTCAACGACCTGCTGCTGCCGATCGTGAAGGGCTACGGCTCGGAGCGCTCGTGGGTGCTGCTCGGCACCGAATCCCTGCAGACGCTGGGCGGGTCGGGCTTCCTGCAGGACTACCCGATCGAGCAGTACGTCCGCGATGCCAAGATCGACACCCTCTACGAGGGCACCACCGCCATCCAGGGGCAGGACCTCTTCTTCCGCAAGATCGTCAAGGACCAGGGCCGCGCGCTCGGTCATCTGGCAGCCGAGATCCAGTCCTTCGTCGCCTCCGAGGCTGGCAACGGCCGGCTCAAGGTCGAGCGGGAGCTCCTCGGCCGCGCGCTGGAGGACGCCAACGCCCTCGTCACGGTGATGATCAACCAGCTCATGTCGGCGGATCCGACCGCCGAGGGCGGTGACCTGCGCAACATCTACCGAGTCGGCCTCAACACCAGCCGGCTGCTGATGGTGCTCGGCGACGTGGTCTGCGCCTGGCTGCTGCTCCGACAGGCCGAGGTGGCCCTCACCAAGCTCGCCGGCGACGTCTCTGCCAACGATCAGGCCTTCTATGAGGGCAAGATCGCCGCTGCGCAGTTCTTCGCCCAGGCCAACCTGCCCAAGGTCGCCACCGAGCGTGCCCTCGCCGAATCCACCGATCTGTCGCTGATGGATCTGGACGAGGGTGCCTTCTAGGACTGACACACAGGGGCGGGGTCGCGACTGCGAGGATCGACGGCGTGCTCAGCGCCTTGATCGCCGGTCTGTTGACCGGCCTCTCCCTGATCGTCGCGATCGGCGCCCAGAACGCCTACGTCCTGCGGCAGGGACTTCTGCGCTCGCACGTGGGTGGCGTCGTGGCGATCTGCGCCGTCTCCGACCTGATCCTGATCACCGCAGGCGTAGCCGGCATCGGCACGATCGTCGAGCACGCGTCGTGGGCGTTGGAGCTGCTGCGCTGGTTCGGCGTCGCCTTCCTGGTCTGGTACGGCGTCGGCGCCCTGCGCCGCTCTCGCCACCCCGAGTCGCTGCAGGCCGCGGGCACGAACCCACGAGATGGCCGGAGGGTGCTGCTCCAGGCCGTCGCGTTGACCTGGCTGAACCCCCACGTCTACCTCGACACCGTGCTCCTCTTGGGCTCCATCGCCAACCATCAACCCGGAGGGGGACGCTGGTGGTTTGCCGTCGGCGCGGGGTTGGGCAGCATTCTCTGGTTCGCCGCCCTCGGCTACGGCGCCCGCTTGCTCGCCCCTCTCCTCGCTGGCCCCCGCGCCTGGCAGCTTCTCGACGTCCTCGTCGGCCTGGTCATGCTCGCCGTCGCCGTTTCGTTGGCCCTCGGCTGAGCACCCCCGGCGCTCACCATGAGTGAGCTACAGCCGACACCCGTGTCCGCGCAGCAGGTAGCAGGCCAGCGGGCATCACACGCTCTACGCTGACCACCATGAACGATCGCGAGCTGCTCGCGGGCTACGTGGGGATCTGGTGGCAGGCCATCGCGGACTTCACTGAATTGGTCGAACAGGTCCCTGCCGCCGGGTGGTCGGCCAGCACGGACCTTCCCGGCTGGGACGTCCACGACGTCGTTGCCCACACCGCACACCTGGAGGCCGTCCTGGCCGGAGCACCAGAGGAGACCGTGGAGTTCCGACCCGGGCCGCACGTGCGCGGACTCCAGGGCTACTACATCGAGCAGGGCGTGGTCGCCAGGCGGGACCGGTCGCCCGGCGAACTCGTCGCCGAGATCCGCGACAGCGCGGCCAAGCGGCATGACGAGCTCGCCGCCGATCCACCGACGGATGCGCGCGCCAAGCCGGGCCGGATCTTCGGCGGTGTCCCGTGGGACTGGCGCACCCTGCTGCGCAACCGGCCGCTCGACGTGTGGATGCACGAGCAGGACATCCGCCGGGCCATCGATCGACGCGGCAACCTCGACGGCGCCGCTGCCAAACACACCGCCGACTATCTGATGGAGTCGCTGCCGATGGTGGTCGCCAAGCGAGCGGCGGCACCGGAGGGCACGACCGTCGTCGTACGCCTCAACGGCAGTCGTCCCTTGGCGGTCCGAGTCAACGCGGAAGGGCGTGGAGTCCGACTCCCAGAGATCCCGACCGATCCGACGGTGCGGATCAACACCGACCGCGAGACATTCATCTGCCTCGCCGGCGGGCGACGCGATCCGGAGCCGGGCGCGGTCGGGCTCGACGGCGACCAGGAACTGGGCAGACGCATCCTGTCCAAAATGGCAGTGACGCCCTGATGGCCTGGCAGCTCGACGACATCCCCGACCAGACCGGGCGGATGATCCTGGTGACCGGCTGCACCATCGGCGGGCTCGGCCACCAGACCTCGCTCGAGCTGGCCCGCCGCGGCGCCCAGGTGATCCTCGCGGGACGCAACGAGCCCAAGCTGCGTCAGACCGAGGCCGCCATCATCGACGAGGTGCCGGCGGCCGAGCTGCGTCGACTGGTGATCGACCTTGCCGACCTCGCCTCTGTGCGTCGGGCCGCCGAGACTGTCGAGACGCTGGACGTGCTGGTCAACAACGCCGGCATCATGGCGCCGGCGTACTCCCGCACCGTCGACGGCTTCGAGAGTCAGCTGGGCACCAACCACTTCGGGCCGTTCCTGCTCACCGGGTTGCTGCTGCCGCTCCTGCGCACCCCCGGAACGGGGGGCCACGACGCACGGGTGGTGACCGTCTCCTCCCAGATGCATCGGGCGGCCAGGTCGGCGCCACTCGATGACCCGCGGGTGGAGCACGGCCGCTATCTACGCTGGCCGGAGTATGCCCAATCCAAGTTGGCGAACCTGCTCTTCACCTTCGAGCTCGACCGACGGCTGCGGGAGGCCGACATTCCCGTCCGCGCATTGGCTGCCCATCCCGGCTTCGCCGGGACGCATCTGGTCGCCAACGGTCAGCTCGGTCGTACGACGGGTGCGGTGGCGTCCATCCTCGAGGCCACTGTGAAGGCGGTCTCCCAGTCCCCCGCCGACGGGGCGCTGCCGACGCTGATGGCGGTCACCGCCGACTTGCCCGGGTCGACCTACTGCGGACCCTCCGGCCTGGGCGAGGCACGCGGCGCTCCACGCATCGTCGGCACCTCTTCACTCGCCCGCGATGAGAAGGCTCAGCGGCAGCTGTGGGAGCTCAGCGAGGAGGCCGTGGGGCTGTCCTACCCCTGATCGGGCGGCTACCTCGCGCGTGGGCCGTAGACGGGCGTGGCCTTCTCGAACGCCGCCCGCTGCGCGATCTTCGTGTTGTGCCTGATCAGCAGCATCGCCTGGGCAAGGCGCTCACGAGCGAAGGTACGCCGTGGGCTGGCCGTCCAGGTCCGGTTGAAGAGACTCTTCGCCGCCGCCAACTGGTCCGGTGAGCGCTGCGCAAGGCTCTCGGCGAAGGCGGTCGCGGCTGCGATCGGATCCGAGTCGAGCTCACTCACGAGGCCCAGGTCGTGCGCCTGCTTGCCGGTGAGCATCTCCGCGGTCATGGTCAGCCGCTTGGCGGTGTCGATCGAGGTGAGCTCGGCCAGCGTGCGCACGCCGGTCATGTCGGGGATGATGCCCCACTTGCCCTCGAGCACCGACCAGGTCGACTCTGGCGTCGCGAAGCGGAAGTCCGCGGCCAGGGCGATCTGCAGACCACCGCCCAGGCAGTGCCCTTCGACGGCGGCGATCACCGGCACCGGCAGCCGCCGCCACGCCCAGCACGCCTCCTGGAAGGTGTTGGTCCCGCGCCAGGGGCGAGGGGTGAAGCCGGCGATCATCTTCGTCGGCTGCCCGAGCACACTGCGGAAGTCGAGACCGGCGCAGAACGACTCGCCCTCACCGGCCAGCACCACTGCCCGCAGCGACCGATCCCCCCGCAGCCGGTGCGCGGTGGCAGCCAGCTCGTCGAGCAGGTCCAACGTCAGCGCGTTCAGCTTGTCTGGCCGGTTCAGCCGGACCTGGGCGATGTCGTCGGTGCTGACACAGGACACGAGCGTCATACGAGCAGCCTACGGCTGGCTCCGACGGCCCGGGCACAGTGGACATCGTGAACGACTGGCTCGGCTTGGCCCTCGGCGTGCTCGCCGGTGTCGCGGCCGCCATGGCGTTGGTGAAGCAGCACCTGCTCGGCACGCCAGCGGCCTAGAGCGGGCGCCAGGTCTAGAGCGAGAGGGCCGCGAGAGCGGCGCTGACCACGGTGTCCGGGTCCACCGGCGCGCGCAATGACCGGTCTGAGCCTTGAGCGGGTGCCACGGTAACAAGCGGGACGCCGAGGGCGGAGCCGAGCCAGGC
>JBDHZT010000052.1:0-24591 GCA_039811985.1 Nocardioidaceae bacterium | reverse complement strand
TCCCGGGCCGTGGTGGGGCCTGAGTGCCCGTCTTCCGCGGTGCTGTGGTGGCCCCGACCCGTCTCCCGCGGTGCTGTGGTGGGTTGGGACCCGGTATACGGGGCACTTTGCCACCACAAGACCGCGGCAGACGCCACCCCCTGCGCCGCACACCGGCCGGACAGCAACCCCAGCCACCGGCGCTCTCCGGTCGCTGCCCTATCGGCCAGCCCCACCGACGACCAGTGACCCGGCCAGCAACCCCAGCCACCGGCGCTCTCCGGTCGCTGCCCCGTCGGCCAGCACCACCGACGACCAGCAACCCGGCGAGCGGCCCGGACCAACGGCGGTGCTCACTCGTCGCCGCTGCCCAACGGTCGCAACCCAAGGCGACCCGCAACCCGGCCAGCGAGCCGGACCAGCAGCAGACCTCACCCGGCGCGCTGAGTGGTGGCGGCGGCGAGGTCGCGGAGGATGGCGCGAGCGTCGTCGTCGATGCGGGCGCGGTCGAGTGCCGAGAGCGCCAGCGTGCTCAGCTGGTCGATGACCTCCTCGACCTGGGCGCGGGCACCGGAGGAGTCGATGATGTCGCGCAGTCTGGCGACGGAAGCGTCGTCGAGGGGGCGACCGAGGGAGTCGTCCAGCAGCCGGGCCGCCGCTGGGGGAGCGGCGTCCAGGGCCAACGCCACCAAGACAGTGCGCTTGCCCTCGACCAGGTCGTCGCCGGCGGGCTTGCCGGTGGTGGCCGGGTCGCCGAAGACACCGAGCAGGTCGTCTCGAAGTTGGAACGCCTCTCCGAGCGGCAGCCCGAAGGCCGCCAGATCGGCCACCACCTCGGGGCTCGCGCCGGCGAGGGCGGCCCCGACATGGAGGGGCCGCTCGACGGAGTACTTCGCTGACTTGTAGCGCAGCACCGTCATCGCAGCATCGACGTCCGCGGCTCCGCGCGCCTGGACCGAGACGTCCATGAACTGTCCGGCGATGACCTCGGAGCGGGTCAGGTCGAAGACCGCGAGTGCCGGCTCGACCCGATCCAGCGGGAGGCCGCACCGGCGCAGCAGCTCATCGGCCCACGAGAGCACCAGATCGCCGAGCAGGATCGCCGCCGCTGCGCCGTACTGCTCAGACCTACCGGACCAGGCGCTCTCGCGGTGCCGTGCGGCGAAGGTCCGATGGGTGGTGGGGCGGCCCCGTCGGGTGTCGGAGGCGTCCATGTAGTCGTCATGCACGAGTGCGCTCGCGTGCAGAAGCTCCAACGACGCACACGCGCGCAGGAGGGCGCGCTCCTCGGCATCTTCCAGAGTGGGGTCGACGGCGCGATAGCCCCACTGGCAGAAGGCCGCCCGCAGCCGCTTGCCGCCCTTGACCGAGACCCGTGCCTCCTCCAGCAACCTGGTCGCGTCGTCGCCGAGCGGGGCCAGCCGCTCCTGCTGCTCGTCGACGAACTCGTCGAGGGTCCGCTGCACCCGCTCGCGGAAATCGGCCTGGTCCCACGAGGTCTCGTGCGACGCAGGGATGCTCACTCGCGTGAGCCTATCCAGACGCCATGTCTCCTAGAGGTGCCGGGCAGCGGCTCCCTGGGAACCTGGCGTCTCGTGGACACCGAGGGTCGGTGAGGAGCACGCCGCCTACTCTCGTGACCATGACGGCGGGGCACGGCAAGCGGATCGGCGACCTGGTCCGTGGGTCCGAGCTCTCCATCTCCTTCGAGTTCATGCCGCCGCGCGACCAAGCGGGTGCGGAGCACCTCTGGCAGGCGATCCAGGAGCTCGAGCCGGTGCAGCCGACGTTCGTCTCGGTGACGTACGGCGCGGGCGGGACCACTCGGGACACCACGGTCGAGATCACTGGGCGGATCGCGCGGGAGACCTCGTTGCGCGCGATGGGCCATCTGACCTGCGTCGGCCACACCCGAGCCGAGCTGGTCGACGTGCTCGACGCCTACGCTGCCGCCGGCGTCGACAACATCTTGGCGCTACGCGGCGACCCGAAGGAGGGGCCGCGGGCGCCGTGGACGTCCACCGAGGGTGGCCTGACCCACGCCTGTGAGCTGGTCGAGCTGGCCCGGGAGGTGGGGGACTTCAGTGTGGGTGTCGCGGCCTTCCCCGAGGGGCATCCCTCGGCGGAGTCCCTCGATGCGGATGCGCGCGTGCTCGCTGCGAAGGCCGCCGCGGGTGCGGAGTTCGCGGTGACCCAGCTGTTCTTCCGGGCCGAGGACTACCTCGCTCTGGTACAGAGGGTGCGTGCCCTCGGCGTGGACATCCCGATCCTGCCCGGCATCATGCCGATCACGAATCTGGGCTCGATCAACCGGATGGCCGAGCTGTCCGGCGCTGTGATCCCGGCCGAGGTGCTGGCTCGGTTCGACGGACTGTCCGAGCCTGCCGACGTACGCCGTGTGGGTGTCCAGGTGGCCACCGAGCTGTGCCGCCGCCTCCTCGACGCCGGCGCCCCCGGTCTGCACTTCTTCACGCTCAATCGCTCCCGAGCGACGCTTGAGATCTTCGAGGGCCTGCAGCTGAGGGCGGGTTGATCGCCTCCCGGTCGCCCGGGTGCCCTACTCATCTATCGTGGCCGCCGTGAAGAGAACCGTGACGGTGACAGGACATGGGGCTGCGACCGCTACCCCGGATACGGCGGTGGTAAGCGTCTCGGCCAGCTATCGCGCTGCGGGGGTGTCGCAGGCGGTGGCCGGCGTCGCGTCGGCGACGGAGGCGATGACGGCCGTGGCCCGAGAGCACACCGAGCAGCGACGCATCGCCTCATCCGGCTTCAGCGTGTGGCCTGCGCATGACCAGCAGGGGCGGCCGGATGGCTTCGAGGCCCGACATGGCCTGCGCATCGTGCTGCCAGACCTGGACACCGCTGGCGAGTTCCTCGGCGCCCTGGCCGAGGCCGTGGGTGATCGGCTCACCGTCGAGTCGGTCGCGCTGGAGGTCGCTGAGACGGCTGCCGCGCTGACGGCGGCGCGCGAGGCGGCGTACGCCGATGCCCGCGATCGGGCCGCCCACCTCGCCGGCCTGGACGGCAAGACACTGGGGGAGCTGCGCGCGGTCGAGGAGAGCGGAGCCACGCCGGGTGTGCCGGTCGGCGTGGCACGGATGGCCGCTGCCAAGGACATGTCCTTCGCGCCTGGCGAGGCATCGATCACCACGTCGGTCACCGCAACCTGGCTCCTCGAGGACTGAGTGGCCCGGTCGATTGTTGGTCATCGATAGGCCTCCTTGGCAGGCTGGTGCCATGGGCAGACCGACGATGTGGGTGGCGGGTCTGCTGCTGATGGGCACTGGCTGCGGGCTCACTGAAGGACACCCCGACCCGAGCCTCAGCGGCTCGGCCGACAGATCAGCCGACAGATCATCTGCCTCGGCGACCCCCACCACCGACTCCGACGAGGAGACCATGGGGCCTTCACCCGACCAGCAAGCCGATCTGGACCGCCGCCTGATAGCAGCGGCCTGGGACGACGATCTGCCGCGCGTTCGCCGGCTGATCCGACTCGGTGCGGACGTCAATGCCCAAGACGAGTCACAACAGAGCGCCTATCTGGTGGCGACCAGCGAGGGCTTCGCCGATCTGTTGGAGCTCACCTTGCGCCACGGCGCAGACGTCGCCGCCACGGACAGCTTCAACGGGACTGGCCTCATCCGTGCCGCCGATCGCGGGCATTGGGAGATTGCCGGACGCCTGGTCGTGGCCGGCGTCGAGATCGACCACGTGAACAACCTCGGCTGGACGGCGTTGCACGAGGCGATCATCCTCGGCGACGGTGGCGAGCGGTACGTCGACACTGTGCGCGTGCTCGTCGCCGCGGGCGCCGATGTGTCCCTGCCCTCAAAGAGGGACGGCGTCGCGCCGCTCGATCACGCGACCCAGGCGGGCCATGCATCGATCGCGAAGACCCTGGCCGGCGCGCTGGCGGTGCCACGCTCCACCGGACACTCGGCGCAGGCCGATCGTCGCCTGCTCGCGGCCGCCGCCTCCGGTGATGCCGATGCGGCGGCGTTGGCGCTTCGCGCAGGTGCCCGGTTGGAGGTGCGTGACGAGCTGGGTCGGACGCCACTTCTCCTGGCCGTCACCGAGGACCGGCTCGCCGTCGCGCGGCTGCTGGTTGCCCTGGGTGCTGACCCCGACGCCTTGGACGGTCAGCACGACACGCCGTGGTTGGTCACCGGCGTGACCGGCAGCGTCGCGATGGCCGAGCTGCTGCTGCGCGCCCACCCCGACCTGACCATCCGCAACAGGTATGGCGGGGTGTCCCTGATTCCGGCAAGCGAACGCGGGCACGTGGCCTACGTGCGCCGGGTCGCCCACTCGGGTATCGACGTCAACCATGTCAACGACCTCGGCTGGACGGCACTGCTCGAGGCGGTGATCCTCGGAGACGGGTCGCGGAGCTACCAGCAGATTGTCCGGATCCTGCTCGATGCGGGTGCGGATCCGACCATCGCTGACGCCGACGGCGTGACCGCGCTGCAGCATGCGCAGGCAGGCGGTCATGTCGAGATCGCCAAGATCCTGCGCAACCGCACCTGAGATCCCGGGTGCAAGCGCAGGCTCCGTGGTGGGTCAGCCGGCCGGGCCCACCACGTGGGCGACCAGCGCTGCGGACAGCCCTACCAAGGGGATGCCGGCCCCGGGCGTGGCATGCGCTCCGGCGCAGTAGACCCCAGCGATCGGGGTGCGTGGCCCGAGCCGATGCCGCACTGTCCCGCGACCCTGCCACCGGACTCCCCACGGTGAGCCGGACCAGCGCTCGCTCTGCTCTGCGGGAGTGACCTCGATGCGGGTGAGCACGCGGTCGCGCAGCTCGAGGCCACGCTCAGCCAGCAACGCCAGCGGATCGGCCACGTCGCCTCCGCGCAGCTCGATCGTCACGGCCGCCTGCCCTGATGGTGCCGCGAGCCCCTGTCGCAGGGAGACCATCGGGTCGCCGTGCCAGACGGTGACGCCCGTAGCGGCCTCTGCCAGCTCGGACGCCTCTGCCAGACCGAGGTGAACCAAGTGGGCCGGATCGACCGGTCGGGTCCGGGTGACGTACGACGCCAGTGCGGGCAGCCGGCCGGGGTCGACGGCGCAGACCACCACGTCGGCGTCCAGCAGTCCAGCGCTCGTCGCTACCGCGGCCACCCGGCCGTCGCGCACCACGATGTCGGTCGCCGCCGTGGACAGGTGGACGTCGACGCGGCGGGTCTTCAGGCGCGCGGCAAGAGCGTCGGCAAGGGTGGGGAGTCCGCCGAGGACGCGCCAACCTCCGAAGCGCTGCTCGACGTAAGGCCAGATCGCCATCCAGGCGGGCACCCGGCGCGGATCCTGCCCGGCCCCCACCAAGGGCTGGGCGGCCAGCGCGCGCAGCCGCGGGTCACCGAGCTCACGGAGCCGTGCGTGCACGCTTCGTCGGGTGGCGAGTCGTCGTCGCAACGTCGGCGGGCCGCTCGTCGCGTCCCAGGGCCGCTCCAGATAGTCGCGACGCACCAGCTCCCAGTCGTCGCCCAGCTCGTCGACGTGACGGAGCCAGCGCTCACCAAGGCCCGTCCCCAACTTCTCGACAGCGCGTAACTGTGCCGCGCGGGAGCCGCCGGGCAACTGCACCGTCGACCCGTCAGGGAAGTGGTGCTTGCGGATCACCTCGAGCGGAACCAGCTCGACCTCGCGCTCCAGCGGCCGTCCGGTCTTGCGGAAGAGGTCGCGCAGCACCGCAGGCAGCAGGGTCGTCGACGGTCCCCAGCAGAAACCTCCACTTGCGACTGCCGTCATGGCGCCGCCTAGCTGATCGGTGGCCTCGACCAGCTCGACAGCGTGGCCGAGCTTGGCTAGTCGGGCGGCACTGGCCATGCCACCCAGACCGCCTCCGATCACCACTACGCGAGCCACTCGGTGACCCTACGGCGCGTTGGCCGATCGTCGCGCGACGGGCTCGCGGGGGCTCACTCGCGGGGGCTTAGTGTCGATCCGCGCGCCGGAGCGGTCAGCCCGTCGGCTGGGGGGTGCCCTTGCCCTTCCAACGCCGCCAGCCGCGACGCACCACCTTGGCGAGGAAGTAGAGCACCACCAGGCCCGCGATGAGAAGGACCGCCGCGATCGCTGCCGCTGCCTGCGGGTGCTCGATCGCGAAGGCCACCACCCCCACCACCGCTACGTCCTCGGCGACGCTCGCGCTGACGTTGGTGACCGGCTCCGGCGAGGAGTTGATGGCGAGTCTGCTGCCGGACTTCACCAGGTGGGAGAGCAACGCCGTACCACCCCCGACGACGCCGAGGACCGCCTGCTGCAGCGTGGAGGCGTCGCCCGCGAGAAGTACGCCGATCACGGCGCCCGCGGTCGGCCGGATCGCCGTAGAGATCGCGTCCCAGGTGGAGTCGATGAACGGGATCTTGTCGGCCACGAACTCCATCACGTAGAGGAAGGCGGCTGCCGCCAGCACATCCCATCGGCCGAGCACGTCCGGGATCTCCGCGGAGGGCTGGACCCGCTCGGCGATCCCGAGCACGAGCACGACCAAGTAGGCGTTGATGCCGCTTGCCCATCCGCTCGAGAAGACCATGGGGAGCGCGTCCACGGCTTCAGCATAGAGATCGGTGTCCGCGCCGCGGCGGATCCATCGGTTGTCCGGCGTCTAAGTACCTGTACCGATGCCGCACCCGGGCGAGTGTTGGCAAGGTAATGCGCGGCGGTCATTGCACCGCCTGCGCAAGGCCCGGTTCCGATGTCACGGGGGTGGTCGGAACCGGGCCTCGGCGCGTCTAGGCCATCGACCTGGGTCGTCGACCCGGTCCCATCGATCTGGGTCCCATCGATCTAGGTCCCAACGATCTAGGCGACGTCGATCTCGGTGGCGCCGGTGAGGGAGACCAGTTCGTCGAAGCTGGTGGAGAAGACGGCGGCCGGGTGGCCGGCGGCCGCCCAGACCACGTCGTACTTCCGCAACCAGGAGTCGATGTAGGTCGGCACCGGAGCAGGGTGCCCGATCGGAGAGACACCACCGATGACCTGGCCGGTGTGCTCGCGGACAAACTCCGGCCTGGCCCGTCGAAGCGTGGCCACGCCGACCAGCGTTGCGGCCTTGGCTACGTCGACGCGGTGCCCCCCGGAAGTGAGGATCAGCACCGGGGCTCCGTCCGCGTCGAAGAGCAGGCTGTTGGCGATGGCACCGACCTCGCAGCCCAGTGCTTCGGCGGCCAGTGCCGCGGTGTGGACCGAATCTGGCAGGATCACGATGTCACCGGTGCCGCCCCGGGTGGAGTGCTCAGCGCGGAACCTGGCGATGGCGGGGTGTTCGCTGGTCATGGCAGGGACCCTAGACGAGGCGGCGCCACGGCCAGCTGGCCCCACCGGTGGTGTGTTGAAGAGAGGACAGGTGACGGCAGTGGTGCCCGCGTCGGTGGTCCGGGCGGTCTGGTTGGTCTGGGCGTTGATCGCCTGGTCGGGTCTGATCGCCCTGCTGACCGTGGTGTTCGACGACCGGTTGGTCTCGACTTGGGCCAAGGGGAACCCGACCGCCGCCCCGATCCTGAAGGAGCGCGGGCTCGACGGTCTCAAGGAGAGCTCGATCAACATCCCGCACTTTGCGGCCGTGGCGATCGTGCTGTTCGTGGTGTTCGCCGCCCTGGCCGGGGTGTTGGTGGCCTTCTTCCGGGCCGGCCACCGGTGGGCGCGGGTCGTGCTCACCGCCACGGTGGTCTTGATGGCCTTCTCGACCCTGGTCGGGATCCGCCGCGACCTGCCGGCGCTCTTCATCGTCTTGTCCATGGGCGCGCTCCTGCTCTCCGTCGCACTGCTGGTGATGCTGTGGCACCGAGACACCAGTGCCTTCTTGCGGGCCTCGCTGCCGCCACCTCCCGAGCCCGCTTCCCACCCGGAGTAGGCGGTCTACCCGGCGCGGACCTCCCCTTTTGGCGCCGCGACCCTCGTCTAGGGTTGCGACATGGCGACGGGAACCGACCGGCCGGCCGAGCGCCGCGGGGCAGTGCGCACCGGCGTGGTCTGGGCTGCCGTCTCGGCTGCACTCAGCGAGCCAGGCGCCTTCGCGGGTGAGCGGGCCCGCGTGGTCGACATCGGTGGCGGCACCGGTGGGTTCGCCGTCCCGCTCGCCGAACTCGGCCATCGGGTGCTCGTGGTCGACCCCAGCCCCGACGCGCTCGCCGCACTGTCGCGACGCGCCTCGGAGAGCGGGGTGACCGATCTGGTCACCGGCGTGCAGGGTGATCTCGCCGGTCTGGCGGAGCTGGTCCAGGGTGAGGCGGATTTCCGAAACGGCGCGGATCTGGTCCTGTGTCACGGCGTCCTCGGCGTCGTCGACGACCCGGCTGCGGCACTGGCGACCACCCACGCCGCGTTGCGCCCGGGCGGGCTGCTGTCGCTGCTCGTCGCCCAGCGGTACGCCGCCGTCGTTGCCCGTGCCATGACCGGCCACTTCCAGGCTGCCCGCGACCTGCTCGACGCCGGCGAGGACTCGATGCGGACGGGCCATCGCTACACCGTCGACGAGATCCGCGCGCAGGTGACCGCCGCCGGTCTGGAGGTCACTGCGATCCACGGCATCAGGGTCTTCGCCGATCTCGTCCCCGGCTCGCTGCTGGACCTTGAGCCCGGGGCGGCCCCTGCCCTGGTCGAGCTGGAGCGGGCGGTGGCCGAGCGGCCGGAGTTCCTTCCGCTGGCCACCCAGTTGCATCTGGTGGCTCGACGCTGACCCAATCGGACGGGTCGACGGGTGAGCGGTCGTCACGGGTGTGTCAAAGACAACCCGACGAATTTCGCCGAGGCCGCTACCGAGTTCGGTCGTCGCTGCCTAGACTGGCCTTGAAGGTCATGCCCGTGGGCTCGACCACCTGGGGAGGGAACCGTGCCGCTCTCGGAAGAGGAGTTGCGACTGCTCGAGCAGATGGAGCGCGCCCTCGTCCGAGACGACCCGAAGTTGGCCTCTACTCTGCGCGGCACCGCGATGCGGCGCGCTGCCCACCGTCGGGTGGTCATCGCCGCCCTCGGGTTCGTGATCGGCGTCGCCGTGCTGATGTCCGGTGCCATCTTGCGGATGACGGTGGTCGGGATCCTCGGCTTCGTGGTGATGCTGGCGACCGCCACGGTTGCGGTGAGCTCGTGGCACGGCCGCTCCACCGAGGGCGATGCTCCCACCCCTCGCGTCAGCCTGCGCGACCGCCTCGAGGAGCGCTGGCGTCGCCAACACGGCGACAACGACTCCTGACACCAGGCACGAGCGCGACGGCGCGCTGTAGGCGTATGTCCTCCACAGGTCAGTTGACGTGGTCGACCAGATCGCCGCGGCCGACGACCTCGACGGTAGTGGTGGTCGCAGGAGGGTGGCGGCGGAGCACCGAGCGGGGGAGCCAGCGGGCGCGACGGCGGGCAGCGGCGGTCGCGCCGTCGGCCAGTGCTGTAGCGCAGACCTCAGTCTGTTCGCGGAGTGAGTCTTGGTAGGACGTGCCGGGTGGGGCGTAGCGCGAGAGCTCCACGGCCTGGACGATCTGGTGCAGAGCCTCCTCGGCCTGCGGTGCCTGGCCGGGGCCGCGGCGAGGTCGCTCGGCAGCGGCGGATCCCTGGGGACTGCCGAAGCAGTCGATGAGCCGCTCAGCGGCAGTGCGGGGCGAGAGCCCGCCCGGCCAGGGACGGCCGAGATCGACCATGGTGTCGGCGAGCTCCGCCCAGGCTGCCTCGGGTGCGGTCCAGGAGCTCCAACGGTGGTCTCGACGGAGCCGCCGGACCAGTCGTGGCAGGATGCCCACGAAGCCGAGCACCAAGGCGACGAGCAGGCCGATCATGATGGTCTGCCAAGGGATCTTGGCCGCGGCGGTCGAGGTGGTGGCGTCCGCCTCCTGGTCACGGTCGGGCCTGGCCGACGCGGAGGTGTCTCGGGAGGCCAGGTCGTCGCTCGGCTGATTCGTCGGGGCGCTGGCCGAGGATCCCGTGGACGGGTCGGGCAGCGACACGGTGGTGTAGGCCGGTGCTGCGCCACTGCGGGCGGCCGGGGTGGGGTCGAATGCCACCCAGCCCGAGCCCGCGAAGTAGAGCTCCACCCAGGCATGCAGATCATGGGAGGAGTACTCCCACAACCGGGTCCCGATCGAGTCGGGGCGCAAGAAGCCGACCGCTACCCGAGCGGGAATGCCCTCCATTCTGGCCATCACGGCCATCGCGGAGGCGAACTGCTCGCAGTAGCCGTGCTTGTCGTCGAGGAACTGGACGAGCTCGTCGGTGCCGTTGCCTGCCCGGGTGGTGAGGTCGTAGGTGAAGCCGCCGTCCTCGCGGAACCAGCGCTGCAACGCCACCGCCTTCAAGAACTTGTTGGTCTGTCCTCCCATGACCTGGTCGGCCAACTGGCCCACCTCGATGGGCATGTCCTCGGGCAGCTTGGTGTAGGTGGTCAACAGTCCGGCGGGCGGGGTGGACGCGGCTTCGAGCTGCTTAGGGGAGTAGTCCAAGGTGAGCGCGGAGAGAGCGTAGTCGAGGCCCGCGGTGTTGGTGTTGTCGTTGGCGGACAAGAAGTCCATCGTGGTGTCGTCGTAGCGCCAGTCTCCGGCCGCTTCGACGGAGGTCGCCGGCACCATGGTCGGCAGCCAGATGGAGTCGAAGTTGTTGAACGTGGAGATCCGGTAGTCGTACTGCTTGCCCGCGGAGGGGTCCGCAACTCCCTCGGGCGGCGGCAGCTTGCCGTCCGCGCGGTGGTTGACCGGCACCTGCCGATCGCCGGTGCTCCACTCGTTGCTGGTGAATCGGGTGAGTGCGGAGATGCGAAGGTACGCCGGGTGGGGGTCGTCGGTCGAGATCCGCACCAGGGGGACGTCGCGACCCTGTCGAAGATCTCGGCGCAGGTCGGTCATCGGGTTGGCAACGTGGACATCGCCGCCACCCGCGCCCACGCCGCCTGAGAAGATCGCGAGCTCCAGGGTCGGCACCGCCACCGGCAAGATCAGCGCAGCAACGGCTGCGGCGCTGCCGATCCCCAGCGCGGTCGCCTGACTGGTGCCTGTCCGGACACTGAAGCCGGGTGGGTTGGCGCCGCTGTCGGTGCGTCCGAACAGCCGACCCCATCGGGACACCTGGTCCTGCTCGTCGATGAACAGCATGGCCAAGAAGCCCGTGGCGCTGAGCAGGAACACGATCCAGGAGACCCCGCCCTCGAGCAGGCTGACGGGGATGGTGTAGGCGACCAGCAGGGCGAGGCCGGCCAGCGGCACCCTCCGCAGGGTGCCGGCGAGCGCGTCCACGGCGAGCAGGAGGGCCAGCCCGAGCGGCACCAGCAGCGGGGTGATGCTCGGCGCCAGCAACGGGATCGGCGCCGGATAGGTGCGTGCGCTCTCGACGGCGAGGCGCAACGACTCGGTCAGCTCCTGCCAGCCCTCTCCCCAGGGCAACGGCGAGCCGACCAGCACCAGGTTGGCGTAGACGATCAGCAGCACCACCTGCACGGCCACGACGACCACGCCGGGCAAGCGGCTCCAGCGCAGTAGGGCCCCCGAGACGGCGACCAGGATGCCGCCCACGAACAGCGGCACCAGGTAGCCGGCGGAGTCGAGGCTCAGGCCGCGCCACGACAGCATGGTCAGCCAACAGGTCAGCGCAGCCAGACCGGCGGCGCGCACCCCCCGACCGAGAGCCTCGCGATCTGCGCTCATCGCGAGCCCACCTCTGCCGCTCGATTCGCTCCGCCTCCGGCCGCGCCGCGACCACCGAGCCGGCCCAGCTCCTGCCATGCGTTCTCGAAGCGGTCACCTGGTCGCAGCGCCACCGCTCGCCAGCCTTGCCGAGTGAGGAGGGGAACGGCGTCCGCGGCAGGGGCCAGCGGTGCCGTCCATGCTGCTACGTCGAGATCCACTGCCAACGCGGACACCGCGTGGTGGCGCATCCGGCGCAGGACGTCGACATCGGCCTCCTCGACCGCTCCGAGCACGGCTACGAGAAGGCCACCGTGGGTGGCCTCGGACAGCCAGGCGGTGTCCAACACGGTGGTGACGACGGGCTGGATCACGGCCAGTGCCTCTAGGAGCGGTCCGGTGTTGAGCTCGGCCTCGCGGAAGTGCCAGGCCGTCCCGGGCTCCTCGCCTTTCGACGTGACCAGGCGAACGGTGAAGCCTCGCTGGCTCAGATGCAATGCGATCGAGGCAGCGAACGAGACCGCTGCTTCGAGCGAGGAGGCGACGCCTTGGCCGCGGTGGGCCACCACTCGGTTGTCGATGAACAGGGTGGCGCGCGACTGCCAGGGCTGCTCCTCCCGGCGCACCATCAATTCACCCATTCGCGCCGAGCTCGGCCAGTGCACCCGGCGCAGCTCGTCACCGTGGCGGTACTCCCGGACGGTCACGTCCTCGGCGCTTCCGATCGCGAAGGCCCGGGGCCGGTTGTCGCCGGAGCCGGTCCAGGCTCCGCCCAGGGGGATCGTCGGAAGTCGCACCGTGCGGGGGGTGACCGTCAGCGACGAGGTCGTGCGGAAGGCCCGCCCGAGCTCGACCATCCCGAACGGATCGCCGACCCGCACCGTCATCGGCCCGATCTCGAACCGGCCGCGCACGTCGGAGCGGACCTGGTAGGTCACCTGGCGCCGCCAACCATGCCCGATGCCCTCCAGCACGAACCGCGGCCGAGTGCCCAGCACGTAGGGCACCTGCTCCTCGAGCATCAGCGCACCGGTGGGGGTACGGCCGTCATTGGTGAGGTTCAGCTCGACCCGGGCCGGCTGCCCGGCCGAGACCAGCTCGGGAGACACCACGCGGACCAGCGCCAGCCGGTAGCGGCCGCGGCCGACCACCAGCGCAGTGATCAGGGGTACGGCGACCACCAGCACGCCGACCCGGGTCAACATCGGCTGGCCGAGCACCACCGCGCAGGCGACGGCGGTGATCCCGGCGGCCAGGAAGGCCCGGCCTCGCAGGGTCAGCGACGCGAGGGCCTCACGCACCGGTGATCACGGGGTCATCCCTGCTGGCCGTCGGGGACAGGCACGGCGCTCAGCACACTGTCCAGGATCGCGCCGCTGGAGCGCCCGTTCATGGTGGCCTCGACGCTGGGCAGCAGTCGATGCGCGAGGACCGGGGTGGCGAGCAGGCGTACGTCGTCAGGCAGCACGTAGTCACGGCCCTGCATCGCGGCCCTGGCCTTCGCCGCACGGACCAGGTGCAGGGTGGCCCGCGGCGATGCGCCGAGCCGGAGCTCGGTGGAGCGACGGGTCGCGGTGGTGAGCGCGACGGTGTAGCGCTGAACGGCGGCGGAGACGTAGACCTGACCGACGATGCCGATCAGCTTGCGCACCTCGGCCGCGTCGGTGACTGCTTCGAGGTCCTCCAACGGTCGACCGCCCGTGTGGGAGTCGAGCATGGCGATCTCCGCGGCCTCGACCGGGTAGCCGATCGACACCCGCGCCATGAACCGGTCTCGCTGTGCCTCGGGGAGGGCGTAGGTGCCCTCCATCTCGATCGGGTTCTGGGTCGCGATCACCATGAACGGCGCGTCCAGCGGATAGGTGGTGTTGTCGACGGTGACCTGACGCTCCTCCATGCACTCCAACAACGCCGACTGGGTCTTGGGGGAGGCACGGTTGATCTCGTCGCCGACGACCACGTTGGCGAAGACACCACCGGGGCGGAACTCGAACACGCGCGTGTCCTGGTTGAAGACCGAGACACCGGTCACGTCCGACGGCAGCAGGTCGGGGGTGAACTGGATCCGGCGCACCGTGCAGTCGATGCTGCGGGCCAGCGCCTTGCTCAACATGGTCTTGCCCACCCCGGGCACGTCCTCGATGAGGAGGTGCCCCTCGGCCAACATCACCACGAGCGCCGCCGACACGACGTCCGGCTTGCCCTCGATCACCTGCTCGACGTTGTGCCTGACCCGCTCGGTGACGCGGGCAAGCGTCTCCAGGTCAGCGGCTCCCGACATGGGGGTTCCCACCTGTGGTCCTCCTCCAACACACCTGCCCGCACACGGATGATGCACACCACCGTATGCGGTCTCGTCAACCCGTGCGCGACGTATGTCCAGTGACGACGGCCTCGGGCGCGGTCGCCAGCGGGTTGCGGCCCGGCCGGCAGAGGGGCGCCCGCCGGGTGGGTCGACTGCGCCCGACGGCGGCGCGGCCGGGAGGGAGGCGCCCGCCAGGGCGTGGATGGGACTGGCCCCCCGGAGCGAGCGCCAGCGAGCGCAGGGGTGGTTGCCCGGGCGGGCGCCTCCCTCCCGGCAGGGCCGCCACCTGCTGCCGATCCACCCGGCGTACTGACCCGACCACCGCTCCCAACGCATGGACGCTCCACTTCGCCCCACTCGGCAACACCGCAGGTCAGCGGGGGGCGCGGGGATGAAAACGGGCGAAAGAGTGCGGCGATTTCGATTGACGGTGGGGGATAGTGGGGTATGGTGGGGCAAAGTGGAGGAGATCCACCGCGGGTCGGCTGGTCAGGGAGGTGCCGAGGGTGTTCGTCGGCACCTACACACCGAAGCTGGACGACAAGGGGCGGCTCTTCCTCCCGGCGAAGTTCAGGGATGACCTCGAGGAGGGGCTGATGGTGACCAGAGGGCAGGAGCGCTGCCTCACCGTCTACTCCCTTGCCGAGTTCTCCGTGATCACCGATCGGCTCCGCGAGGCCTCGCTGACCGAGAAGAACACCCGGGACTACGTCCGGCTGCTCGCCTCGGGGGCCTTTCAGGAGACACCGGACAAGCAGGGCCGGATCACTCTCGCGCCACTGCTGCGTCAGTACGCCTCACTGGAGAAGGACGTCGTGGTGATCGGCTCCATCAACCACGTAGAGATCTGGGAGCCGAGGGCCTGGGAGACCTACCTCGCCCAGCAGGAGCAGCGGTTCGCCGATCTGTCCGAGGAGATCATCCCGGGGATCTGATCCCCACCACACACAACGCCGTACCGAACACAACTGCAGAGCGAACTCGTCAGGCGAGGTCTCGTGCCCGCACTGTCACGCCGTCTGGGGCAACTTCCCCGGCGCCAGAAGGCAGTCCCCGACAGGAGCGGGCAGGGGACCTGGCCGGACGAGTTCGAGGCACAGCAGTCGATGTGCCACCCGGTCCACCCGATATGTCCGCCGCACGCCTGATGTCACACCTGGGGTCGAGATGAGCAGCACCACCCATGCCGTCCACGGCGCCGCCCATGACGGGGCCGCCACCGTGCGGGTCCGCCACCTGGCCAAGGAGGCGGTTGCGGTGATGGTGGTGTCCGCGGCCACCTCGGGTGGCCTGGCGCTGACCTTCCTCGTGCTGACCAGCCTGGGGCGCTAGGCCGTCGCGATGACCAGCTCCCGACACGTCCCGGTGCTGCTGGACCGGGTCGTGGCCCTGTTGCATCCGGCGCTCTCGCACGCCGACGCCGTCCTGGTCGACGCGACCCTCGGGCTCGGCGGTCACGCCGAAGCGGTGCTCACCCGCTGCGAGCTGGCCCACGTCATCGGGATCGACCGCGACCCGGAGGCGCTTCGCCTGGCCGGCGAGCGACTCGCCGCTTTCGGCGACCGGTTCGAGGGCGTGCACGCGGTCTACGACGAGATCCCCGAGGTGCTCTCCGAGCTCGGCCTGGACCAGGTGGACGCCGTGCTGTTCGACCTGGGCGTCTCCTCCATGCAGCTGGATGTGCGGGAGCGCGGTTTCGCCTACGCCGAGGACGCCGCACTGGACATGCGGATGGATCAGGGCTCCGGTCGCACCGCCGCCGACGTGCTCAACACCTACTCGGCCGCCGAGCTGACCCGGGTGTTGCGGGAGTACGGCGAGGAGCGGTTCGCGCGCCGGATCGCCGCCGCCATCGTGCGAGAGCGGGCCGACCGGCCGTTCGTCACCTCACGGCAGCTCGTCGACCTGCTTTACCGAGAGATCCCGGCTCCGGCCCGCCGCACCGGCGGCCACCCGGCCAAACGCACCTTCCAAGCGCTGCGGATGGAGGTCAACGACGAGCTCGGCGTGCTCCAGCGGGCGCTGCCTGCCGCGATCGACGCGATCAGCGTGGGCGGGCGCGTGGTGGTCGAGGCCTACCACTCCCTGGAGGACCGGATGGTGAAGCGCACGTTCGCAGCCGCGACCCGCAGCGACGTCCCCGACGATCTGCCGGTGGTCGAGGCCGAGCGTGCGCCTGCCCTCCGGCTGGTGACCCGGGGCGCCGAGCGCGCCGACGAGGACGAGATCCGGCTCAACCCGCGAGCCGCCTCGGTCCGGCTGCGCGCCATCGAGCGGGTCCGTCCTGATCGATCCAGCACGTTCTCACACCGCGCCGACACGTCGAACCGCGCCGACAAGGGAGTCGCCTGATGAGCAGTGCCGCACCTGCCCCGGAGAGTCGCCAGCCGGTTGCCGGCGCCGCCCGCACCCGGATGTCTCGGATGGCCGAGTCCGCGGTCGCGCGGGCTCGGCTCAGCGTCGTCCCGCGGCGGCGTACTCCCACCTCCCGAGTCCCGTTCCTGGCGCTGGTGACGGCAATCCTGGTCGCCGGTGTGGTCGGACTGTTGCTGTTCAACACCTCGATGCAGCAGGCATCGTTCCGGGCTAGCAGCCTCGAAGATCGAGCAGCAGCCTTGACCGCCCAGGAGGAGGGGCTCTCGCTCAAGCTGGAGCGACTGCGCGACCCGCAGCGGGTCGCCGAGCGGGCCCAAGCGCTGGGCATGGTGTTGCCCACCACCTGGTGCATCCTCGAGCTGACGAAGCAGTCGCCGACGTGCACAGCTCCGGCGGCCACGGCAGGAAGCCCCCTCCGTCTCGAGGAGCTCCCCCCGGTCAAGCCGGCCTCCCTGGATCCCAAGCCCGTGGTGAAGCACACCTCTCGCGACACGGACCGCACCTCACCGAACCGGACCCATCGCCAGGGTAGGAATGGGCACCAGGACGACTCGACCGGTCACCGCGACGACGGTGGCCGCCGGGTCACCCGCTGAACCAGCCGATCGATCCAGCCATCGAGCCAGGAGTGCCGTTGTCGTCGTCCCGCACCCGTCGCCCCCCGCGGGCGTCTCGTCGCGGCTCCGCGCAGTTCCGGCTGCGCATCGGCTTCCTGATGATCGCGATGGTGCTGTCCTTGTTCGCTGCTCGTCTGGTGCAGCTGCAGGGCGTGGACGCCAAGTCCTATGCCGCCCAGGCGATGGCGCACAGCCTGGTCACCGTCGTACTGCCTGCCGAGCGCGGCGACATCCTCGATCGCAACGGCAAGCCGTTGGCCGAGTCGGTCGACGGTCTGATGATCGTGGCGGATCCGCAGCAGACCCGTGACAAGGCGCCCGAGATCGCCACCTTCTTGGCGCGACGGCTCGGGCTGGACTACTTCGACACCCTCGCCCGGCTCCGCCAGATCAGCTGCGGGACCGGGGACGAGTGCCGCTTCCAATACCTCGCCCGGAGGATCCCGGCCGCGGTCGCCACCCGGGTCGTCGATCGGGCCGAGAAGCTGGGCTTCGAGGGCCTCGACACCCGGCGCGACCCCGCCCGTGACTATCCCGCCCACGACATCGGCGCCAACGTGGTCGGCTTCCTCGGCACGCCCGACCCCCGCAAGGGCGTCCGGCCGCTGGCCGGCTTCGAGCGCAGCTTCGACAATCGGCTCGCCGGCACCGACGGCACGTCGTCCTACCAGGTCGGCAAGGGAGTCCGGATCCCGCTTGCCGACAGCACCCTGACCAAGCCGGTCGACGGCGAGGACCTGCACACCACCTTGGACCTCGACCTGGACTGGTACACCGCGCGGGTGCTGCGTCAGACCGTGGAGGACGCCAGGGCTGCCTCGGGTGTCGCCGTGGTGATGGACTCGCGAACGGGGGAGATCCTGGCGCTTGCCGACTACCCGACGTACGACGCCAGCGACCCACAGGACGCCTCGAAGGAAGACCTGGGATCGCGCGCCCTGAGCGACATCTACGAGCCGGGCTCGGTCGAGAAGGTGCTCACCGTCGCGTCCCTGATGGATGCCGGACTAGTCACCCCCCGGACCAAGATCCTGGTCCCCGGCGAGCTGACCGATGGACAGGTCCACCCGATCCACGACTGGTTCCCCCATGGAGACCTGCCACTGACGCTGGCTGGCGTGATCGCCAAGTCCTCCAACATCGGCACCGTGCTGGCTTCACGGAAGATGCCGCCTCGCGAGCTGGTCCGCTATCTGCGCGGCTTCGGGCTCGGTGACCAGAAGACCGACCTCGGCCTCGCCGGCGAGTCGCCGGGGATCATCCCGAGCGGACCCGCGCTGACCCCGCAGACCAAGGACCGGATCACCTTCGGTCAGTCGCTCTCGGTCAACGCCGTCCAGATGACCGCAGCAGTGAACACCATCGCCAACGGCGGCGTCTACGTCTCGCCGAGCCTGGTCGAGGGAAGTGCCACGACCAACCGGGGCGAGCAGGTGGGCACCGACCACACCGTCGAACGACGGGTCGTCTCCAAGAAGGCCGCCCACGACACCATGCTGATGATGGAGCGTGTCCTCGACCCCGAGGCCGGCGTCGCCCCCGGCGCTGCCGTCCCGGGCTATCGCGTGGCCGGCAAGACCGGAACCGCCCAGCGGGTCTCCTCGGACTGCCAGTGCTACGACGGATCGACCACCGTCTCCTTCGCCGGCTTCGCCCCGGCAGACAACCCACGATTCACCGTCTACGTCGTCGTCCAGGACCCCGGCATCAGCGGCGCCGGCGGTGGCTCCGTGGGCGGTCCCGCGTTCAGCAAGATCATGAGCTTCGCTCTCAATCGCTACGGCATCGCCCCGACCGGCACGAAGCCGTCCACGCTGCCGGTCGAGTGGGCCCGATAGCCTCGCCGGCGTGGTGGTGAGTGACTCGCTGGCGGCCACCCGGCCCCGGCACCCGAAGCTCAGCCTGCTGTCCGATCTGGCCGGCTGGCTGGCCGCCGACGGCGTCGCCGTCGAGCTGATGGGCGACGGGGTCGCGGCCATCTCCGGCATCACGTTGACCTCGCGACGCGTCCTCCCGGGCGACCTCTACGTCGCTCTGCCGGGCTCCCGCGCGCACGGCATCTCCTTCCTCGACCAGGCGCGCGCAGCCGGTGCTCGCGCGGTCCTCACCGATCCCGAGGGGGCGGCGTCGGCCACCGGACTGCCCGTGCTGGTGGTGCCGAAGCCACGGGCGGTGCTCGGCGCCGTCTCCGCCTGGGTGTACGGCGACCCCGCGCGACGGCTGACCATGATCGGAGTGACCGGCACCCAGGGCAAGACCACCACCACGCGGCTCGCCGACGGTGCCCTGCTCGCGGCGGGCGTCCGGTCGGCGGTCGTCGGCACCGTCGGCACCCGAATCGACGGCCACGACGTGCCGACCGCGCTGACCACCCCGGAGGCGCCAGATCTGCACGGTCTCTTCGCCCGGATGGTCGAGGACGGCGTCACCGCCTGCTCCTTGGAGGTGTCCAGCCATGCGCTGGTGATGGGACGCGTCGACGGTGTCCTCTTCGACGTAGCGGTCTTCACCAACCTCGGCCGCGACCACCTCGACTTCCACGCCGATCTGGAGGACTACTACTCCGCCAAGGCCCGGCTGTTCACCCCTGACCGGGCCCGGCGCGCGCTGGTCAGCATCGACGACGAGCACGGCCGTCGGCTGGCGGGCGAGGCCGAGATCTCGGTGCGGACGTTCTCGGTGCATGGTGCCGAGGCTGACTGGCGCGCGGAAGACGTGACGCTGGGGCCCGCGGGCTCGGAGTTCACCGTCGTCGCGCCCGACGGCTCGACCCACCCGGCCGCGGTCGCGCTCCCCGGTGACTTCAACGTCGCCAACGGACTGGCCGCGGTGGCTGCCGCCGCGGAGGCGGGGCTCGACCTCGACGCCGTGGCGCGTGGGCTGGCCAGGGCGGGTGGCGTCCCGGGTCGGCTCGAGCGGATCCAAGTCGCCCCGGGGAGCGATCGAGGCGGCGACCAGGACATCGCCGTGATCGTCGACTACGCCCACAAGCCCGACGCGCTCGTGGCGGCGCTGCGGACCCTGCGTCCGCTGACCGAGGGACGGATTCTGGTCGTGCTAGGCGCCGGCGGAGATCGTGACTCCGGCAAGCGGCCGCTGATGGGTCAGGTCGTCGCAGAGGCTGCCGACGTCCTCGTCGTCACCGACGACAACCCACGCTCAGAGGATCCGGCAGCGATCCGCGCCGCCGTCCTCCAGGGTGCCGCCGGCGGCCGCGCCGAGGTGCTGGAGGTTGGTGACCGACGCCAGGCCATCCGCGAGGCGATCCGCCGAGCGGGCGCCGGGGATCTGGTGCTGATCGCCGGCAAGGGGCACGAGACGGGCCAGGAAGTCGCCGGCGTGGTGCACCCCTTCGATGATCGGCTGGTGGCTGCCGAGGAACTGGCGGCCCGATGATCGCGATGTCTTTGGCCGAGATCGCACACCTGGTGGGTGGCCGAGTCGACGGCTGGAACCCTCGGGACCCCGAGGTCATGGTGACCGGACCGGCGTTCGTGGACAGCCGTGCGCCGGAGTCGGGCGGCCTCTTCGTGGCCGTCGCGGGGGAGCGGGTCGACGGCCACGACTTCGCCGTCGCTGCGGTGGAGGCGGGTGCCGCCGCCGTGCTCGGCCAGCGCTCAACCGGCGTGCCGGCGGTCGTCGTCGAGGACTCGGTGGCTGCGTTCGGCCGACTGGCCCGGGCGGTGATCGACCGGCTCCCCGATCTGACCGTGCTCGCGCTCACCGGCTCGCAGGGCAAGACCGGGACCAAGGACTATCTGGCCCAGCTGCTGGCCCCCTCCGGATCGACCGTGGCCACCCGTGGCAACCACAACAACGAGCTGGGCGTCCCACTCACTGTGCTGTGTGCCACCCCCGAGACGTCGTACCTCGTCGTAGAGATGGGTGCCCGGGGCGTCGGTCACATCTCCTACCTGTGCGAGGTCGCGCCACCGCAGGTGGCCGCGGTGCTCAACGTGGGCACTGCTCACCTCGGCGAGTTCGGTTCGCGAGCGGCAATCGCGACTGCCAAGGGCGAGATCGTCGAGGCCCTACCCGCCACCGGGACGGCCGTCCTCAACGCCGACGACCCGCTGACGGCGTCGATGGTCGACCGCACCGCGGCGCGCGTGGTCACCTTCGGCCGGTCCGGCGAGGTCGCCTGGCGTGCCTTGGAGCAGGACCCGCTGGGCAGGCCGTCCTTCGAGCTCGGCCATGCCGGTGAGTGGCAGCCCGTCCGGCTCCGCCAGATCGGTGCGCATCAGGTCGCGAACGCCGCTGCCGCCGCCGCGATGGCGCTGGCGGTCGGGATCCCCCTGGCCGACGTGGCGATCCGGCTCGGCCAGGCCGAGGCCACGTCTCGGTGGCGGATGGAGCCGGTCACCCGGTCCGACGGCCTGCTCGTCGTCAACGATGCCTACAACGCCAACCCCGACTCCATGGCCGCGGCGATCGACGCGCTGGCCATGATCGGCGCCCGGGGCGGTCGGCGCACCGTTGCGGTGCTCGGCGAGATGCTCGAGCTCGGCAGCAGCGCCGAAGCCGACCACCTCGCCGTGGGCGAGGCCGTCGCCGGCGCCGGGATCGACCTGTTGGTGACGGTCGGTCCGGGGGCCGACCCGATCGCCTCCGGAGCGCGTCGGGTGCCCCAGTGGCAGGGCGTTGCTCGCACCACGGCGGGGCGCGACGACGCGCTGGAGCTCGTGCGGAACAATGTCACGGGCGACGACGTCGTCTTGGTCAAGGCCTCACGGGGCGCCGCACTTGAGCACCTCGTCGCCGGGCTGCTGGCCGAGACAGACCAGGGATCCGACCGGATCGGCGAAGGAGCGACGGGGCAATGAGAGCGATCCTCTTCAGCGGTGGCCTTGCCCTGCTGGTCTCGCTGCTCGGCACCCGGGTCGCGATCTCGGTGCTGTCCGCCCGCGGCTACGGCCAGGAGATCCGTGACGACGGCCCCACCAGCCACCACACCAAGCGTGGCACCCCGACCATGGGCGGACTGGTCATCATCTTGTCCACGTTGCTCGGCTACTTCCTCGCCAAGCTGATCACCGAGTCACGGCCGTCCGCCTCGGCGCTGCTGTTGCTGTTCTTGTTCGTCGGGATGGGCTTCGTCGGCTTCCTCGACGACTTCATCAAGATCGTCAAGCAACGCTCGCTGGGCCTGCGCAGCAAGGCCAAGATGGTCGGTCAGACCGTCATCGCGCTGACCTTTGGTCTGCTCGCCCTCTCACCGATGCTCGAGGACGAGGACGGCCGCACGCCGGCATCCGCCCACCTGTCCTTCCTGCGCGACTTCGGCTGGGCGCTGCCGACGGTGGTCGTGCTGCTGTTGATCTGGTTCCTGGTGACCGGCTTCAGCAATGCGGTGAACCTGACCGACGGCCTCGACGGCCTGGCCACGGGATGTTCGATCCTGGTCTTCGCGGCCTACACCCTGGTCAACATCTGGCAGCGCAACCAGGCCTGTGGCGGCGACCTCGTCGTCGGCAAGTGCTACGACGTGCGGGACCCACTCGACCTGGCGGTGGTCTCCGCGGCGATCACCGGCGCCTGCTTCGGCTTCCTGTGGTGGAACGCCTCGCCCGCGGCCATCTTCATGGGAGACACCGGCTCGCTCGCCCTGGGCGGGGGCCTGGCCGGGCTCGCCATCCTGACCCGCACCGAGCTGCTGCTGCTGATCCTCGGCGGCCTGTTCGTGATCGTCACCCTGTCGGTGATGATCCAAGTCAGTGTGTTCAAGGCCAGCCGTGGCAGCGCGCTCTTCCGTCGGGTGTTCCGGGTCCAGGCCGGCCATCGGGTGTTCCGGATAGCACCGCTCCATCACCACTTCGAGATGCTCGGCTGGGAGCAGGTCACCGTAGTGATCCGGTTCTGGCTGATCACCGGGCTGTTCGTCGCCGCCGGGCTCGGCATCTTCTACGCCGAGTGGGTGGCCGGCTCGTGAGCACGCGATGAGCCCGGAGGGCCTCGGCCAGCGCGATTCCTGGGCGGGGGTGCAGGCCGTGGTCGCCGGCTTCGGCGTCTCCGGCTTCGCCGCCGCGGACAACCTGACGCACCTCAGCGCGTCGGTGATCGCCCTCGACGACGTCTCGACCGAGGAGAAGGCGGAGCGGGCCGAGCTGCTCGGCATCCTCGGCGCCGACGTCCGGCTCGGCCTCGGCAGCACCGCGACGCTGCCGGACCAGCCGATCGACGTCGTCGTCACCTCGCCCGGCTGGCGCCCGGACGCCCCCTTGCTCGCCCAGGCCCGCCACCGCGGCATCCCGATCTGGGGCGAGGTCGAGCTGGCCTGGCGGCTGCGCGACCCCGAGCACCCAGCGCCCTGGCTCGCGGTGACCGGCACCAACGGCAAGACCACGACGGTGCAGATGCTGGACGCCATCCTGCGGGCGGCTGGCCTGCGCAGCGCCGCCGTCGGCAACGTGGGTCGGCCGATCGTCGAAGCGGTGATGGACCCCACGCCGTACGACGTGTTCGCCGTCGAGCTGTCCAGCTTCCAGTTGCACTACACCCAGTCGATGACCGCGGAGTCGGCCGCGGTGCTCAACGTGGCCGAGGACCACCTGGACTGGTACTCCTCGATGCAGGACTACGCCGCCGACAAGGGCCGGATCTACTCCGGCGTGCAGCGCGCCTGCGTCTACAACGTCGCCGATCCCGTCACCGAGCAGCTCGTCAGAGACGCCGAAGTCGTCGAGGGCGCCCGGGCGATCGGCTTCACGCTCGAGGTTCCGGCCGTGGGGATGATGGGTGTGGTCGACGACATCCTGGTCGACCGTGCCTTCATCACCGAGCGGCAGACCTCCGCCGCGGAGCTGTGCACGTTGGGCGACCTGGCCTCCCCGGCCCCGCACGTGGTCGCCAACGCGTTGGCCGCGGCGGCTCTGGCACGCGCACACGGGGTGAGTCAGGCCGCGGTGCGAGACGGCCTGCGTGGCTTCCAACCGGACGGCCACCGGATCGCATCGGTCGGCACGGTCGACGAGGTCGCCTATGTGGACGACTCCAAGGCGACCAACCCGCACGCTGCGCTCTCTTCCCTGCTGGCCTACGACCCCGTCGTCTGGATCGCTGGCGGGCTGGCCAAGGGGGCTCGCTTCGACGAGCTCGTCTCGGCGGTCTCCGACCGGTTGCGCGGGGTCGTCCTGTTGGGCCAGGACCGCCACGTGATCGCCGACGCGTTGCAGCGCCTCGCGCCCGCGGTCCCGGTGATCGATGTGGGCGACTCGGTCGACGACCAGCCCATGTTGCGCGCCGCCCGCGCCGCGGCGAGCCTGGCCCGGCCGGGCGACACCGTCCTGCTGGCGCCGGGCTGCGCGTCGATGGACATGTTCCGCGACTACGCCGACCGCGGTGACGCCTTCGCCGCCGCCGTGCAGCACCTGCCCTGAGGGTGGAGCCCGACCGGCGGCTGGCCCGGCGCTCCAAGGCCGTCGTCTGTGCGGATCGCTCCGTCAGGGTTGCTGGCGATCGGTGGTGCTGACCGGCAGGGCACCGACGGCGGGTGAGCGCCGCCGTTGGTCCGGGCCGTGCGCTGGGTTGCTGGTCGCCTTGGTTGCGACCCGATGGAGCAGCGGCGACGGGTGGGCGCCGCCGTTGGTCCGGGCCGCTCGCCGGGTTGCTGGTCGTCGGTGGGGCTGGCCGACAGCAGCGACGGGCTCAGGTGGCCGGTGGTTGGGGTTGCTGTCCGGGTCGCTGGTGCTGCTCGGCTCTCGCGGTG
>JBDHZT010000051.1:0-24935 GCA_039811985.1 Nocardioidaceae bacterium | reverse complement strand
GCCTGGATCAGCCGAGGCGGGACGCGGCGGTGGCGAGATCGCGGAGGCGGCGGACCATCGCGTCCGGGTCATCCGCGCTGTAGACCGCGGAGCCTGCCACGAAGACGTCGGCACCCGCCTCGGCGCAACGCTCGATCGTGTCGGGTGAGACACCGCCGTCGACCTGCAGCCAGATCTCACCGCCGCGCCGCTCGATCAGCTCACGGGTGCGCCGGATCTTGGGCACCACCACGTCGAGGAACTGTTGACCGCCGAAGCCGGGCTCCACCGACATCAGCAGGATCGTGTCGAACTCGGGGAGCAGGTCGGCGTACGGCTCGATCGAGGTCGCCGGTCGCAGACCGAGGCACGCCCGCGCACCAAGGGCGCGCAACTCCCTGGCCAGTCGCACGGGCGCCCGGGTCGCCTCGGCGTGAAACGTCACGGATCCGCAACCGGCCTCGACGTACGCCGGCGCCTCCCGGTCGGGGTCGTCGATCATCAGGTGTGCGTCGAGCGGCAGACCGGTCGACCGTGCGATCGCCTCCACCATGGCCGGCCCGAAGGTCAGATTGGGCACGAAGTGGTTGTCCATCACGTCCAGGTGCACCCAGTCCGCGCTAGCGATCCTCGCCACCTCCGCTCCCAGCGCGGCGAAGTCGGCGTTCAGGATGCTCGGAGTGATCTGGACGGCCACGGCCGGTGAGTCTAGTGCTCTGCGTGTCGCGAGGTGCGGCGGCTCCGGGGGCGGCCTGGTGTACTGTCCTGATACCCCCGCGGGGGGCGCATCGAGAAGACGGGGTCCGATGCGCCTGCCGACCCGTGGTCGACCCCGGGGAAGTGAGCCTTCGCTCATGCACCATCGATCGTTGAGTCACCGACCGACCCTGCTCGGGGTGGTCGCCCTCGCCTTGGCCGCCACCGGCGCCCTTTCGCCGGCACAGGCTGCCACGTCGACGGCTGACCGCACCACTCGGATCCCGGCCGCCAAGGCCGCGCGCGAGGCGACGCTTGATCGCGTGGCCCTGCTCTCGGGCGACACCGTCGTCCTGCGCACCGACACCGCGGGACGCACGCAGGCCTCGTTGACGCCAACCTCGCCCCACGCCGGCAAGCCGGTGCGCACGTTCTCGTTCGGGGGCGACAACTACGTCATTCCACAGCTGCCAGTCGCGGAGATGGCGAGGCTCGAGCCGTCCGCCTTCAACGTGAGCGCCCTGCTGCGCGCCAAGCAGGCGGGCAAGGCACCGCTGCTGGTGACCTTCGCGCCGGGTGCCGAGGTCCACGACCTACCCGGCCTGCGAGTGGATCGCGCGGGCGCGGCCAAGCGCGCCGACGGCAGCCACACCGCGCCCGCCACGATCAGCGACCCAGGTGCCCTCGCGCACCTCGCCGACGACCTGGCTGACGTCACCAAGATCACCGGACGCACTGCCAGCACCTCATTGGCCGCCGGTGACTTCGAGATGTTCACCACGACCATGGAGGCCGTCCGCCGACCGGGCAAGCCGATCGAGTTCGGCATGGTCTCCTACATGAACGTCGACGACGGTCGACTGGCCGTCGGGGATGCCTTCCTCGACGGCGGCACCTGGAAGGTCTCCCTTCCGGCCGGGCACTACTGGATGCTCGTGCAGGACTGGACCAGCGGTCGGGTCGTGGTGCAGGAGGTCGAGATCACCTCTGACCAGACCGTCACCTTCGACATGAGCACCGCGACGGTGCGACAGAAGTTCACCCTGGCCGGCCACAAGGTGGTCGAGCAGGGCGACACGCTGACCCGGGTCGACGCTCGGGGAAAGTTCACCTTCATCGCCGGCTTCGGCGGAGTCGCCCCACGCCTCAACCCGGTGCCCGCGCCGCCCAAGAGCCTGGGCACCTTCACGACGTCGGCCGAGGCCACCCTGACCGATCGTCGTCAGAGTCCGGAGGCGGATGCCTTCAAGCACCTCGCTGTCGCCCGCAAGATCGTCAAGGGTGTCCCGGAGTCGCTGACGTTCAACCTGAAGCCAGCCGACTTCGCGAAGATTCCGTGGCGGTCCTACAGCACCGGCAAGCCGGTGACGGACATCGCGTTCGCGTTTGGCATGGTCCCGAGCGACTTCTTCGTCTTCATCAGCGGCTACCCCATCGCCCGGCCGGGCACATTGTCCCTGTGGGCGCTGGCGGACAAGCGATTCACCTGGCTGACCGAGGAGGACTCCGGCAAGAACTACGAGGAGACTCTTGCCGCCCTCGCGCCGTACGGCCGCGGCCAACACAAGCCCTTGCACTTCTACCGCGGCCCGCTCGGCCCGGGTCTCGACGTGGGCGGTGAGCGCAACGACAAGAGCTGGGGCTGCGCGCTGTGCGTCTCGCACGGTCGTCTGCATGGCACGCAGCCCATGATCGCGAGCAGTGGCACCGACCTGACGGGCTACACGTTCAGCGACAACGGTCGCTGGAAGCTCACCTCCGGCCGCCGCACGTTGGCCAAGGGGTTCGTCGCGGTGGCGCCCTACGTGAAGGCGCCCCGCGCTGGCACCGCCCTGCAGCTGCAGGCCACTCATCGCGCGCCGAGCTGGTCGTTGTCCTCCAAGGTGAGCGACACTTGGACCTTCACGATGCCCGGGCACAACACGACCGTGCCGATCCTGCGTGCCCGCTATCAGTTGCCGATCGACCTGTCGTCGCGGATCGGCCGGGGCAAGGTGAGCTTCCCGGTCACCTTCGACAACCTCGGACCGGTCGATGCCAGGGTCAAGGCGGCTCGGGTCCGCTACTCGGCCGGCAAGGGCCACTGGCGCTCCGCCAAGGTGAGCCGGATCGACAAGAACACCTTCCGGGTGTCGTTCACCAACCCCGCCTCAGGCCCGGTCAACCTGGAGCTGTGGGCGAAGGATGCCGCTGGTCGGACCGTGCTGGAGCAGGCCGAGCACGCCTATGCCGTCTCGGGTCGGGGGAAGACTGGCGTTCCCACGTCTGACCAGACCACATCCGACAAGAGCACGCCCCGGAAGACCTCGACCAAGCCGCGGTCCCGGGCACCGTTCGACCCGAAGCGGGTCTGTCGCACGGCTGGCAAGAAGGTCTACAGCTGCTTCACCCACCTGGAGCGTCGCCACACCGGCCCGACGGCCAAGCGGCCCGATCCGAAGGGCTGGGGTGCCCGCGACCTCCGCGACGCCTACGACATCCCCAACACGGGGAGCACCGACACGGTGGGGATCGTGGTGGCCTTCGACTACCCCAAGGCCGAGCAGGACATGAACAAGTACCGCAAGCAGTTCGGTCTGCCGTCGTGCACCTCGGCCTCGGGATGCTTCACCAAGATCAACCAGAAGGGTGGCCAGGACCACTATCCGCAGGCGGACTACGGCTGGGCCCTCGAGGCGGCGCTCGACCTGCAGATGGTCTCGGCGGCGTGCCCGACCTGCAAGATCGTCCTCGCCGAGGCGCGGGTGCCGACCACACCGGCGCTGCGCAAGGCGACCCTGGCGGCCACGGCGGCCGGTGCCACGGTGGTGAACCACTCCTATGGGATCCAGGAGTACACCGGCATCGAGGATGAGGCACCGATCTACGACCGACCGGGCGTGACCGATGTGGTCGCCTCCGGCGACTACGGGTTCACCGCCGCGTCCTTCCCGGCGTCGGTGCCCGGCGTCGTCTCGGTCGGTGGCACCACCCTGTCGCATGCCGACAACCCTCGCGGGTGGCTGGAGAAGGCATGGGCGTACGGCGGCTCCGGCTGCTCGGCGTACTTCGCCAAGCCTGCCTATCAGTCCGACGAGGCCTGCCACATGCGGACCTTCGCCGACATGTCGGCGGTGGCCGACGACCTGGCGGTCTACGACACCTTCCTGCCCAAGCGCTACCGCGGCTGGCTGCTGGTCGGGGGGACGAGCGCGTCCTCGCCGCTGACCGCTGGCCTGATCGGCGCCGCCGGTGCCGGCGGCATGAAGCCGGCGCAGCTCTACAGCCGGGCCGGGACATTCACCGATGTCACCGCCGGGAAGAACGGCTTCTGCACGGGCAGCTACATGTGTCAGGCCAAGCCTGGCTTCGACGCACCGACGGGGCTGGGCACACCGCAGGGCATCGACCCGTTCGCTACTCCGTAGCCGGTTCCTCCGGAGTGGGCGCGCCCGCAGCTTCATCACGGGCCGCCCACTCCAACAGCTTGGTCATGTCGAAGACGTGGTCGTCGATGTCGCCGTGCAGGTCCCCCAGCTCGGCGAACCTCGCGGGCACCGTCTCGATGGTGAACTCCCTGGGGTCCACCGTGTCCACCTCGTCCCAGCGGATCGGGGTGGACACCCGAGCATCGGGCAGGCCGCGGACCGAGTAGGCCGCCGCGATGGTGTGGTCGCGGGCGTTCTGGTTGTAGTCGACGAAGAGCTGGTGAGGGTCGCGGTCCTTGCGCCACCAGGTGGTGGTGACGTCCTCGGGCGAGCGCCGCTCGACCTCGCGGGCGAAGGCGAGCGCTGCTCGGCGTACGTCTCGGAAGCCATGGTCGGGCCGGATCCGGACATACACATGCAGGCCCTTGCCGCCGCTCGTCTTCGGATAGCCGACCGCACCAAGCTCGTCGAGGATCTCCTCGACCACGTGGGTGACCCGGCGGACGGTGTCGAAGTCGCACAGCGGCCCGGGGTCTAGGTCGATGCGCCACTCGTCGGGCTGCTCGGTGTCGGGGCGACGGCTGTTCCAGGGATGGAACTCGACGGTGGACATCTGCACCGCCCAGATCACGCTTGCCAGCTCGGTGACGCACAGCTCATCGGCCGTGCGGTTCCACCGGGGGAAGTGCAGCCGCACCGTCTCGACCCAGGGTGGCGCCCCGGCGGGGAGCCGCTTTTGGTGCACCTTGTCCCCCGCCAGGCCCTTCGGGAAGCGATGCAGCATGCACGGCCGCTCGAAGAGCGCGTTGACGATGCCCGGCCCGACGGCGAGGTAGTAGTCGACCAGATCGAGCTTGGTGGCACCGATCTCGGGGAAGTAGACCCGGTCGGGGTTGGTCACCCGGACGACCTTGTCGTCGACCTCGATCTCGGCCACCGGCGGCTTGCTGGGCATGGTGGAACGCTACCCACGCCGTCGCAACAAGGCGACGAACATTGCGTCGGTGCCGTGTCGGTGCGGCCACAGCTGCACGGTCCCCGGCAGTGGTCCGGCGCTGTCGGGCACGTGCTCGAGTCCAGCCGGGGCGTCCACCAGCTCCACATCCGGATGGCTCGTCAGCACCGCCGCGACCACGTCACGAGTCTCGGCGAGGGCGGGCGAGCAGGTCGCGTAGCAGACGACACCCCCGGGACGGACCGAGGCAAGCGCACTGTCCAGGAGGTCGCGCTGCAGGGACGCGAGGGTGGCTAAGTCGGCCGGCGATCGGCGCCACCGCGCCTCTGGTCGGCGCCGGAGAGCGCCTAGGCCGGTGCACGGCGCATCCACCAGGACCCGGTCGAACCAACCCGGTCGCCACGCTGGTCGGCGGCCGTCGGCAATCACCACGGCAGCCGCACCGGGTGCTTTCCGTAGAGCGTCCTTGACCAGTGCCGCCCGGTGCGGCTGCCGCTCGCTAGCCAGCAGAGCACTGCCCCGGCCGGTGGCCAGGGCGGCGAGCAGGGCGGCCTTGCCGCCGGGACCGGCGCATAGGTCGAGCCACCGCTCGTCACGGCCGGCCAACGCCGCCCCGGCCACCGCGATCGCAACCAGTTGTGAGCCCTCGTCCTGCACCCCGGCCCGCCCCTCGGCAACCGCCGGCACGTCCGCGGGGTCACCGCCGTCGAGACGGACGGCGTACGGCGACCAGCGCGTCCGCTCCCCCGGCAACTCGGCGACGTCGGCGAGCCCGGGCCGGGCAACCAGCACCACGCGCGGTGGCTGGTTGTCCGCGGCGAGCAGTGCGTTCAGCTCGTCCTCGGCTCCGATCGCCGCGAGGGCGGCGGCAAGCTCGTCCACGATCCAGCGGGGGTGGCTTTGCGCGATCGCCGCGAAACCGTGCGGGTCGGTGTCGGGATCCGGCGCGATCCGGCGCACCCACTCCTCCAGGTCGTGCTGGCTCACCCGTCGGAGCACCGCGTTGACGAAGCCACTGGTGCTCGTGCCCACCTCGGTGCGAGCGAGGTCGACCGAGGAGCTCAACGCTGCGTGCGCGGGCACCCGCATCCCGAGCAGCTGATGGGTGCCCAGCCTGAGCACGTCCAACACCGGGGGATCGACCTTGGCCAGCGGCCGGTCCAAGCAGCTGGCCAGGACGGCGTCGTAGGTGCCGCGTCCACGCTGGCTCCCGGCCACCAGCTCTGTCGTGAACGCGGCGTCTCGCCCGGTCAACCCTCGGCGGCGCAGCACGGGTGGGAGCGCCAGATTGGTGTAGGCGTCCTCGGCCGTGACCGCCCGAGTGACCTCGAACGCCGCCAGCCGGGCGGGGTCCGGCCTCCGGCGCTGCTGGCGGGTGGTCGACGGACGGGGCCGACGCCGCCGATCAGCCATCCGGGAAGTGCTTCTTCACCAACGACCTCGGCGCGACCGCACGCCAGGCGTCGGTGATCACCTCGGTCAGCTCGTCGACCTGCATCTCGCCCAGTCGGGACTGCTGCACGAGCACCGCGTTGTAGCCGTTGAAGTGCGAGACGGTGAAGAACGGCGACGCCTCGTCCTCGACCAGCGCCGCCTTCTCCGCCGCATCCGCGACCCGGATCACCAACAGATCGTCGTACAGCTCCCCGGTCTCGGGGTCGATCGCCGTCTTGTGCGGCTTGCGGAAGAGCACGAACCCCTTCCCCTTCGGGCCGGCGGGCACCTTGTAGGTCGGCGCGTCACCCCAGCTGGTCCCGAACTCCACCTCCGGCAGCTCACGACAGATTCGGTCTACGTCCTCCGGGGTCGCTCGCCTGGTCATGCCGCCCAGGATAGAGGCTGGCTCCCGGTCCGCCGGGAGCCAGCCGATGGGCTTGCGACGGGGTCGCGACGGGGAAGGCTCGCTCGGTTCTGCTCGGTGGCCGGGTTGCTGGTTTCTGGTGGTGCTGACCGACATCGCAGCTACCGGGGAGGCAATCCCCCCGTTCTGGCTGGTTCCCGGGTTGCTGGTCTGCTCTGGTTGCTACCGACAGGCGGCTATGCCGGGCGGCGGTCCGCTTGTTTCGACTGCTTCCCGGCTCACGGCCCCGTCTCGGGGGGCTGCTGGGTGTCGTCGATTGTGCTGAAACTGCATCCCGCCTGCTCTCGGGGGTGGCTGGGATGTCGTTTGGACCCAATCGGCAATGTCGTTTCGGTCCAATCGGTGTGAGTGCCGTCTGGAAGGTCGTCGACTGTTCCGAAACTGCACGAAATCCACTCGAATCCTTGCAGTTTGCGCCCAAACGTGGGGGTCACGACGCTCGTCGGACGCCTGAGTGCATCGTTTGTTCCGAAACAGCATCCCGATTGTTCCGAAACTGCAGAACCACTCCTCTGGCGCGGGTCTACGGGTGCTCGGACCCGTCTGGTGCGCGGTTGTGGGTGCAGCAGACGCCACAGCCCAGCGGGAGACGGGTCAGCCAAGGTCGCAGGGGGCGGATGGGTCCCTGGGGGTGGCCGCATGGCGGCGGCGCGGGCGGAGCCCGTGCCGACAACCGCGCCGTAGAAGCCGACCGTCAGGGCCCCGCAGTCAAGGACGCCCCGCAGGGGCGCCGCGAAGTGGCCGGAGCGCAGTGGAGGTCCTTGACGGCGGGTTGACGGTCGGCTACGCGCGGCCACCCGTCGACCTGATCCTGGGCGAAGCCACCTCACCATGACCACCGAAGAGGCAGCGGGAGCCGCTCGGCTACGCGCGGCCACCACCAACCCGACCCAGCGAGAGACGATCCCCTCACGACGCGGTGAGTTCGACCAGGTCAGCCGAAGCGTGGTTCGGTGCCGAGGCGCACCCCGCGGGCCCAGTCGGCGGCGGGCATCGGTCGCTTGCCGAACGGGCGGATCTCGCCCAGCCGGACCGGGTGGGTGCCGGTGCCGACATGCACCTCGCGCTTGGTGATCGCGAGGTGGCCTGGGGGCAACGGCGACTGATCGGGCGTGAGGGTGACCGGACCGAGCTTGACCCGCTCCTCAGCCCACGTGGTCCACGCGCCGGGCACGGGGGTGCAGGCACGCACCTGGCGATCGAGCGCGAGCGCAGGGTGGGCCCAGTCGAGGTGAGCGTCCTCGGCGGTGATCTTCGGCGCGAGCGAGATGCCGTCGCTGGGCTGGGGCCGCGCAGCGAGCGAACCGTCGGCGATCCCGTCCAGGGTCGCCACCAGCAACGCGGCACCGGCCTCGGCCAGTCGAGCCAGCAGGTCGCCAGCGGTGTCGTCGGGGCGGATCCGCTCGGTCATCACGCCGTACGTCGGCCCGGCGTCGAGCTCGGCGACCAGCCGAAAGGTGGTGGCGCCGGTGATCTCATCCCCCGCCCAGATGGCCCGCTGGACCGGTGCCGCTCCACGCCAGGCCGGGAGGCAGGAGAAGTGCAGGTTGACCCAGCCGTGCTCGGGCAGGTCGAGGGCTGGTTGCGGAACCAGGGCGCCGTAGGCGACCACCGGGCAGCAGTCCGGGGCGAGCTCGGCGAGCGCGGCCAGGAAGTCGGGATCGCTAGCGCGTGCCGGCTTGAGGACAGGTACGCCGAGCTCCTCCGCCCGAGCGCCGACCGAAGAAGGAGTGAGCCGACGCCCTCGACCGGCGGGAGCATCCGGCCGGGTCACCACGCCGATCAAGTCGTGGCCAGAGGCAGCGATCGCGTCCAGGGACGGGAGCGCGACCTCCGGAGTGCCGGCGAAGACCACCCGCATCAGGCGACACCCGTCACAGGCCCAGGCCACCGGTGGCGTGTGGGGAGATCTTGACGGTGGGTCGCTCGGCCCCGAACCAGTCCGACTCGCGGATCTGTTTCATCGCTGCCTTGCGGTTCTCGGTGTCGAGCCGGTCCAAGAAGATGATCCCGTCGAGGTGATCGGTCTCGTGCTGGAGCGCGCGAGCCAGCAGCTCGGACCCCTCGACGACGACCGGCTCACCGTGCTGGTCGAAGCCCTTCGCCACCGCGCGCAGGGCCCGGCGGCAGTCATAGACGACGTCGGGCAGGGACAGGCAGCCCTCCGGGCCGTCCTGGGTCTCCTCCGAGAGATCCAGGACCGGGTTGACCAGGTGACCCACCTCACCGTCGACGAACCACGTGAAGACCCGCAGCCCGACCCCGATCTGCGGCGCGGCCAGCCCCGCACCGGGGGCGTCCCGCATGGTCTCGGTCAGGTCCTCCACCAGCCGGCGCAATTCGCGGTCGAAGTCGACCACCTCGACCGCTCGGGTGCGCAGCACCGGATCGCCGAACAGTCGGATCGGCTGGATGGCCACTCAGAGCTCCTCTCGGGTGATGCGCGGGCAAGTTTAGAGGTCCCGCCATTAGGGGCTGTCGTCGCGGGACTACAGGACCACCGGATCGACCTGGACGCGGACGGGGTCCAGCTTGCGGGCCGAGCGCACTCGCTGGGCCTCGCCGAGAGCCCGGGACAACGCGATGCCTTGGGAACGCGGGGCACGCAGGACGGCACGCCACTCACCCCGATCGCCGAACGCCACCGGGCCCAGCACATCGGCCGCAGAGGGAAGCTCGAGGATGGTGAGCAGGTCGTCGACGGCGCCGGGCTCTCCGGTGAGCGTCGCGAGTCGGGCGGCAGGTGGCAGCCGGGCCTCCCGGCGCTGCCCGATCTCACGCTCGGCGAACCCCGCCGGGTCCCAGCGCACCAGCGCCTGCAGGGCCGCCTGGCTGGCGTCGCCGACGGCAACCACGGACCCACCCGGTCGCACCAGGGCGGCGGCGTTGAGCCAGCGGCGCAGCGACTCCTCCTCGGTGCGCAGGTCCGCCCGGGCCAGCATCAGCCAGGTATCGAGCAGCACCACTGCCGCGTAGCCCTCCTCCGCGATCGGCTCCGCGCCGGGCGTGGCGACCACGATCTCTCGCTGGCGCCCCACCGCGGCCAGGACATGGTCGCCGCTGGACCGCCGCACCGGGACCTGGGGAAACGAACGACCCAGCTCCTCGGCCGTTCGTGAGTCGCCGAGCACCGGCGCCCGCAGGCCCCGGTGGCCACAGATGGGGCACGCCCAGGAGTCCTCTGCAGCCCCACACCAGCGGCAGACCGGAGGCGTCATCACCCCGGTCAGCGCCAAGGGGCCCGAGCACTGCCGGCACCGCGCAGGGCCGCGGCATCGCTCGCAGGCCAGGCTGGGCGCGTAGCCACTGCGAGGGGTCTGCACGAGCACCGGTCCGTCCGCGAGAGCCCGCCGAATCGTCTGGAAGGCGGTCGACGGGAGCCGCGCTCCGCGGGCATAGGGGTCGCGGGCCAACTCCTCCTCGGCGGCGCCGGCGATCTGCACCGTCACCCGCTCGCGCACGACGGCCCTGGGTGCGGTGATCTCGTGCGCCCACCCGGTGCGGAGCAGGTAGGCGGTCTCGACGCTGCGGGCGAACCCGCCGAGCAGTGCCGCCGCACCCTGCTGCTCGGCTCGCAAGAGCAGGGTCTCGCGCGTGTGGGGGTACGGCGCGCGCGGCTCGGCGAACAGGTCGTCACCGTCGTCCCAGATGGCAAGGAGCCCGAGGTCGTGGACGGGCGCAAAGGCCGAGGACCGGGTGCCGATGGCGATCCGAACGGCGCCACGAGAGAGCGCCAAGAAGTCGCGGTAGCGGGCCTGGGGACCCACATCGGCCACCAGCCTGACGTGCTGGTCTGGTCCGAGGACCGCGGTCAGGGCGGCCGAGACCCGGTCGACGTCGCGGAGGTCGGGGGCGCAGATGATCACGCCCCGACCGCTGGCCCGGGTCGCTGCCGCAGCGTGGGCGATCAGGATCGGCCAATCGGCGGCCGGAGCGGCGGTCCACACCGCTCGCGGAGATCCACCCGAGGACAGATGGGTCAAGAAGGCGTCGCCGTGCTGATAGTCCGCCCAGGCCCGCTCCCCCGCCTCCAAGTCGAGCGTCGGCTCCGGAGCGGGCTCACTGGCCGCCTTCTCCGCCGTGGCGTGGCGCGGCGGGATCGCCAGCCGGAGCACATCGGCGCGACTTCCGGCGTAGCGCTCGGCCAGTCGGCCGGTCAACCGAGCGATCTCCGGGAGCAACACTGGCTCCGGGCTCACCACCCGGCGCAACGGGGTCAGCCGGCCAGGGTGGTCCGAGGCAGCGACCCGCTCGAGCACGAACCCGTCGACGTCCTGGCCGGCAAAACGCACCCGGACCCGGGCGCCGGGCACAGCGTCTTCGCCCATGGTGGCCGGGACGGCATAGTCGAACGGCCGGTCGAGATGGGCGAGCGGCACGTCGACCAGCACCCTGGCCACCGGGTCGATCTCGGCCACGGGCTTGCCCTGAGCGGCCGCCTTCGGCGCCGCGGCTCGAGAGCGGCGCACGGTGGCACGCAGGCCAGGCAACGCCTCCTGCTGAGCACTCGCCCGCGACGACCCGGTCATGGCGCGTTTCTATCAGCCGCCCGCGACACGTTCTCAGCCTGGATCCGTGGATGGCACCACGGCGGTCTTCTTGCGTCTCCCGCGGTCTTGTGGTGGCAAAGTGGCCGGTATACGGGGTCCTCAGCCACCACAGCACCGCGGGAGATGGGTCCGGATGCAGCCGGAACCCGAGCACCGCTGACCCGGCGCAGCCGCCCTGTCGGCGAGCACCCCGCGGGTCCATGCTTAGCGAGGAGAGCGGCGGACGGCGACCGCTCGTGGGGGTCAGCCGACAGCAGCGCGCAGCGCGTTGGCGCGGTCGGTGCGCTCCCAGGTGAACTCCGGCAGCTCGCGGCCGAAGTGCCCGTAGGCCGCGGTCTTGGCGTAGATCGGCCGGAGCAGGTCGAGATCACGGATGATCGCCGCGGGGCGCAGGTCGAAGACCTCCAACACGGCTTCCTGGATCCGCGCGTCGGGGACCACGCCGGTGCCGAAGGTCTCGATGAAGACGCCGACCGGGTGGGCGGTGCCGATCGCGTAGGCGACCTGGGCTTCGCAGCGACGCGCCAGCCCGGCGGCCACGACGTTCTTGGCGACCCAGCGCATCGCGTAGGCGGCCGACCGGTCCACCTTCGAGGGATCCTTGCCGGAGAAGGCACCGCCACCGTGGCGGGCCATGCCGCCGTAGGTGTCGATGATGATCTTGCGGCCGGTCACGCCGGCGTCGCCCATGGGGCCGCCCACGACGAATCGCCCGGTGGGGTTCACCAGCAGGCGGTAGCCGTCGGAGGGGATCTCGAAGTCGGTGAGGATCGGGTCGACGATGTGCTTCTTCACATCGGGACCGAGGGTGTTCTCCAGGTCGACGTCGTCGGCGTGCTGCGTGGAGAGCACGACGGTGTCGACGCGGACGGGACGGTTCTGCTCGTCGTACTCGATGGTGACCTGGGTCTTCCCGTCGGGCCGCAGGTAGGGCATGGTGCCGTCCTTGCGGACCTCGCTCAGCCGTTGCGAGAGCCGCTGGGCGATGGTGATCGGCAGCGGCATCAGCTCGGGCGTGTCGTCGCAGGCGTAGCCGAACATCAGCCCCTGGTCGCCCGCACCTTGCCGGTCCAGCGCGTCGGCGGAGTGGTCGTGACGCTCCTCGTAGGCGTCGTCGACGCCCTGGGCGATGTCGGGGGACTGTGCGCCGATGGCCACCTGTACGCCGCACGAGGCGCCGTCGAAGCCCTTGGTCGAGGAGTCGTAGCCGATCTCCAAGATAGTCTCGCGGACCAGCTGTGCGACCGGGGCATAGGCCTCCGTGGTCACCTCGCCGGCCACCACGACCAGCCCGGTGGTCAGCAGCGTCTCGACCGCCACCCGGCTCTGTGGGTCGTGCTCGATGAGATAGTCGAGCACGGCGTCGCTGATCTGGTCCGCGATCTTGTCGGGATGCCCCTCGGTCACTGATTCCGAGGTGAAAAGTCGTCCGGCCACCTTGCTCCACTCCTTGCTGCTGACAACGCTGCTGAGACTACCTGGGTCGTTCGGCACCATGGTGCCGTCTCAGCCTGGGATCCCCGATTTCGGGCTGGTCGACCCATACCAATCACGTCCACCGCGCGGCCACCTGATCCCAGATGACCTGCGCCAACGCACCCTTGCTGCCTCGGGGGACCTCGACAGCGGCACCGTCACTGGCCAAGATCACGGCCTGGTTGTCCGGCTCGCCGAAGACGGCACCGCCGGAGACGTCGTTGACGACCAGCAGGTCGCATCCCTTGCGGGCCAACTTCGCCCGACCGAGCTCGAGCACCGACCCGGTGGCATCGCCAGTCTCCGCGGCGAAACCGACCACGACCTGGTCGGCGTGGGCGCGATCGGCGGCCAGGCTCTTCAAGATGTCGGGGTTCTGGGTCAGTGCAATGTCCGGGGCTGAGCCGTCGGCGGCCCGTTTGATCTTGGCTTCGCTGACGGCAAGCGGACGGAAGTCGGCTGGGGCCGCCGCCATCACCACCGCGTCGGCCGATGCCGCGGCCGCCGTCACGGCGTCGCGCAGCTCCTCGGTCGTCTCGACCGGGACCACCTTTACCCCTGCCGGGTCCGGCAGGGCCACGTTGGCGGCAACCAGGGTCACCTCGGCGCCACGGGCGGCGGCCACCCGGGCCAGCGCATAGCCCTGCAGGCCGGACGAGCGGTTGCCCAGGAAGCGGACCGGGTCGAGATACTCCCTCGTGCCGCCGGCCGAGACGACCACGTGCTTGCCAGCCAGATCGGGTGCCCAGACCCCCCGGACCAGCACGTCGCGACAGAGCTCGAAGATCTCCTCGGGCTCCGGCAACCTGCCCTTGCCGGAGTCGGCGCCGGTCAGCCGGCCTTCGGCAGGCTCGACCACCAGCGCACCACGGGCACGCAGGGTCGCGACGTTGGCCACCGTGGCGGGGTGCTCCCACATCTCGGTGTGCATCGCGGGTGCGAACACCACCGGGCAGCGTGCGGTCAGCAGGGTGTTCGTCAGCAGGTCGTCCGCCAGCCCGTGGGCCGCCTTCGCAAGCAGATCGGCCGTCGCGGGCGCCACCACGACCAGGTCGGCGGACTGTCCGATCCGCACGTGCGGCACCTGGTGCACGTCCGACCACACCTCGGTGGACACCGGCTTGCCCGAGAGCGCCGACCAGGTGGCCGACCCGACGAACTCCAGGGCTGCCGCGGTGGGCACCACGGTCACGTCATGGCCGGACTCGGTGAAGCGGCGCAGCAGTTCGCAGGATTTGTACGCCGCGATGCCACCGGCCACACCCAACACGACACGTGGCTTCGACTCCGCTGAGGACAGCGGAGTCGAGGGGGCCTGGCTCGTCGGCGGCTGGCTCATCGGCAGGTGGTCGACCGGGCAAGGCCGGTCAGGCGAGGGTCACTCGCCCTGGGCGAACGGGTCCGACACCTCGAAGCCGGCGTCGAGGGCGGCCTGGCTGCGGGCCTCCTCCTCGGCGGCCAGCGTGGCCGGGTCGACGTCCTCGCAGTTGAGCAGGTCGTCGTTGATCTCGCGGAGAGCGATCGACAGCGGCTTCTCCTGGACGTGGGTGTCGACCAGCGGGCCGACGTACTCCAGCAGGCCCTCGCCCAACTGGGAGTAGTAGGCGTTGATCTGGCGTGCCCGCTTGGCGGAGAACAGCACCAGCTTGTACTTGCTGTCGGTCTTGGTCAGCAGCTCGTCGATCGGGGGGTTCGTGACGCCCTCGGCGGCAGGGATGGGGCCAGACAAGGAATTGCCTCACAGAAGGTCGGTGGATTCGTCCGGCCGGGTGGGCGCGGGCGCAGTCATCAAGGTTACCAACTCCTCGGCCGCAGCGTGAACTTCATGATTGACGATCGTCACGTCGAACTCGCGCTCGGCGGCGAGCTCCTCGACTGCCGTCTGCAGCCTGCGATCACGCTCTTCGCTGCCCTCGGTGCCTCGGCCGACCAGCCGGCGCACCAACTCCTCCCACGACGGTGGGGCCAAGAAGACGAACAACGCGTCCGGCATCGTCTGTCGGACCTGCCGGGCGCCCTGCAGGTCGATCTCGAGAAGGGCCGGGCGTCCCTCGGCCAGGGCCTGCTCGACCGGGCCCCGCGGGGTGCCGTACTTCGCCGCTCCGTGCACCACCGCCCACTCGAGCAGCTCGGCGCGCGCCACCATCGCGTCGAACTCCTCGTCGGAGACGAACCAGTAGTGGGTGCCGTCCACCTCGCCTGGCCGCGGTGACCGGGTGGTGACCGACACCGACAAGAACACCTCGGGGTGGTGCGTGCGAACGTCGGCTGCGACGGTGCCCTTGCCGACCGCTGTCGGACCGGCCAGGACGACCAGCCTGGACTCGCTCACTGGTCGCCGAACTCGCGCTCCAATGCGGCGATCTGCTTCGTGCCGAGCCCACGCACCCGGCGGCTCTCGGCGATGCCGAGGCGCTCCATGGTCTGCCGGGCGCGCACCTTGCCCAGGCCCGGCATCGACTGGAGCAGGTCCAGCACCCGCATCTTGCCGACCACCTCGTTGTGCTGACCCTCGGCGATCACCTCGGAGATCGAAGCTCCGGAGTTCTTCAGCCGATTCTTCACCTCCGCCCGCTCGCGGCGGGAGGCCGCTGCCTTCTCCAGTGCCGCTTGACGCTGCTCAGGGGTGAGCGGGGGCAGGGCCACAGGCTTCTCCGTCTTCGTGGTGCTGGCTGACTCGGCCACCCTAGCCTGGATCCGCGGACGGCCGCCTACTGCGCCCCGCCACGGGTCCAGGCTGCGCGGCGGTCTCTCGGGCGGCAATCGGCGGGTGGGTCGGCTAGGTGAGCTCGGCGTTGGTGCGCCGGGCGGCGTCGGCGAGGGCTGCGGGGTCGGGGCCGTGGCGGAGCAGCTCCCGGCTGGAGCTCGGGAGCACGTTGCGGGCGGCCGCTTTGAAGATCCGGCGGAGGTCGGCGGCGGTGCCGCCCTGGGCGCCGTACCCAGGAGCGAGCAGCGGACCGTTGATGTCGAAGGACTCGCCCACGTCGGCGATGGTGGCGCCGACGACCGCGCCGAAGGAGCCGAGGGGCTCTTCGTCGGCGTTCAGGCGCCGCAGGTGGTCGAGCATGGTGCCGCCGACGGTGCGGCCGTCCTCGGTGACCGCATGCTGCACCTCAGGCCCCTCCTTGTTCGAGGTCAGAGCCAACACGAAGATCCCGCCACCGTGCTTGCGCGCGGTCTCCACGAACGGATCCAGGGAGCCGAAGCCGAGGTAGGGGCTGACCGTGATCGCATCGGCAGCGATCGGGGACGCCGGGTCGAGGTAGGCGTCGGCGTAGGCCTGGCTGGTCGAGCCGATGTCACCACGCTTCACATCCAGCAGAACCAGCGCACCTGCGGCGCGGGACTCGACGATCACCCGCTCCAGGACCGCGACGCCGCGGCTGCCGAACCTCTCGTAGAACGCGCTCTGCGGCTTGACCACGGAGACGTGCGGCGCCAGGCCCGCCACCGCCCCCAACGCGAACCGCTCGAGGCCCGCCACGGTGTCCTCGAGTCCCCACTCGTGCAGCAGCGCGCTGTGTGGGTCGATGCCCGCGCACAGTGGTCCACGCTCGTCGATCGCGGCTCGCAGCCGCGCTCCGAAGGTCGTCATTGCTTCTCGTCCTCCTGCTCTCCCAGGATCCCATGGCTCCCTGTGCACAGTCCCTGCGCCACGCGGCGCGGCCAGAGCGGGCCGCCGTAGACGAATCCGGTGTAGGCCTGCACCAGGCTCGCCCCGGCAGCGAGCCGCTCACGAGCGTCCGCCGCCGACGAGATCCCACCGACCGACACCAGCGTCAGTCGCCCTTCCACCCGGGCAGCGAGCAGGCGGAGCACCTCCAGCGACCGTTCCGCGAGCGGGCCTCCGGACAGCCCGCCAGCGCCGAGCTCGGCCACCTCGCTCGCCGAAGTCGTCAAACCGTCGCGAGCGATGGTCGTGTTGGTGGCGATGATCCCGTCCAGCCCGATCGCCAGGGCCAGGTCGGCAACCGCCAGCACGTCGTCGTCGGCCAGATCCGGTGCGATCTTGACCATCAGCGGCACCCGCCGGTCACCGGCCACCCGGTCGGCAGTGGCCCGCACCGACGTGAGCAGCGGCTCCAGCCGGTCAACCGCCTGGAGATCACGCAGTCCGGGCGTGTTGGGCGAGGAGACGTTGACGACCAGGTAGTCGGCGAACGGCGCCAACAGGGTCGTGCTCTTGGCGTAGTCCGCCTCGACGGCGGCGGCGTCGTCCTCCGGGACGACCTTCGTCTTGCCGATGTTGACCCCGAGCACTGGCCCCGTCGGGGCTCGACCTGCGCGGCGCATGCTGCGGGCTGCCAGCCGACGTGCCACTGCCTCTGCGCCGTCGTTGTTGAAGCCCATCCGGTTCACGATCGCCCGGTCGGCCGGCAGCCGGAACAGCCGCGGTCGCGGGTTGCCAGGCTGCGGCTCGCCGGTGATGGTGCCCACCTCGACGTGTCCGAACCCGAGGCCGGCCAGTGCGTCGATGCCGACCGCGTTCTTGTCGAAGCCCGCCGCCAGGCCCAGGGCGTTGGGGAAGGTCAGCCCGAGCGCCCGCACCGGCGCCGCCTCGTCGCGGATCCTTGCGCCGGGCGCGACGACCCGCATGGTCATCGGTCGCGCTGCCCGGACCGCCCGGAAGGCCCGCTCGTGGGCGGTCTCGGGGTCGAGCCGAGTGAATAGGTGGTCGAAGAGCAACCGGTAGGCCACCCCGCGGCCCCCGTCGGACGTCATACGCTCTGGTCGCCCGGACGACCCGACGTCATGACGTCCGCAGCGGGTGGAGCGACATCGGCGGGGGCGACGAGCGCCGCCCAGTCCTGCAACGAGCGGACCGGCAGGCTGCCGGCGATCATCGCCTCGATGCCCTGGACGGCCGCGCCGAGTCCCTGCACCGTGGTGATGCAGGGCACGTTGTTCATCACCGCCGCGGTCCTGATCTCGTAGCCGTCGACGCGCACGGATCCCCCGGCGCCCTGCCCGCCGCCTCCGGATCCGTGGGGGGTGTTCACGATCAGGTTGACCTCGCCGGAGGCGATCAACTCGATCGTGGTCGGCTCCCCTGCCGGCCCGAGGCCCTCGAAGTGCTTGCGCACCACGGTCGCAGGGATGCCGTTGCGGCGAAGCACCTCAGCGGTCCCCTGGGTCGCCAGCACCTCGAAGCCGAGGTCGGCGAGCCGTTTGACAGGGAAGATCATGGTCCGCTTGTCCCGGTTGGCCATCGACACGAACACCCGACCACGCGTCGGCAGGGACCCGTAGGCCGCGGTCTGCGACTTCGCGAACGCGGTGCCGAACATCGCGTCGAAGCCCATCACCTCCCCGGTCGACCGCATCTCAGGGCCGAGCACCGTGTCGACCGTCTTGCCGTCGGGCGTGCGGAACCGGTTGAACGGCATCACGGCCTCCTTGACCGCGATCGGTGCCGAGGCGGGCGGGTCGCCACCGTCGCCGTCGGCTCGGAGCACCCCCTCGGCGCGCAGGTCGGCGATCCGCTCGCCCATCATCACGCGGGCGGCGGCCTTGGCCAGCGGCACAGCGGTGGCCTTCGACACGAACGGCACGGTGCGCGAGGCCCGCGGGTTCGCCTCCAAGACGTAGAGCACGTCGGAACCGAGAGCGAACTGGATGTTCAGCAGCCCGCGCACCCCGACCCCGCGAGCGATCGCCTCGGTCGCGATCCGGATGCGGTCGATCTCCGCCGCGCCGAGGGTGATCGGCGGCAAGGCGCAGGCGGAGTCGCCGGAGTGGATGCCGGCCTCCTCGATGTGCTCCATCACACCGCCGAGATAGAGCTCGTCGCCGTCGTAGAGGGCATCCACGTCGATCTCGACCGCGTCGTCGATGAACCGGTCGACCAGGACCGGATGCTCCGGAGACACCTGGGTGGCCCGCTCGATGTAACCGCGCAGGGCGCCGTCGTCGTAGACGATCTCCATGCCGCGCCCACCAAGGACGTACGACGGCCGCACCAGGACCGGATAGCCGATCTCGGCGGCGATCCGCTGCGCCTCGGCGAAGGACGACGCCAATCCGTGCTTCGGGGCGGGTAGCCCGGCCTCGGCGAGCACCCGGCCGAACGCCCCGCGCTCCTCGGCGAGGTGGATCGCCTCCGGCGTGGTCCCGACGATCGGGACGCCGGCGTCCTCCAGCCCCTGCGCCAGCCCGAGCGGGGTCTGTCCGCCGAGCTGGCAGATGACCCCGGCCACCGGGCCGGCCTGCTGCTCGGCGTGCACGATCTCGAGGACGTCCTCGAGGGTGAGCGGCTCGAAGTAGAGCCGGTCGGAGGTGTCGTAGTCGGTCGACACGGTCTCCGGGTTGCAGTTGACCATCACCGTCTCGTAGCCGCGCGCCGACAGCGCAAGCGAGGCGTGCACGCAGGAGTAGTCGAACTCGATGCCCTGCCCGATCCGATTGGGTCCGGAGCCGAGGATGATCACCGCCGGCCGCTGCCGGGGCTCGACCTCTGTCTCCTCGTCGTAGGAGGAGTAGTGATAGGGCGTGCGAGCGGCGAACTCCGCGGCGCAGGTGTCGACCGTCTTGTAGACCGGTCGGACACCCAGCGCATGGCGCACGCCACGGACGACTGCCTCCGGCATGTTGCGCAGCCTGCCCAGCTGGACGTCGGAGAAGCCGTGCCGCTTGGCCAGACCGAGCAGCTCGGGGGTCAGCTCCGGAGCGTCGATGATCTCCTGGGCGATGTCGTTGATCAGGCACAGCTGGTCGACGAACCACGGGTCGATGCCGGTCGCGTCATGGATCTCTCGGGGGGTCGCCTCGGCCCGGATCGCGTCCATCACGAACCGCAGCCGGCCGTCGAACGGTGTCCTGATCTGCTCCAGGAGGTCGGCCTTGTCGAGCTCGACGTAGCGGTGGCTCCAGTCGAAGGGCGCGTCGCGGTTCTCCAGGGACCGAAGCGCCTTCTGCAGGGCCTCGGTGAAGTTGCGACCGATGGCCATCGCCTCGCCGACCGACTTCATGTGCGTGGTCAGTGTCGGGTCGGCACCGGGGAACTTCTCGAAGGCGAACCGGGGCACCTTCACGACCACGTAGTCCAGGGTCGGCTCGAAGGAGGCCGGCGTGCTCTGTCCATTCTCGCGGGCAGTGACGTCGTTGGGGATCTCGTCCAGGGTGTAGCCGATGGCGACCTTGGCGGCGATCTTGGCGATCGGGAAGCCGGTCGCCTTCGACGCCAGCGCGGAGGAGCGCGAGACGCGGGGGTTCATCTCGATGACGATGACCCGGCCGTCGTCGGGGTTGACCGCGAACTGGATGTTGCAGCCGCCGGTGTCGACGCCGACCGCTCGGATGATGCCGATGGACAGGTCGCGGAGGTGTTGATACTCACGGTCGGTGAGTGTCATGGCCGGGGCAACGGTGATGGAGTCGCCCGTGTGCACGCCCATTGGGTCGAGGTTCTCGATGGAACAGACGATGACGACGTTGTCCGCCTTGTCGCGCATCACCTCCAGTTCGTACTCCTTCCAGCCGAGGATCGACTCCTCCAAGAGCACCTCGGTGGTCGGACTAGCAGCCAGGCCGGAGCCGGCGATCTTGCGCAAGTCGTCCTCGTCGTAGGCCATCCCGGAGCCGGAGCCACCCATCGTGAACGACGGTCGCACCACGACCGGGAAGCCCAGCTCACCCGCACCGGCCAGCGCCCGCTCGAGCGCGATCCGCTCCAGCTCGTGCTTGGGTGTGCCGACCGGCGCGTCGGCGGCGTTGCAGATCACGCTGCGCGCCACCTCGCCGCCGAGGTCGGTGACGATGCGCTTGAACGACTCACGGTTCTCGCCCCGCTCGATCGCCTCGATCGAGGCGCCGATCAGCTCGACGCCGTACTTGTCGAGCACGCCGCGCTCGGCCAGCGCCATCGCCGTGTTGAGCGCGGTCTGACCGCCGAGGGTGGCCAGCAGGGCGTCGATCGGGTGGCCGGCGTTGAACTCGGCCTCGATGACCTTCTCGACGAACTCCGGGGTGATCGGTTCGACGTAGGTGGCGTGGGCGAACTCCGGGTCGGTCATGATGGTCGCCGGGTTGGAGTTGACCAGGACCACCCGGATGCCCTCCGAGCGGAGCACCCGACAGGCCTGGGTGCCGGAGTAGTCGAACTCGCAGGCCTGGCCGATCACGATGGGACCGGAGCCGATCACCAGCACGCTCGAGATGTCGGTGCGCTTGGGCATCAGGCCTCCCCCCGCTCGCTGCGACGATCGGTCATCAGGTCGCAGAACCGGTCGAAGAGATAGGCCGCGTCGTGCGGGCCGGCGGCGGCTTCGGGGTGGTACTGCACGGAGAAGGCCCGTAGTCGGCCTTCGGCGTCGCGCAGCTCGAGCCCCTCGACGACGTCATCGTTGAGGCAGACATGGGAGACCTTCGCCGGGCCGTACGCCGTCTCGACCGACTCGTCGAGGCGCACTCCTTCGGGCCAGGCGACGGCGAAGCCGTGGTTGTGGGCGGTCACCTCGACCTTGCCGGTGGTCCGGTCCATCACCGGCTGGTTGATGCCGCGATGGCCATACTTCAGCTTGTAGGTGCCCAGGCCCAGCGCGCGGCCGAAGAGCTGGTTGCCGAAGCAGATCCCGAAGTAGGGCACCCCTCGCTCCAACGCGCCGGCGAGCGTGGTCAGGTCGGCGGTGGCCGGGTCGCCGGGGCCGTTAGAGCAGAACAGCCCGTCCGGCGCCAGCTCGAGCACGTCGTCCAGAGTGGCCGACGACGGAAGCACGTGTGTCTCGACGCCACGCTCGGCGAGCATGCGCGGGGTGTTGGACTTGATGCCCAGGTCGAGCGCCACCACGCGGAAGCCCGGCCCTCCGTCCGTCAAGGCGGTCGAGGCCGCCGGGACGACGTACGCCTCGTCGGTCGACACGTCGGCCGACAGGTCCGCGCCGGCCATCTCCGTCGACGCGCGCACCTGGTCCAGCAGCGTCTCGGCCTCATGCTCGGTGGAGATGCCCACCCGCATCGCCCCGCGCTCGCGCAGGTGCCGGGTCAGGGCGCGGGTGTCGATGCCGCTGATGCCGACGACCCCCTGGGCCTTCAGCTCGTCGTCGAGGCTGCGCCGGGCGCGCCAGTTGGACGGGATCCGGGCCGGGTCGCGGACGACGTAACCAGCCACCCAGATCCGCTGGGACTCGTCGTCCTCGTCGTTCCAGCCGGTGTTGCCGACGTGCGGTGCCGTCATGACGACGACCTGGCGGTGATAGCTGGGGTCGGTCAGCGTCTCCTGGTAGCCGGTCATGCCGGTGGAGAAGACCGCTTCGCCAAAGGTGGTGCCGGAGGCACCGAAGGAATCACCGGTGAAGGTGCGCCCGTCTTCGAGGACGAGCAGTGCTGGGGCATGCGCGGGCACGCCGTACCTCCTTCTCCGCCTCACGGGACGGATCGTTAAAGGATGTTCGAGCGTCTCGACCCTATCAGCGCCGGTCGGCTCCGGGCGCCGGGGATCACCGACCGTCGGGAGCCGCGCTGGCCTCCAGCTCGGCCTCCTGGTGCTCCTCCTCGAAGATGGCCAGCTGCCAGAGACCGATCGCCACCGCGACCATCGCGACCAGCATCGCGGCGATCGCCCACGGCGTGTGCCGCGGCACCTCTTCGAAGACGATGTAGCCGAAGCCGAGGGCGACCAGCACGTCGACGATGTTGAGCACCGGCATCGACGCCGAGAGCCGGGCGCTGTGGTAGGCGAACTGGTTGGTGGCGACGCCGCTCAGGCCGACCACGACCAGAGCCCAGGTCGACCAGGCCGTCAACATGCCGACGACGCCACCAACGGCGAGCTCGTGCACGGCGATCTTCAAGGTGACGGCGACCAGGCCGAACAGCAGGCCCGCGGCGATGCCCAACACGAACGCCCTGCGCTGGCCGTCGTGGATGCCCTTCGACGCCGCCAGCAGCACATAGGCGACCAACGCGGTCGCCGCGGTCATCGCGATCTGCAGCGTGGTGCGCCCGGCGACGGTGCTCTCACTCGGGTCGGAGGCCACCAGGAAGATCGCCAGTCCCACCGCCGTGAGCGCCACCCAACCGACTTCGGCGCGTGGCGGCAGCTGCCGCGAGATCGCTGCTCGGATCGGCACCGCGAAGACGATGCCGCTGATCACGATCGGTTGCACTAGCGCCAGCGGTCCGAAGTGCAGCGCCGCAGCGTGGAAGACCACGGTCACCAGACCGAGTGCCTGGCCGAACAGCCACCAGGGACGACCGGCCAGATGCCTCAACAGGCCCACCACACCCCGGCCCCGCGGAGCATTCTCCGCGGCATGGTGCTGGACCGAGGTCGACAGCCCGGCAGAGAAGGCGCTGGCGAGCGCGAACGCGATGGCCAGCCAGGTCACCTGGCCTACTGTAGGCGCCGGATCCACGCCAACCGGTCACCCGCGCCCCGGCGGTGTGTGAGAAGTCAGCGGTGCCTACTCGTCAGCGGCGGCGAGATCGATCTCCGGCAGCGGCTTGGAGAAGCCTCGGGTCATCGCGAGCAGCGCGATGATCCCGATCACCAGCCAGGTGGTGCCAACGATGAGCGCCTGGGCATCCAAGCTGGCGAGCAGGCTGAGGTTGACCAGCGCGCCGACGACAGGGATGGCGACGCCGAACACGAGGGCCCGGCCACTCCGATCGGAAGTGAACCGCAGATGGTAGACGGCAGCGGAGGCACACACCGCGGCGAAGGCGACGAACGCACCGAAGTTGATCAGGGACGCCGCCTGGCTCAGGTCAAGGAAGACCGCGATGAACGCGATCGCGCCGACGACGAGCACGCTGAAAGCGGGGACGCCGTTGTGGTTGATCTCGCCGAACACCCGATGCGGCAGCACCCGGTCGCGCCCCATGGCGTAGAGCAGCCGTGCGGCGCTGAGCTGCTGGGTGAGCCCGCATCCGAGCACGGCGCACATGTAACAGACCAGGAAGAAGGCCTGGAAGCCCGCGCCGCCGACGTACTTGGCGATCTCCGGCGACGCCGACACCACGTTGTCGAGCTTGGTCACGTCGGGGAAGAGCAGCTGCATCGCCATCGTGATGGAGACGAAGAAGGCCCCGGCGCTGAAGACGATGATGAAGATCGCGCGCGGGATGTCCCGCTCGGCGTGCTTGGCCTCCTCGGCCAGGGTGGTCACCGCGTCGAAGCCGAGGAACGACAACGCCAGGATCGAAGCGCCCGACAACAGGGTGCCAAGGCCGGTGTCACCCAACTGGAGCGGCGCCAGGTCGAAGTCGGCGCCGTTCGTGCCTTCGATGATGTTGCGCACCAAGAAGAAGAGGAAGGCCAGTGAGGCGACCACCTGGGCACCGACCAGCAGCAGGTTGGCGTTGGCCGCAACCTTGACGCCTACAAGGTTCATCGCCGTCGTGACGACCACGGTGGAAGCAATCCACACCCAGGCCGGGACGTTGGGAAACGGCACCGACATGTAGATGCTCGAGAGCAGCGCGTTGATCATCGGCAAGAAGAGGTAGTCGAGCGTCGCCGCCCAGCCCACGAGGAACCCGGCAGCGGGGTGGATCGTCCGGCGGGCATAGGTGTACGCCGACCCGGCGAACGGCAGCACCTGCACCATCCGGGAGTAGCAGAACGCCGTGAACACCACCGCCACCAGGATCGCCAGGTAGGCCAGCGGAACATGCCCCTCAGTGGCCTCGGCGACAATGCCGAAGGTGTCGAAGACGGCCAGCGGCGCCATGAAGGCCAGGCCCATAAAGACCAGGTGCCGTAGACCCAGCTCCCTATGGAGGTGCTCCTCGGTCTCGGCCGGATCGGGCCCATGCGTCGTCGTACTCAAGGGTCGGCCCCCTTCATGGCCCGGGTGGTCACCGCCAGGCCCGGATGGCCGGGACCGCCGAGCGGTGCAGCGGACAGTGGATGTCCGGCGCCAGATTCTTTGACGCCAGCGTCAAAGAAGTCAAGACCTACTCGCGAGTCACCTTCTGCAGGTTGCCTGGTGGACAACTGAGGCCGGCGGTGACCGACCTCCGGTCCGGATTCGTGGTGCGCGCCATCACCGTCGGGCGTCGCTGCCCGGGTC
>JBDHZT010000050.1:0-26729 GCA_039811985.1 Nocardioidaceae bacterium | reverse complement strand
GGAGCCGGTCGGCTACGCGCGGCCACGCATCCACGCAGTTCCAGGCGGCGCCGCACTCCCGCGTTCACCGGAGACCGGTAGGCCTCCGGCGGCCACCACCAACCCGGCTCCAGGCGGAGCCACATTCACCGGTCACCGCAGAGGCGACCACTCCGCCCCCGGACAGCGTCATAGGAATCGAGCACCCCGACGACCAACCCCGACGACGCCCGACGGCAGGGGAAGACGAGCCACTCCGCGACCACCATCGCCTCGGGCGGGAACGCCGGCCGAACCGACCTCAGAAGAGGGCGGAGGCGAGGTTCTGTCGGCCCTTGAGGACCCGGGGGTCGTCGTTGCCGACGGCGGCGAAGAGCTCGAGGAGGTGCTGGCGAGCGGTGTCTCGGTCGTCGCCGGAGGTGCGGCGGACCACGTCGACCAAGCGAGCAAAGGCGTCCTCCACATGGCCGCCGACCAGGTCGAGGTCGGCCACCAGCATCTGAGCGGCCACGTCGTCGGGGCGGTCAGCGGCGGCAGCGCGCGCGGCGTCGACGTCCACGTCGAGGGTGCGCTTGAGCAGGGTGGCCATCGCGAGCCCGGCAGCGGCCTCGGTGTCGGCTGGGTTCGCGTCGACCAGCTTCTGGTACTCCGCGATGGCGCCGTCGATGTCGTTGGCGGCGAGCGCGTCCTCGGCCGCGGCGTACCGCGGATCGGCCACCGGCTCCTCCCCTTCCGGCGCGGCGACCGTGCGGGGCTGGTGGCGACCGGTGACACCCTGGGCGGTGAGGGACTGGAGCACCTGGGTCAGCGCGGTCCGCAGCTGGTCCATCGGGATCGCGTCCTGCAGCAGCGGCATCGGCCGCCCCTCGAGCACCACGACCACGAGCGGCACGGACGGGATCTGCATCGCCTGCGCGATGGCGGGGCTCTGGTCGACATCGACCAGTCCGGCCAGGAAGCGGCCCTCGAACTCGCTCGACAGAGTCGCGACGTCGTCCGCAAGCTGGCCGCTCTGCGGCGCCCTGCTCCGGGAGTAGAACACCAACACAACCGGAGCCGTCATCGACGACTCGAGGACCGACTGGAAGTTCTCCTCGGTCAGCTGCACGGCGTACGCCGAGCCAGCAGGTGCGCCACCCGCGCCTCCAGCAGGGGTCTGTTGCAGGCCAGAGAGGTCGATGGCGCCGGGACGGCTGAAGGGCTGCTCGCTCACGTGCACAAATGATAGAGGTCGACGCGACGGGGTCTACGCCAGGCCGAGGGCTGCGGCCTCCTCCCAGAGCTCCTCGCGCACCCGGGGGTGAGCTGCATCGCGGATCAGGTGGCGGGCCTGGGCCTGCTGGTCGTAGCCGAACACCTCGGCCACTCCCTGCTCGGTGATCACCGCGGTGGGCTGGAAGGACGTCACCGGTTCGTCCACCAGCGGGACGATGGTGGAGACGTCCGCCTTGGGGTGCCAGGATCGCAGCGCCAGGATCGACTGGCCGCCCTGGCTGTGCAGGGCGCCGACGATGAAGTCGGTCTGCCCGCCGAAGCCGGAGTGGATCCGAGCGTTGATCCGCGACGCGTTGGCCTGACCGAACAGGTCGACCTGGAGTGCAGTGTTGACGCTGACCATCGCCGGATTGCGGGCAATCCGGCCCGGATCGTTGGTGACCTCGGTGCGCACCATCTCGATGCGGTCGTTGTCGTGGACCCACTCCATCAGCTCCGGCGATCCGAACAGGAAGGACGCGCTGATCGGCACCGTGCGGTCGAGGGCTCCGGCGCGCTCCAGCGCGAGGACACTGTCGCTGAACATCTCCGTCCAGACCCGCAGCCCGCGCCTGGTGGTCAGCCCGTGCAGCGCCGCGTCGGGCACCGCGCCGATCCCGGCCTGCAGGGTGGCGCCGTCGGCGACCCGAGCGGCGACCATCGACCCGATCAGTGCGGACTCCTCGTCGACCGCGCCCGCCGGTGCGGTCGGCAGCTCGATGTCCGCCTCGAGCATCACGTCGACGATGTCCTCGGAGATGATCGCGTCGCCGAAGGTCCAGGGCATGTTGCGGTTCACCTGCGCGACCACCAGGCCCCCGCGGCGGCGTACCGCCTCGAGGGCGGCGGGCAGGATGTTGACCTCGGTCCCGAGCGACAGCTTGCCGTCCCGCGGCCTCGTGGTGTGGAGGACGACGACGTCGGGCGGCTGCGGGCCACCGAACAGCGACGGCACCAAGGACAGCCGGCAAGGCGTGTAGCTGAGCCGGCTGCTCCGGCGCATGCCCGGCCCCACGAACGCGGTCTCCAAGATCACCCCGTCCCGATCGGGCACGCCACGCTGGGCGTTGAGGAGCCAGAGACGGTACGCCGGCACGACCTCGTCCAGCAGCCCCAGCGTGTGCCACGGGCTGACGTGGTTGCCCGTCGCGACGATCCGCGGTTCCTCGGGCAGGTCACGCAGGCGCTGGCGAAGACGTTCTTCCGCGTCGGTCATGCTCCCACCCAACCACCGGTTCAGGGCACCCGGTCAACGGGGTGCGCGGAGGGTCTCTTGGACCACACTGTCGGCGGCAGCGTACGGGTCGAGCGCGCCCGAGGCGACCTCGACAGCGAGCTTCTCGAGGCCGACCGGGTCGCCTGGTCCGCTCCACCGATCCCGCAGCGTGGCCACGGCGAGCGCGGTCACCTCCTCGCGAGCGCGTCGGGCCCGACGCCGGTCCAGCTCGCCGCGCGCCACCTGCCAGGCGTGATGCGCATCCAGCTCCGCGACGACTTCGGCCAGCCCCTCACCGCGGAGACCGACGGTGCTGAGCACCGGTGGCACCCAACCACCTTCCTCACGAGGGGCAAGCCGCACCATCGAGCGCAGGTCGCGCACCACCTTGCGGGCGCCCTCCCGGTCGGCCTTGTTGACCACGAAGACGTCACCGATCTCGAGGATCCCGGCCTTGGCCGCCTGGATGCCGTCGCCCATCCCCGGCGCGAGCAGCACCACGGTGGTGTCCGCCAGGCCGGCGATCTCGACCTCGCTCTGGCCGACGCCCACCGTCTCGACCAGGACCACCTCGCAGCCGGCTGCGTCGAGCACTCGGATGGCCTGCGGCGTGGCCCAGGACAAGCCGCCGAGATGGCCGCGCGAGGCCATCGATCGGATGTAGACCTCCGGGTCCAGCGCATGCTCCTGCATCCGGATGCGGTCCCCGAGCAGCGCACCACCGGAGAACGGCGACGAGGGGTCCACGGCGAGCACCCCGACCCGCCGCCCTTCCCGGCGCAGCTCGCCGACCAGGGCCGAGGTGACTGTGGACTTGCCCACCCCTGGCGCGCCGGTGATGCCCACCACGCGGGCGTGACCGACGTACGGCGTCAGCCGGGCCATCACCTCCCGCAGCACCGGTGAGGCGTCCTCGACCAGCGAGATCAGTCGCGCGACCGCCCGCGGATCGCCCGTCCGCGCTCGCGCGACGAGATCGTCGAGGTCCACAGCGAGTCCGTCGGAGGGCGCGAGTCTGTCGAGAGGCCGTCAGGGCACCCGCACGATCAGGGCGTCACCCTGACCGCCGCCGCCGCACAGTGCCGCGGCGCCGACTCCTCCGCCGCGCCGCTTGAGCTCCAACGCCAGGTGCAGCACGATGCGCGCGCCGGACATCCCGACCGGGTGCCCCAGCGCGATCGCGCCTCCGTTGACGTTCACCTTGTCGTCGTCGATGCCGAGGTCGCGGGCCGACTCGATGCCGACCGCGGCGAACGCCTCGTTCAGCTCGAACAGGTCGATGTCCTCGATCGCGATGCCCTCCTTGGCGGCCGCCGCCCGGATCGCCCGGGCCGGTTGCATCTGAAGGGTCGAGTCCGGGCCGGCCACCTGGCCGGAGGCGCCGATCTCGGCGAGCCAGGTCAGCCCGAGCTCCTCCGCCTTGGCCTTGCTCATCACCACGACGGCGGCCGCACCGTCGGAGATCTGCGAGGCGGACCCGGCGGTGATGGTCCCGTCCTTGCTGAAGGCCGGCCGCAGGCCGCCGAGGGACTCCGTCGTGGTGTCCCCGCGAACACCCTCGTCGGTGGAGACGACCACCTCACCGCGGCGGGACTTGATCACCACCGGCACGACCTCGTCGTCGAAGACGCCGTTCTTCCAGGCCTCTGCCGCACGTTGGTGCGACCGCGCCGAGAACGCGTCCTGCTCCTCACGAGTCAGGTGAGCGCCAGCCGCATTGCAGGCCTCCGTCAGCGAGCCCATGGCCTGATCGGTGAACTGGTCGTAGAGGGCGTCGTAGGCCATCGAGTCGACCAGCGTGGTGTCGCCGTACTTGAAGCCCTCACGGGACTTCGGCAGCAGGTGCGGCGCCTGGGTCATCGACTCCATGCCGCCTGCGACGATGATCTCGTGCTCACCCGCGCGGATCAGTTGGTCGGCCATCGCGATGGCGTTGATGCCGGAGAGGCAGACCTTGTTGATCGTGATCGACGGCACCGTCATGGGGACGCCCGCCTTGACCGCTGCCTGCCGCGCGGTGATCTGCCCCGTGCCGGCCTGGATGACCTGGCCCATGATCACGTAGTCCACCTGGTCGGGGGCCACGCCCGCCTTCTCCAGGGCCGCCTTGATGGCGACGCCACCCAGGTCCGCCGCGGACTGGTCCTTCAGACCGCCCAGCAGACGCCCGATCGGGGTGCGAGCTCCGGCGACGATGACGGATCCGGACATGGTGGCCTCCAGGGAGATCGGCAACGGGCCCGGTGAGCGATCCGGGCCGGCTGGACGGGCTTCGCTCCAGCTAGGCCGAGAGTACCCATCTGCTGATCCTGCGGCGAGGGCGTGCGCCGTCGTACTCGTGAGGAACATGTCACAAGCGGTCGCCCGTGCCCCTCACGATCGGTGACGATGGAGCCATGACCTCAGCGCCACTCGACATCCCTGCGCCGTTGTTCACCGCGATCGACCATGTCGGCATTGCCGTGCGGGATCTGGACGAGGCGATGGCCTTCTACCGGGACGCCTACGGCATGGAGGTGGTCCACGAGGAGACCAACGACGAGCAGGGTGTCCGCGAGGCGATGGTCGCCGTCGGCGACTCCGGCTCGTGCATCCAGCTGCTCGCGCCGATCTCGGAGAGCTCTGCCATCGCAAAGTTCCTGGACCGGTCCGGCCCGGGCATCCAGCAGATGGCGTTGCGGGTCACCGACGTGGCCGCGGTCGGTGAGGTGCTGCGCGGGCGTGGCCTGCGGCTGCTGTACGACGCTCCGCGCCGCGGCACAGCCGACTCCCGGATCAACTTCGTCCATCCCAAAGACGCCGGCGGTGTCCTCATCGAGCTCGTCGAGCCTGCCCCCTCCTCGTGAACCCGCGGACGTCATACGATCCGGTCGCCGGGGCGACCGCAAGCGATGACGTCCCGAGCTGAGGGCTACTCGCCGGTAGCCTGAGCCCGACCGCCCACCACACCACTGGAGATCTCGTGCAGCAGATCGTCGACGCCATCACCGCCGGGGACACCTCAGCCGAGGCCTTCGCGGCGCTGGACCTGCCCGACCACTACCGTGCCGTCACCGTCCACAAGGACGAGGTGGACATGTTCGCGGGGGTGCCCAGCCGGGAGAAGGACCCTCGCAAGTCCCTGCACCTCGATGACGTGCCGGTCCCCGAGCTCGGCCCCGGCGAGGCGCTGGTCGCGGTGATGGCGAGCGCCATCAACTACAACACGGTGTGGACCTCCATCTTCGAGCCACTGCCGACCTTCGGCTTCCTCGAGCGCTATGGGAGGGTCTCGCCGCTGGCGAAGCGGCACGATCTGCCCTACCACATCGTCGGCTCGGACCTGGCCGGCGTCGTGCTCAAGACGGGGCCCGGAGTGCACCTCTGGAAGGCCGGCGACGAGGTGGTCGCCCACTGCCTGTCGGTGGAGCTGGAGTCCCCCGACGGCCACAACGACACCATGCTCGACCCGGAGCAACGGATCTGGGGCTTCGAGACCAACTTCGGCGGCCTCGCCGAGATCGCCCTGGTCAAGTCCAACCAGCTGATGCCCAAGCCGGCACACCTGACCTGGGAGGAGGCCGCCTCGCCCGGCCTGGTCAACTCCACCGCCTACCGCCAACTGGTCTCCCGCAACGGTGCCGGGATGAAGCAGGGCGACTTCGTGCTGATCTGGGGTGCTTCGGGTGGGCTCGGGGGCTTCGCGACGCAGTACGCCGTCAACGGCGGCGCCATCCCCGTCTGTGTGGTCTCCAGCGAGGAGAAGGCCGAGATCTGTCGCTCGATGGGGGCGGAGCTGATCATCAACCGGTCCGCCGAGGGTTATCGGTTCTGGAAGGACGAACAGACCCAGGACCCCAAGGAGTGGCGCCGGTTCGGGGCCCGCATCCGCGAGCTCACCGGCGGTGACGACGTGGACATCGTCTTCGAGCATCCGGGCCGGGAGACCTTCGGGGCCTCGGTCTTCGCCGCTCGCAAGGGAGGCACCATCGTCACCTGCGCCTCGACCAGCGGCTTCATGCATGAGTACGACAACCGCTACCTGTGGATGAATCTCAAGCGGATCGTCGGCTCTCACTTCGCGAACTACCGCGAGTCGTGGGAGGCGAACCGGCTCATTTCGCGGGGCATGATCCACCCCACGCTGTCGCGCAGCTACCCCTTAGCCGAGACCGGTCAGGCTGCCCTCGACGTCCACCACAACACCCACCAGGGCAAGGTCGGCGTGCTCTGTCTCGCGCCCGAGGAGGGCCTCGGCGTCCGCGACCCCGAGAAGCGTGCCCAGCACCTCGCCGCGATCAACCGGTTCCGCGGCGTCTGAGCCCGCTCCCTCCCTCCCGGCGAGACGTCACCGCGCCGGACCCGGGGTGTTGCGGCATTGACTCATCCGCCACACTGGTACCCACGGATCAGGCCCATCTCTCCCCGCGGCCGATCTGCTGTCCACGGCCAGGAACAGGAGCTCACGCATGACCGACGAGGGTTTGTCCATCTTCTCCGACGTCGAGAGCGACACGGTCGACGAGGCCGCTGCCGAGGTGAGCGACGCCGCGGCGGAACCGGCCGCCGCAGCGGGCGGCACGCAACGACCTGCGTCCACCGACGTAGCGCCGACAGCCCCCTCGGCGTCCGCTGGCCCCACCACGCCCTCGGGTGCACCCGCGCCAGCCCCCACCGCTCCTGCCGCCACAGCGCTCCAGCCGGCCTTCGACTCCGCGTCAGCGCTGGCCGGGCTGCCGCTGGTCCGACGGGGTGGCTATGACAAGGACAGTGTGGACGCTCGCATCCGTCAGCTGGCCACGGATCGGGCTGGCCTGTCCGCCAGGGTGACCGAGCACGAGCAGACGATCAGGGGCCTACAGGGCGAGCTCGAGAGCCTGCGCGCCGAGCTCGCCGAGAACAAGACGCCCTCCTACGCGGGCCTGGGCGGCCGGGCCAGCGCCATGCTCCGTCTAGCCGAGGAGGAGGCCGCCGACATCCGGGCCGTGGCTCGACGAGAGGCCGACGAGGCGCTCGAGCAGGCCGCCCGCGAGGCGAAGGCCATTCGCACCGACGCGATCCGCGAGGTCGAGGACATGAAGACGGTCCAGCTGAAGGAGATCGACGATCACCGACAGCGGGTCCTCGCCGACGCCGAGCAGGAGCGCACGATCGCGCAGGCGGAGGCCGAGGATCTGCGCGCCGCAGCGCAGAACGAAGCCCAACAGCACAAGCTCGTCGCCGAGCAAGAGGCCACGGAGCTGCGCACCAACGCCAAGCGTGAGGCCGAGCAGCTCCGGGCTGGCGCCGATCGCGAGGTGCAAGAAGCACGTCGCACGCTCGCGGTCGAGAAGGAGCGGCTCGCTCGCGAGGCGAGCGACCATCACACGGCCGCCGTCGCGGAGACCAAGCGCATCGTGGAGGAGGCCGAGCAGCGAGCAGCCACCGCCGAGCAGCGCGCCCGCGAGGTCACCCAGGCCGCGACCCAGCAACGGCAGTCGGCCCAGACAGAGGCCGAGTCCGTGCTCGCCAGGGCTCGGCGCGAGGCCGAGCAGATCGTGTCCGCAGCGCAGAGCCAGGCCGACTCCATCCGTGAGGCCAGCGAGTCCGAGGCGGCCAAGAAGCTCACCCAGATGCAGACCGAGGTCGACCAGCTCACTCGCCGCCGCGACGCCATCTCGGCGCAGCTGACCTCCCTGCGCGACGTGGTCTCCGGGTTCGGCGACCAGTCCGAGTGAGCGACTCGACCGAGTCGGGCGAGGCGGCCGAGCCCGCCACGGCGACCGGGCCCGCCGTACCAGACGAAGTCGCCGAGCCCACCGACCCGGAGACTCCCCTCGGCACGCCGGGCAAGCCGTTCGATCACCATTCGCCGTTCCTCTGGGGCCTCGCGGTCGGCGCCGGCGCCCTAGTGGCGTGGTGGCTCGGCGGACTGCTGCTGCAGATCGGGTCGGTGCTGCTCCTGATCGTGGTCTCGCTGTTCCTCGCCGTCGGTCTCAACCCGCTGGTCGAGCTGCTGATGCGACGCGGCCTGAAGCGCCCCTGGGCGGTCCTCGTGGTCACCCTTGGCGTGCTGGCCGCATTGACCCTGTTCATCGTCACCATCGCGCCGATCGTCAACGAGCAGGTCCAGGCGATCATCGACAAGGTCCCGCACTGGGTCGACGACCTGCAGCACAACCGGACCGTCGAGGACCTAGACCGGCAATACGACATCCTGGACAAGATCCAGGACTACCTGACCAGCGGGGACCTGGCTCAGAACGTCTTCGGCGGCGTGCTCGGCTTCGGGCTCGCGGTGGTCTCGTTCCTCGGCAACGTCTTCGTCGTCACCGTGCTCACGCTGTACTTCCTGGCCTCCCTGCCGAACGTCAAGAAGGGGCTCTACCGCCTGGCGCCCGCGTCGCGGCGGGAGCGGGTGAGCCTGCTGGGCGATCGGGTGCTGCGCAACATCGGCGGCTACGTGTCCGGCGCCTTCATCGTGGCCAGCTGTGCCGGACTGTCGACGCTGGTGTTCTTGTTCGCCGTCGGCATGGGTGAGTACGCCGTCGCGTTGGCGCTGGTCGTCGCACTCCTCGACGTCATCCCGATGATCGGTGCGACCCTGGGCGCGGTCATCGTCAGCGCGATCGGCTTCGCGACCGACTTCCGGGTCGGCGTGTTCTGCGTGATCTTCTACATCGTCTACCAGCAGGTCGAGAACTACCTGATCTATCCGCGGGTGATGTCCCGGTCGGTCAACGTCCCCGGCGCTGTCACGGTCATCGCCGCCCTGGTCGGCGCCAGCCTGCTCGGCGTCATCGGGGCATTGCTCGCTATCCCGGCCGCCGCATCGATCCTGCTCCTAGTCGACGAGATCCTCATCCCCCGCCAAGACAGACGCTGAGCCACGGTCTTGGCCTGGTGGTGGCGTCTGCCGCGGTCTTCTTGCGTCTCCTGCGCCCAAGGCCCCACCGATTGGACGCAAACGACATCGGAAACGCCCTCTGGCGTGTCGTTTGCGTCCAATCGATGGCCCATCTCGGCAACCCGGCCAGCGACCGAAAGCTGAGCACCAGTTCCCCGCCTAGCTGCCCTGTCGGCGAGCCACCACAGAGCACCAGGAGCCCGGCCGAGCGCGAGCCCGAGACGCCTATCCGGTGACGACCCGGCCCTCGCCGAGCTTGACCACCACGACACCGACCAGGATGAGCACGCCGCCGAGGAGCTGGACCGGGGCCGGCATCTGGTCCAGCAGCAGCCAGGCGAAGAGCAGGGCGAAGAGCACCTCGAGCAGCGCCACGAAGGAGGCCAACCGGGAGCCGAGTCGCCTACTGGCCGCGACGCCACTGGCGTAGGGCACCGCGGCCGAGACCACGCCGAGGCCGAGCACCGAGACCCACCAGTCGACGCGAGCGCCGGCGTACGTCGCCGATCCGCTCGTGAAGTCCATCGGCACCAGCCCGAGCAAGCCGGCAATCCCCAGCACCAGGCCACCGATCGCCAGCCCCCCGCAGGCCAGGACCAGTGGCGGCAGACCGGCTGCCTGATGCGCTCCGAGCACGAAGTAGGTCGCGGCGCCGATCATCGCGCCCATCGCCCACAGCACGCCGACCGTGCTGACCGACACCCCACCCAGCAGATTCAGCACCAGCATCAGGCCGACCGCGGCCACCGCCGCTCCCACGACGGTCAGCCGGCCCGGGCGGATCCCGTGGCGCAACCACAGCCAGGTCACCACGGCGACCGGGGCGGTGTACTCGAGGAGCAGGGCGACGCCGACCTGCATCCGGTCGATCGCCTGGAAGAAGGCGAACTGGGTGCCAGCCACCCCGAGGACTCCGAAGACGGTGATGATCAGCAGGTTGCGACGCAGCAGCCACCACCGCCCGGCCAGGCTTCGCCACGCCGGGACGGCGAGCGCCAGGGCGCCGACCGCGACCCGAGCCAGGACTGCGGCGCCACTGGTCCAACCGCTGTCGAGCAGGCCCTTCCCCAGGGTGCCCGCCAAGCCGAAGGACGACGCGGACAGGAGCGCCAGCATGAGTCCGGCAACGATCGGAGACCGGTTCGGCGCGTCGGCTGCGACCGGCGGGTTGACGCCATCGGCCACTGCTGCCATGCCTCGCACACTAGGGAGAAGTCTAGTAATCTGTCAAAATGCTCTTCGCCCATGACACCCGGTCGGCCCTTGCCTCCGCCGCTGACCTGGTCAACTCGGCCGAGCCACCGGACACCCTCACCACCGTCGAGGCACTGGACGAGTTCTTCGTCGAGCATCAGTACGGCGGCCGGCACGACCGCGACCAAGCAGAGCTGGACGCCGTCCGCGCCATTCGACCCGCTCTGCGCTCCCTGCTCACCGCCGACCGGGACTCGGCGGTGACCCTGGTGAACAACGTTCTGGCCGAGGCGAAGGCGCTCCCCCATCTGGTCCGACACGACGACTGGGACTGGCATCTCCATCTGGTCGACGCCGAGCGCCCGCTGGCCACCCGGATGCTCGTCGAGACCGCGATGGCGATGATCGACCTGATCCGCACGGACGAGCTCGCTCGGCTCTCGCTGTGCACGGCCGACGGTTGCGACGGCGTCGTGGTGGACCTGTCTCGCAACCGCTCGCGCCGATTCTGCAGCACCGCCTGCGGCAACCGCACCGCCGTTGCGGCCTACCGTGCACGCCAGAGGTCAGAAGCTCTCTAGCGGGTCAGGCCGACCGCTGGTAGGCCCGGAACGCCCGGGTGGCGAGGCCGGCCATCACCACGGCCAGGACGATCAGCGCGAGTAGTCTCGGCCAGACCGCGGCCCAGTCGGGTGATCCGAGGAGCGTCTCGCGAGAGACCACCACCGCCCAGTCGAGTGGGTTGACGGTGGCAGCGACCCGCATCCAGTGCGGGGCCAGCGAGGTATCCATCACAGCGGACGACAAGAAGGTCAGCGGCAGCGCGGTGAACTGGCTGATGCCGATCAGCGCCTCCTGCTGGCGGACCAGGAGCGCGGTGGCGTTGGAGAGCGCCGCCACGATCACGGTGAGCAGCACGCCCGCGAGCATCGTGAACACCACGCCTGTCCAGGCGAACCGCGCACCTGCCAGGAAGGCGATCACCACGACGATGCTCGTCTGTGCGATCGAGGTGAGCGACTGATAGGCAAGAGTCCCATTCATCATCGCGGAGCGAGACACTGGCGACGCCAGCAGGCGGTCCATCACGCCGCGCTCCATGTCGTCGATGTAGACGGTGCCCGCCCAGGCCGCCGAGAACAGGGCGGTCATGGCGACCACGCCGGGTGTCAGGAACTCCAGATAGCTGCCTCCCTGGGCGAACCCCGGGATCTCCACGACGGACTTGAACAGCTGGCCGAAGAGCAACAGCCACACCATCGGTTGGATCAGCGTCACCCCGAGATAGATCGGCTGCCGGACCAGTGCGGTGAGCGATCGCCTGGTGAGCAGGGCGGAATGGGTCAGCACGGTCGTCATCAGGCCACCGCCTCGAACGCCCGGCCCACATGGCGCAGATAGACGTCGTCCAGCGACGGCCTGGCCATGGTCGCGCTGGCCACCTCGACCCCGATCTCCTCCAGCGCGGCGAGGGCGAGGGGTACGGCGCGCGCCCCGAGGTCGGCACGGGCCCGGAGTGTGCTGCCCTCGATCGACACCTCGCCCAACCCGGCCAGAGAGCGCAGCCGATCGACGGCCATGCCTGCGTCCGAACCCGCGGTGAGCTCGAACACCACGGCATCTCCGCGCAGCGCGCTCTTCAGCTCTTCCGGCGTGCCGTGCACCTTGATCTGGCCATGGTCGACGATGGCCACCTGGTCGGCCAGCTTGTCGGCCTCGTCCAGGTAGTGCGTGGTCAGCAGCACCGTGGTCTCGTCCTCCTGGGTCAACCGGGTGATCTCCGACCACAGCTCGGCGCGGGCCTCAGGGTCGAGGCCCGTCGTCGGCTCGTCGAGGAACAGCACGGTCGGACGGTGGGCCAGACCGATCGCCACGTCGAGCTTGCGGCTCATCCCGCCCGACCAGGTCTTGACCAGTCGATCAGCTGCCGCAGACAGGTCGAGCCGACCGAGCAGGGCCGCCGACCGATCCTCGGCCTCTTGACGGGCCAGGCCGTGCAGACGTCCGGCCAGGACCAGGTTCTCCCAGCCAGTGGCCATCGGGTCGCTGGAGGGTCGCTGCGAGACCAGCCCGATCCGACGGCGCACCTCCTCCGGGCGATCAGACACATCGACGCCATCCACGAGCGCTGATCCGGAGTCGGCCCGGGTCAGCGTGGCCAGGATCTTGACCGTGGTGGACTTGCCCGCTCCGTTGGGGCCGAGCAGGCCCAGGATCGAGCCCCGATTCGCCTCGAGATCCAGGCCGTCGAGCGCGACCACCGGATCGGTGCGCCGCCCTGCGACATAGGTCTTGCGCAGGCCGACAGCCTGCAGTGCTGGTGCTGCCATGTGTGCTCCTTCGATGAAGGAGTCGAACTACCAGGGGAGGCGCTGATCAAGGACGCCGTCGCGAGCGTCGCGAGGCGAGTGCGCTGGCAAGCCACGGGAGTGAAGGCAGGCTGGACGCCTTTCGAGCGACCGTGGCGCAGCCAGCGTGCCGCATCGCGGCGCGCAGCAGGCGGAATTGATCAGTGATTCCCTAGACTGCTGGATGCGCCTCGAGCGGTCCTGGTGATCGACTCCTGGTGGTGCCCCCGGTCCGTGTTGCCGCACGAGCCGGGGGCTCTTGTGTGTGAACCGCTATCCGTCGCCTCCGCTCTCCTCGAGGAAACCGAAGCTGGACTCGCCGAGGTGCCGGGCGGGGTCGCGGAAGATCTCCTCCATGCTCACGCCCTCGTCGATGAGCTCGTGGACGCGCCGCCAGCCGTCGATTCCACCGAGGGCTCCGCTGCGGATCCGGTCGCGGAGGTTGGTGACAAAGTCGAGCTCGGCCCGCAGCAGTGCGATCCTGAGCTCACCCTCAACCGTGAACACCTCGGGCACGCCGAGGTCGGCGGCCACCTGCATCGACTCGGCGGCCGCGGCGATCTCCGGGCGGAGTCGGGTGATCCGCTCCTCCAGCAGCGTGGCCACCCGGTCCGGCGGCAATCCTCCGACCAGGGCCAGGCCGGCCTCGAGAGATGCGTACTCCCGACGCGGGCTGCGGAGCAGCTCGGCGAGCCAGCCGTCGTGCTTGGCCTGGCCGTCCTCGGTGAGGACGTAGATCGTCCGCTCGGGCCGCCGGCCCTGTCGCACCGTCTCCCGGGCCTCGATCAGCCCGCTGGCAGCCAGCTTGTCGACCACGGCATAGAGGGCTCCGTAGTTGAGCTTGATGCTCTGGTCCTTGCCCCGCTCCCGCAGGGTCTGCGAGATCTCGTAGGGATGCATGGGCCGCTCGGCCAGGCAGGACAACACTGCCAGCGCCAGCAGGTTGCTGGGTGCGCGCGCCGCCATGAGTCTCCCTCTCGTAATACTCTATTCAGAGTATTACGAGACGAAGGCGTGGTCAACGACCAGGTCAACGCGCATCCGGGCGCCGGCTCAGCGGAGCGGGCCAGGGATCGGTACGTCGCGGTAGGCGTCCAGGTTGTGGGCGTTGTAGGCCGAGGTGTCGGCAGTCTCCATCGGGCCGTCCCACGTCCGCGGCAGGGGTACGACGACAGCTGGGTTCACCCGTCGCACGATCTCGTCGAGGACCCGCTCGGTGTCGCCCACCCACAGGTGCTTGGATCCGGCCATCGCGACGACCTCGGCCTGCGGCACCGCCGCGAAACGCTCGGTCGCCTCCGGCGGCCGCAGGTAGTCGTCGTGCTCGGGCACCAGCGCGGTCACGGGTTTGCCGGACTCGGCCCAGCGCGCGAGGTCCTCGGGGCGGGAGTAGCGCAGCGGCGGCGAGAGCAGGATCGCACCGGTCACGTGGGGATCGAGACCGTGCATGAGGGTCAGGTCGGTGCCGAACGACCAGCCGACCAGCCAGACGTCGGGGAGATCGTGGAACTCGGCATACTCGATCGCCGCCGCGACGTCGTACTGCTCCCCCACCGCGTTGTCGAACTCGCCTTGGCTGCGACCCTGCACACTCCACGTGCCTCGGGTGTTGAAGCGCAGCACGGCCAGGCCGGCCAGGGCGGGGAGTCGGAAGGCCGCCTTGCGGAAGACGTGGCTGTCCATCATGCCGCCATGGGTGGGTAGCGGGTGCAGGCAGACCAGGGTGGCGACCGGATCGCGCTCGGCCGGCAACGCCAGCTCGCCGACCAGGTCGAGGCCGTCGGCGGTGTGCAGTGTGATCGGCTCGCGGCGGGCCGGGAGCACGGAGTTGGCCCGGATCTTGGCGGTCACGCCCGCCAGGCTACTGCGCTGCCAGGACGGCAGCGTGGCTCAGCAATAGTCGTGGACCCCGTCGGGAGTCAGGTCTACGTCGCGGAGCACGACGGCCAACCGGTCGCCCCAGTGGCGGCAGGTGAAGCGGAAGTCCCTGCGGCGATACTCGACCACCAGCACCTGGTCATCGTAGTCGTCGACGTAGGCGCGACATTCGCGCCACCGTCCGCACTCCTCGGCGATGGCGAAGTCGTAGCCGACCGTCGTGCCGTCCCAGCCGGCCCAGTTCTTCTGCGCCACCGCCAGGCCGTTCCGGTGCGCGGCGCGCACCAGCAGGCGGGCGTACTTCTTCGCGTGCTTGGCCTTCAGCAGATGGTGGCTGCGCGTGAAGGAGTCGAGATTGTCGAACTCCACACCGCGATAGCCGTGCTTCGCGCAGCCCTTGACCCATCGGCCCATGATCCTGGCCAGTGCCTTGCGCTTGGCCGGGGTGCGGATGTCGAGCAGCCACTCGCCCCAGACCTCGTCCTTGACCGGCCGACCGTCCTCACGCAGCAGCAGCCGCGGATGCCCGTGTCGCCAGAAGCGCTTCTCGTCGGGCTGGGTCTGGAAGCCGTTGACGTAGCAGATCGAGTAGGCGTGCTTCGCCGGCTTGGCTGACCGATCGCGGACCACGATGCCGACGTTGGCCGGCAAGGGCGCCTTGCCACCGAGCTGATAGTCGAAGTCGGTCCCCGTCGGCGGCGGGGTCGGGGCACTCGCGCTCGCCGGCGAGACCATCGACGCCACCAGCCCGAGCGAGAGGACAAGGATTGCTATCCAGCGAGGCATCGCCCCATCATGCCGGAGGCGAGCACACACCTCACCGGAAGCGGGCCATCCCCCGCTCGAGGGCCTCGATCACCCACGGTCGCAGGTCGGCGGGGGCGATGATCCGGTCCACCGACCCGACCTGGAGGGCACGGTCGATGGTGTGGATGGCATCGAACTCGTCGGCGACCTCGCCGAGCTTCTCCGAGCGCACCTCGGCGGTGATCTCGGCGATCCGAGCCCGGGCGCGAGCGACCTGCTTGCCGGTCGCCGACGCCGCCTCCTCCCGGGCGGCGATCACCCGGGGGTCGGCCTCGGTGCGCTGCTTGGTCTCGCGGGCGAAGACGGTGGCTGCGGCGGGGGCGCCGCCGATCACCGAGGCATACGAGCCTTCGACCGCGGCGATCTCCATGGACTCCGTCAGCGCCTTGGAGAACACCACGAACGCACCGCCGTGGTAGCGGGAGACCACCACGAAGACGATCGGTCCGTCGAAGTTGGTGACCGCACGGCCGATCTCGGCGCCGTACTCCAACTGCCAGTTGCGCATCGACTCCGGAGAGCCGTCGAAGCCGGAGAGGTTCGCCAGCACGACGAGCGGTCGGTTGCCGCTGCAGGCGTTGATCGCCCGCGCGGTCTTGCGCGAGGACTGCGGGAAGAGCGTGCCCGAGGTCCACGACGGCGGGCCGTACGACGGCACGAAGCCGCGCCGCGGCACGGTCCGGGACTCGAGCCCGAGCAGGCAGACGGGAATGCCGCCGACGGTGGCGTCCCACACGATCGAGGTGTCGCTGTCGGCCCATGCCTTCCACCGCTCGAGCGGCGCACAGTCGGCGTCGGCGACGGCCGCCATCACCGACCGCATGTCGAAGGGCATCTTGCGATCGGGGTTGGTGTCGGCACCGAATACCTCGCCCACCGTCTCGAAGGACGAGCCCGCCACGGCGGCGTGCGACGCCGTCCGCACGTCGCGGTCGAGCGGGTCCGCGGTCGGCCGCCGGCGGGGGAACCGCTCCCCCGGCACCACATAGGCATAGTCGTAGTGCTGAAGCAGCAGCGCGCAGGCGTCGGCGAAGCTGGGCGCCCAGTACTGCCCTTGACCGTTGGGGCCCATGATCCGGTCGTAGCCGCCGATGCCGAAGTTGTCGTCGGCCGACACGGCGCCGGAGAAGTCCAGCGCCTGCTTGCCGGTGAGCACCATCGCGCTCGCCGGCGTCATCACCAAGATGCCCTTGGTGTGCATCAGCATGGTGGCTTCGGCGTTCCAGTAGGGCTGGCCGCCGACGTTGATGCCGGTGACGATGATGTTGATCTCCCCGCCGGCCTGGGTGAACTCGATGATGCGCCGCAGCGTGAGCGCGATCCAGTCCATGTTCTCGGTGCCGGAGTCCATCGCGATCAGCGCGCCCGACGAGACGGCGTACCACTCGATCGGCAACCGGTGCTCGGCGGCGTAGGCGAGAGCGGCGTTGATCAGTCGGCACTCCGGCTCGGCCAGATTGCCCAGACCCTGGGTCGGGTCGGACAGCAGTGCGACCCGGGTCATCCCCTCGGGGACCACGTCGGTGTAGTTGGTCAGCAGCCCAACCACCAGGTGCGCGGTGTTCTGCCCGGGCTCGCGGTCGACGCGCACCAGCGACTCGCCGTCCTCGCCGAGGTCGAGCTCGACGAAGTCGCCCGGCGGGAAGCCCGAAGCAGCGCCACCGGTGGTGAGCAGCCGGACGATCTCGTAGGGATAGGGCACACCGAACCGCTCCGAGGTGAGCACCTTCTGGGCGTACGGCGTGCGCGGCCGCACCGGGTTGGGCCCGGGATCGCCGAGCCGGATCGTCATCAGCCCCTTGCCGATGCCCTCCAGATAGACCACCTTGTCGAGCAGACCGCCGTCGGCCTCGGGATCGGGGATCTGCACGTGCAGCACGAGCTTCTCCAGCCCGGCGCCGCGGGCGAGGCTCTCGTAGGACATCGCCAGGTCGTTCCAGTCCTCGGGCGGGATGTCCCAGGTCGGCCGCACCGACAGCACCAGCCGGTTGGAGACGGGCCGCTCGCGTGGCTGGAACTGGGCCAGGGCGGCCCGCATCGCAGCCAACGCCTCCAGACCGATCCGGCCCAGAGCGGGGTACGACGTCTGTCCGGTGGCCGGGTCCTCCACCCGAACCAGGTCGCGCACCTCGGCCAGCGCGAAGAGCCGGTGGTCGCGAGGGTTCTCCTTGGCTACGCCGTGGAAGAGGTAGACGTCCTCGGGTGAGGGGAGCCGGGTCAGGTCGAAGTTGGACAACCGCCACAGGTCCAGGCGCTTGCCCAGCATCGGGTGCAGGTTGCGGTAGAGCAGGTCCTCTTCCAGCCGGCCGGCGTCGCCCGACCGGAAGGTGAGGTGCTGGGTGCGCGCCCGCTCCGGGCGGTCGCCGGCCAGGCTGGTGATGGTCAGGTCGAGACGATGCAGAGGCCGTCCGAAGTCGCAGCGGGCAAGGATCTGCTGAACGGTCTCGCTGAGCTCCTCGACGGGCGGCCGCAGTTCCTCTCGCCAGCAGACCAGGTCCACCACGACCGCGTGGTCGATGGGGACGCTCGCGAGGTGCTCGGCGATCGCGTGGGCCAGGGCGGGTAGGTCGTCGAGCGCGAGGTAGGAGGTGACCAGATGGAACTGGCGGTCCTGGTAGCGATAGTCGGCGAAGCCGAGGAGTCGACCATCGACGGTGGCATGGTCCAGCTCGGTCAGGTCACGCAGGCGGTAGAAGCGCTGGGTGTAGCTCTCTAGGATCGCCGATTGGAAGCCTGCGACGTCTGTCGCGCTGCCACTGTCGAGCCAGGCCGCCAGCAGTTGACCGCGAACCGGTTGTGGGCAGTTCACCAGTTGCTCCACGTGCTCGGCCCGGTCGGCCCGCGTCGGATCCTCCCGGAGGGCGGCCAGGTGGCGAGCCATCTCCTCGCGCACCTGGGTCTTGGAGGCGAACATCACCGGCTCGTCGAAGTACTGGAACTCGACATCTCGGGCCAGGTCGGCGACCTGCTGCTGACGACCCTGTGCCGCGGCGGCCAGCCGGCCGAGCCGTTCCCGCATGGCGGCATCGGCCGAGTCCCGCAGGGTGGGCAGTGCCACCAGACGACGCTGCAGCAACGTCATCACGAACGGGGCGACGGCCGGGACCCGCTCGAAGGAGCGGAACATCCACAGCATCGCCTCTTCGAGCTCGTCGGTGTGCTCGAGCCCGTGCACGCCGTAGCGCTCCAGGGCGGCGACCAGGCGCTGCCGGTAGCGCTCCGGCAGCCCGGCTCGGTCGGCGTCGAGCCACTGCAAGAAGGCCAGCAGGTACTCCTGGGTGTTGCCGGCGAGCTCACGCTCGGCGTAGCCAGGCTCGGCCTCGGTGCGCGGTCGATAGAGACCACCCAGCTCGGCGAACAGGTCGACGAACGCGTCCTCCTCGGCCAGCAGCGCCGGGTCACCCGGGTCGCCGTCGGCCAGTGCTCGTTGGTCTGCCGTCAGCCTGCGCAGACCGGCTGGATCAAGGTCGTAGCCGAGCAGATAGTCGGTGAGCCGCCGATAGACGTCGTGAGGTCCACTCGCGCGGTCGCCACCGGTCGCGGCCAGCGAGTCGAGACTCACCTCCGCCTCCTCGACCGCGGCAGGGACATCGGCTTCGGCGCGCAGCCGGAAGAGCGGTGCGTTGCGCTCGACCTGTGCGTTGGCGACCACGTCGACGCCGAGCACCTCCCCGGCAAAGGGTGCGGTGACGGTGGAGATCATCTTCATCGACTCCAAGACGGCCACCGGCTCGCCCTCGGCCACCCGCTGACCCGGGGTGACCAGGATCTGCGACACCAGCGCCGGCCAGGCCGCGCGCACGGGGGCACCGTCCACTCGGGTGACCAGGTGGGCGACGCCGTCGACCTCGACCCGGAAGGTGCTGCCCTGCGCCACCGTCACGACCCGATGTTTGCGGCCTCGGCAGGTGATCCGACGCTCGTAGGGACCAACCCGGTCCACTCGGGCGACGATCTCGCTGCCGTCGTGAATCCGATAGGCATCCGGCCCGATCCGGTCCACGCGCACCCGATGGTGGGCACCTCGGTACTCCAGATGCACCCGGGTGCCGACCGCCTCCGGGTTCTGCGGCCGGCCTCGCCTGGCCGAGCCGAGGAAGGCCGCCCGCACCAGCGACAGGTCGGCTTCGTAGGACTCGATCGCCGCAGCGACCAGGGCCATCGGGTCGGCGGCGGGCACCAGCTCCCCGGCGGCACCCAGGTCGGCGTACCACCCCAGCGTGACCGGTCCGGCGGCCAGCTCGGGTCGGTCGAGCAGGGCAAGCAACTCGGATCGGTTGCTGGTGCCGGGCTGGAGCACCACCACGGTGCGCTCCAGCGCGCGCCGGATCCGACGGAACGCCTCACTGCGGTCTCGGCCCCAGGCGCTCATCGTCGCGATCATCGGGTCCGCGACGGCGTCGACCAGGTCGCCGACACGCAAGCTGGCGTCGACTCGCACGCCGGTCCCGACCGGCAGGTCGATGACCTCGACCCGGCCACCACTCGGGGCGTGCCCGGCCTCGGGGTCAAGCGCCAGGAGGCGCACCTCGACGGCCCAGCCGTCGGCCGCGGGTGGCTCGGGGTCGAGCTGCTCCCCGGTCGCGACCCTGATCCGCAGTCCCATGAAGCTGGCTCCGGTGGCATCCTCGACCAGCGCATGCTCGGGCCGGGCGTAGGGATCTACCGAGGACAGCCAGCACTCCTGGTTGGCCTCGTCCACGCAGAACCTCACCACCGCGGCGCCGACCAGACCCACCGATCCGGCGAGTGCCACCGCGGCGGACCGGATCTGTCGCTCCAGGTCTCCGCCGAGGAAGGGTGGGGGTGACTCGGCCAGCAGCAGGTGTCCCTCGTGGGCAACCGTGACCTCACGCATCCCGTGCGCCCAGATCACGCCATGGGAGTCCGCGAGCAGGTCGACCTCCATCAGTCGGAGATCCGGAGTCGGCGTCTGCGGGCGACAGGTGACATCGGCCTCGGCGGCGGCAGCCACCAGGAGCTCCGGCTCCGTGAGCGTGCGCAACGTCGCGCTGGTGGGGCCGACTACGGCCAGCCCCGTCTCCTCGCAGGCAGCCACGACGTCCGCCGCGGGAATCTCACCCCACGGTCCCGGCCAGACCATGTCGACCTCGGCGCTGCGGAGCGCGTCGATCAGGGTCTTCAGGTCGTGGCCGCCGGTCGCGACTTCCTCGTCGGCCTCACGGCCCCACCACGGCCGTCCGGGCTCGGCATGGACCAGCACGGTGGCCACCCGCGCGTCACCGCCGCGCTCGAGGTTGCCCACCGCAGCGATCACGCGGACAGCCGGCTCACCCGACTCGAGGACCGCGAGACGCCTGATCTCCACCATGCTCTCCTCCTGCTGGTCAGTCTGCTGCTCAGTCCCCGTTGGTGTGGTCCGCAGCGTGCGCCACGCGATGCGACGCCGCCCGTCTCATCCAAGCGCACCCGGCTCCGTCCGTCACGACACCGCGGCGCCCGCGTCGCTGAGCAGCGCGCCGAGCCTGGCGGCGGCCTCGCGCAGCTCCGGCGGGTCGAGCACCTGCCAGGGATGCCCGAGCACGGCCAGGTGACAGGCCAACCAGGTCAGGTCGTCCGCCCCGGCGACCAACTCACATGATCCCTCGTCGACCGGCGTGACGGTGGCGGCACGGGCCGAGAGCTGCTCGCCCACCACCTCAGCGGGAGCAGCGACCAGGACTCGAGCGACGAAGCGGTACGGCGCCGCCGTCACCGACCGCTGTACGTAGGCCGCGGGATCGGGGTGCTCCCTGGCCGGGAAGCGCCAGGTCGTCGCCGTCACGTCCCGAGCCCGGTCCAGCCGGAAGGTGCGCCAGTCCTCCCGGTCGACATCCCAGGCGAGCAGGTACCACCGCCGCTCCGCGGTCACCATCCCCACCGGCTCGACCGTCCGTTCCGACTCGGCGCCGCCGCGGTCGGCGTACCCGAATCGCACCCTCACCCGATCCCGGCAGGCCCGCGCGATGGTCATCAGCGCCTCGCCGTCCACGCCGCGCGCGCCGTACGACGGTAGCGAGTCGGTAGCGTCGTGAAGCGCACGGATGCTGTGCCGCAGGCGCGGGGGCAGCACCTGATCCAGCTTGGCCAAGGTGCGCACCGCGGCGTCGCTGGCGCCACTGACCGTGTCCGTCGCCAGCTGCAGCGACACCGCCACCGCGATCGCTTCCTCGTCGTCGAGCAACAGCGGCGGCAGCGCTCGCCCCGCCCGCAACCGGTAGCCGCCCGCCGGCCCCTGGGCGGCGTCGACCGGATAGCCCAGGTCGCGCAGTCGCTGGATGTCGCGTCGAATGCTCCGCGTCGTCACCTCGAGCCGGTCGGCCAGCTCCGGGCCGGTCCACACCGGTCGGGACTGGAGCAATCCGAGCAGGGTGAGCAGACGCTGGGTGGTCTCGGCCATGGCGCCATCCTCGCGCACATAGCGGACAGAATCTGTCCTATATGGCTGCAAGACTGGTGGCATGACGACCGACATCGACTGGAACGCCCAAATCCGCGAGCAGCTCACCTGGCACTGGCAGCACCAGCTGCGGCCCCGCCTGAACGGCCTCGCCGACGATGAGTACTTCTGGGAGCCCGTGGCCGACTGCTGGAACGTGCATCCTCGTGGTCAGTCGGCCGCGCCGGTTCAGGCCGGATCCGGCGCCTTCGTCATCGACTTCGCGATGCCGGAGCCCGTGCCGCCGCCGGTCACCACCATCGCCTGGCGGCTGGGCCACATCATCGTCGGCTGCCTCGCGATGCGCAATGCCGGGCACTTCGACGCCCCGCCCGCCGACTACCAGTCCTGGGACTACGCCGGCACCGCCGCCCAGGCACTCGCACAGCTCGACGAACAGGTCGCCATCTGGCTGGCCGGCGTCGAGGCTCTCGGCGAGGAGGGCCTCGCCCAGCCGTGTGGTCCCGCTGAGGGTCCCTACGCCGAGGAGTCGATGGCCACCCTCGTGCTGCACATCAACCGCGAGCTGATCCATCACGGGGCGGAGCTCGCCCTGCTCCGCGACCTCTACGCCCACCGCCCGCTCACCCACGCTGTCGAGGAGTCCTGATGCCCTTCCACGCCCCACTTGCACCGACCGAACAGGACGCCATTGCCGGCTTCCTGGCCCAGCAACAAGACGCGTTCCGCGCCGCGGCCTTCGGTCTCACCGACGCCGAGGCCGGTCGCCAGGGTGCGGCCAGCACGCTCACGGTCGGCACCCTGGTCAAGCACGGAGCCGGAGTCCAGCGCAGCTGGCTCGCGTCCGCCGTCGCCGCCCCGGAGCGACCCGTCGACGAGCGGAGCCAGGAGCAGCAGATGGCGGACTACGCCACCGAGTTCAGCTGGCTGGAAAGTGACACCGTCGACGCCACCGTCGACGCCTTCGACGAGGTCAGCGCCGCCGTGCTCCAGGCTGTCCGCGACCTCGACCTGGAGACGCCGGTGCCGGTGCCACAGGCGCCCTGGTTCCCCCAGGACGTCGAGGCTTGGAACGTCCGCTGGGTCTGGTTCCACCTGATCGAGGAACTCGCCCGCCACGCCGGCCACGCCGACATCATCCGCGAGGGCGTCGACGGCGCGACGATGTATGCCCTCGTCGCCGCCCGGGAGGAGATGCCGGCCACGCCCTGGCTGACCCCCTGGCAGCGCGCCGAGGGATGAGGTACCGGTCGGCCACGCCGGGTGGGCGCCGCGGTAGCTCGGGTCGCTGACCGGGATGCTGGTGGTCGGTGGTGGCGACCGACAGGGCAACGACCGGAGAGGTCGCCGGCGGCTGGGGTTGCTGTCTGGGTCGCTGGTCGGCCGGTCTGCTGCGCGATGGTGGCGTCTGCCGCGGTCTTCGGCGGGGTGAGGGGTTGCCGTTTGGGCCCAAACCGCAATCCGGGGCCGAGCGGGATGCAGTTTCGGGCCAATCGATGTGCCGTTTCGGAACAATCGACGCGATTTCGCCCGATCCGGAGCCAGGACCCCATCGATTGGACGCAAACGACATCGAGAACGCCCTCTGGCATGTCGTTTGCGCCCAATCGGTGACGTTCTTCTGCCCGAGTTCGCGACTCTGGTCACAGCAGTCACACGGGCAGCAGTGACCACCAGCGGACCAGCAACCCGGCGAGCAACCAAGACCACCGACCACCCCTCCGATAGGTGCCCCGTCGGCCAGCACCACCAGCGGCCAGCAACCCGGCAAGCGACCCCGACCACCGCCCGCCTCCCCGGTTAGGAGCCCCATCGGCCAGCACCCCAGGCGGCCAGGCACCTGACGGCTAGGCGGTGCGGTAGTCGCGGAAGCCACGTTGGGTCTTGCGGCCGAGGTAGCCGGCGGTGACCAGGTGCTCCAGGAGGGGGGCGGGGGCGAAGCCGGGCTCACGGAACTCCAAGTAGAGCTCACGTTGGATCGCCAGGGAGACGTCGTTGCCCACCACGTCGAGCAGCTCGAAGGGGCCCATCGGCAGCGCACAGCCCAGCTTCATGGCCGTGTCGATCTCGTCGGCGGAGGCGTAGTGCGCCTCGAGCATCTTGACCGCGTCGTTGAGGTAGGGGAAGAGCAGCGCGTTGACGATGAAGCCCGCCCGGTCGCCGCAGGAGACCGCATGCTTGCCGATTTCGGCACACAGCGCCCGGGTCGTCTCGGCCACGTCGTCGTCGGTCGCCACGGTGGAGACGACCTCGACCAGGCGCATGACGGGCGCCGGGTTGAAGAAGTGCATCCCGACCACGTCCTGGGGGCGCGAGGTCGCCTGAGCGAGAGCGATGATCGGCAGCGATGACGTGGTCGTCGCCAAGATCGCGCCGGGCTTGCAGATGTCGTCGAGGTTGGCGAACAGCGTGCTCTTGACCTGCAGGTCCTCCGCGATCGCCTCCACCACGATGCCGGCGTCCTTCAGATCATCCAGGGAGCTCGAGCCGTGCAGCCTGGCCAGCACCACGTCCTTGTCGGCAGCGTCCATCTTGCCGCGGCCGATGGCCTTGTCCACGGAGCGTTCGATGCTCGCCCGAACCCCGTCGACCTTGGCCTGGGAGCGGCCCACGTAGGTGACGTCGTACCCCGCCTTGGCGAACACCTCGATGATGCCGGACGCCATCGTGCCCGTGCCGACCACGCCGACCCGATCGATCTCACGCTTGAGCCGAGGCGCGTCGTCGGCCGACGGCGTCAGGTGGTCGGGCACGACGACCGAGCTGTCCGGCTCCTCGTAGGTGTAGAAGCCCCGGCCCGACTTCCGACCGAGCAGGCCCGCGGTCACCATCTGCTTCAAGATCGGGGCGGGTGCATGCAGGCGGTCGCGGCCCTGGCGGTACATCGTGTCGAGAATCTCGTACGCCGTGTCGAGGCCGATCAGGTCGAGCAGCGCGAGCGGACCCATCGGGTAGCCGCAACCGAGCCGCATCGCGGCATCGATGTCCTCGCGGCTGGCATACCGGCCTTCGTACATCGCGACGGCGTGGTTGAGGTAACCGAAGAGCAGGGTGTTGGCGATGAAGCCGGCCTTGTCGCCGCAGATGACCGGGCTCTTGCCCAGCGCCGTGATCAGGGCCTCAACCTCGGCGAGCACCTCGGGCTCGGTGACCACGGTGCGCACCACCTCGACCAGGTTCTGCACCGGCGCGGGGTTGAAGAAGTGCACCCCGACGATCCGGCCGGGCCGGGAGTTGGCCGTGGAGATCTCGGTCACCGACAGCGATGAGGTGTTCGTCGCCAAGATGGTGTCGGGTTTCACCACTTCATCGAGGCGGCGGAAGATCTCCTTCTTGATCTCCAGTGACTCCACCACGGCTTCCACCACGACGTCGGCCTCGGCCAGCTCGGCCATGTCGGTGGTGAGCCGGATCCGACCGAGCAGGGCAGCCTGCTCGTCTTCGGTCAGCTTGCCGCGCTTGACCGCGCGCTCGGTGGAGTGCTGGAGGTGTTGGCGGCCGCGCTCGACGCCCTCGTCGTTCTGCTCGACGCCGATCACGGTGTACCCGTTGCGGGCGAACACCTCGGCGATTCCGGCGCCCATGGTGCCGAGGCCGACGACGCCGACCGTGCTGACGGTGCGCCCAGATGGCGCGGCCGAGCTCTCCTGGAGGGTGGTCATGGCGGGCATCATGCCACGCGGACCGGGAGCTGTGCCGTGAGGCATTTCACCACCGACCGCAGGTAGATTGCCTCCCCGTGAGACTCGTCGTCGCGCGCTGCCAGGTCGACTATGCCGGCCGGCTGACCGCCCACCTTCCGATGGCCACCCGGGTGTTGATGATCAAGGCCGACGGCTCGGTGCTCGTGCACTCCGACGGTGGCTCCTACAAGCCGCTGAACTGGATGTCACCGCCGTGCACCCTGCACGAGGGCAGCACCGAGGACGGCCAGGTCGAGTGGACGGTGACCAGCCGCGGCCCGGGCAAGGGTCCCGACGACACCCTGCGGATCCTGATCGAGGAGATCCACCACGACTCCCTCCATGAGCTCGGCGTCGACCCCGGCCTGCAGAAGGACGGCGTCGAGAAGCACCTCCAAGAGCTCCTCGCCGAGCACCCGGCCACACTGGCCGACGGGCTGACGTTGGTACGCCGGGAGTACCCCACCGCCATTGGCCCGGTCGACCTGATGTGCCGCGACGCCTCCGGCCACTCCGTCGCAGTCGAGATCAAGCGACGCGGGGAGATCGACGGCGTGGAGCAGCTCACCCGCTACCTCGAGCTGCTCAACCGCGACCCCCTGCTGACCGGCAAGGGCGCCGTGCGTGGAATCTTCGCCGCGCAGGAGATCAAGCCCCAGGCCCGCGTCCTCGCCGAGGATCGCGGCATCGTATGTGCCGTCGTGGACTACGACGCCCTGCGCGGGCTCGACGACCCGACGGAACGTCTGTTCTGAGCTGTTCAGCCAGCAGGTGGACGGGTCCTCGGGCGCTGTCCACAGGTCCTCGCTGCGCGCTGGCGGTTCTCGCTGGCCCGGCATACGGTGGCAGGCATGACGAGCGATCCCAACCTGAGTCGCCGCGGCCTGAGTCGCCGCGTGGATCGGCTGGAGAACGACACAGAGTCGATCTACGAGCTCATCACCGAGGTCAGGTCCACCCAAGACGAACACACCCGCCGCTTCGCCGGCATGCAGAAGACCCTCGCCACGCTCACCACCACCCAAGACGAACACACCCGCCGCCTCGACCAGGTCGAGAACTCGCTCACCAAAGTCAACGCCACCTTGGACCAGCACACCCGCCG
>JBDHZT010000049.1:0-26938 GCA_039811985.1 Nocardioidaceae bacterium | reverse complement strand
GTCGGTCGTCACCACCGACGACCAGCGACCCGGCGAGCGACCCCGACCAGGAGCGGCGCTCACCGGTCGTCGCTGCCCTGTCGGCCAGCACCGTCCACGGCCAGCAAGCCGACCGACTACCGGGCGGCCACCACCCGCTCGACCCAGCGAACGGAAGAGTCCTCAGTCGACACAGGTGTCGGCGGTGGGGGAGGACAGCCCCTGGCGGATGAGCTGAACCTGGAGGCAGACCCGGTCGGCTGCGCGCACGGTCACGGCGGGTCGCTTGATCCGGCCGCTCTGGCCGGTGTCAGTGCGCCTCCACTGCCAGGTGTCGCCGCCCTTGCCTTGGCCGGGGTAGGTGAAGGTGAAGCGGACGACCCCGCCGTGTCGTTCGCCCTTGACGGTGGGTAGCTCACTCGGTGCGTCGGGGAAGACGGACGGCGTCTCGTTCGTGCTGGGGCTCGGGTTCGGCTCGGAGGAGTTGTCCCGGTTGCGGTCGACCAGGATCAGCGTGGCAACAGTGGCCAGCACGGCGCCGATGACCAGGGCGACTAGGGCGGCTGTGGTGCGACCACCTCGGTCACGGGTCTCCTCCGGCTCGCTGGCCTCGGTGATTGGTCGGGGCACCGAGCCGGACACGACGGTCGGTGGCTTGACCCGGGTCTCGTCCTCGTCCGGAGGACCGAGCGGATCTCGTGAACGCAGGCCGCCCGGGTCACCCTCGACGGCGATCGGGGTGCGCGGGTAGCCGCTGGCGGCCTCGATGCGTTGCAGGCTGAGGGCGAGCTCAAGCGCGCTCTGCGGGCGGTACGCCGGCTGCTTGGCCAGGCACTGCTGGAGAAGTCGGTCGAGCCCCGGCGGTGCATCGGGACGGCGGGTGGCCGGTGGGGCAGCGTGCAGGATGCGCGCGCTGAGCGCTCGGGTGGAGTTGTCGCCGTTGGGGATCGAGAACGGAGACCGGCCGACCAGCAGATGCCAGATCGTCGCGCCGAGGGAGTAGACGTCGGAGGCGACTGAGCCGTTGGAGCGTCCGTCCAACATCTCCGGCGGCGACCACGGATAGGAGATCCGTACGTCTTTGTCGCCCTCGACCTCGTGCACCCGACCGGCGATCCCGAAGTCGGTGAGGGCGGGCTCGGAGTAGGTCGTCACCAAGACGTTGCTGGGCTTGATGTCGCGGTGCAGCACTCCCGAGCGGTGGGCGGTCTCGATCGCGCTGGCCAACTTGATCCCGGTGCTGATCGCCTCGGCGACCGGCATCGGGTTGCCCCGCACACGCACGCCGAGATCGGGCGGCGGGCAATAGCGCATCACCAGGAACGGCCGCCCGTCGTCGGTCGTCCCCGCGTTGAGCACCGTGACGATGTAGGGATGGTCCGCCAGCTGCGCCATCGCATCGGCCTCACTGGCGAAGAGCTGCTTCTCGCGCTCGGTGAGGGGGATGTCGGGCCGCACGACCTTCACCGCGACCTTCTGCCGCGGCCACTCCTGCTCGTAGAGGAAGACGTCGGCGAACCCGCCCGTGCCCAGGTGCTCGATGGCCCGATACCCCGGAATCCGGGGTGCGGTCACGGCTCGTCCTCGGCCGAGGCGTCGTAGACGATCTCGTAGGAGTCGGCGAGGTCGAGGGAGTGCCCCGGCTCCAAGACGTAGCGCTCGTTGGCCCGGATCCGCTGGGGCAGTCGCCCAGGAACCCGCAGCGTGGTGCCGCCACGCGAGCCGAGGTCGCGAGCGAGCACCAGCCAGCCGTCGAGCTCGATCTGCAGGTGCATCCGGGACACATAGGTGGAGTCCTGCGGCAGGGTGACCAGGTGCGGCCAGTCCGCACTGCCTGGCACCGGCGCCGGCTTGCGACCGAACACGACACCGCGGTCTAGCGGCACCACCTCCCCGCTCGGCAGGCGCAGCCCACCGAGCCGGGGTCGCGGGATCCGGCGCGGCTCCTGCGGCGGCACCGCGGTGTGGCACACGCGGCAAGTCGGTGTGTAGGCGGGCGTCACGTGTCCCTGCGGACAGTGCACGGCCAGCACGGTCTCGTGGGTGGACTGACGCAGATGCTCGCTCTGATCGGAGAGGTACGGCGCCGCCGCATCCTCACCGGTGCCGTCACCGGGAGGCTGCAAGATGCTGTCCGGCAGCGGGATGCGGGGAACGGTGGTCGCGGCCTCGTCCTCGTCGGCGTAGCTGTCGGCGGGCTTGAAAAAGGTCCGCTCGACCGGAGTGGTCGCGGTGCTGGCGAGGATGTCGGCGGGGATGCCGTCGATCACGTCAGGAACAGTCTGGGCGGGCACATGGAGCACGGCGGACGCGGCCGGCACCACTCCGGCGAGCAACGGCCTGGCGATGCCGGTGCCGTGCACCCCCACGCTCAGCATCTGGGTGTCGCCTTCGGCATTGACGTGACCGTCACCCCAGGTGATCGGCGAATCCGGGTCGTCCAGGTCCACCAGCACCAGACTCGTCTCGTGCAAGGGGTAGACCTGCTCCAATGCCTCGACCAACTGCTCGCGAACCGGGCCCGAGGATCCCAGCAGCGACCACCACTCGTCCAGACGGTCGCTCGGCGGCTCGGCATCCAGCAGGAGCCAACGACGGCTCCGCGCCAGCAGGACACCGGGCCCGCCGATGTAACTGGTCTCCACGAGGTCTCCATCCTGATCCTGTTGCGGACTTGGCCGGTCTGGACCAGCCCGAGGCAACCTCATTCTTCCCCACCAACCGCCGTTCCTGGCGGTATTTGCCCGAGTTCGTTGCCTTCCGGGTTACCCTCGTGCGGGCACTGACGATGGGCTGCGAGGGGTCATGAGGCGCTCGACGGAGCGAAATCGCCGGCGGCACGGTGCCGTCGCGCTGAACCTTGCCCTGGTGCTGGGCGCCGGGAGCGTGGTGGCGTACGCCGTCTCGGCGCAGGGCTACCAGTCCCATGAGCCCGATCTCAACGACGGCGGCATCTGGGTCACCGACAGCCAGCTCAGCAGCTTCGGACGGATCAACAAGCCGATCGGGCAACTGGACTCGATCGTCTTCAGCGACAGCCGCTCCACTGTCGACATCCTTCAGCAGAGCTCCGCCGTGGTGGGGGAGAACCTCACCTCGCGGCGGCTGACGGTGATCGACCCGACCACGTCCACTCCGGTCGAGGGACAGCAGGCCCAATTGCCGCAGACCTCCCAGGTGTGGCTCGCCGGCTCGACCCTCGCCGTGCTGGACACCTCTGACGGCCGAGTCTGGGCCACCCGAGTCGAACCGGAGGGTGCTCTGCCGAGCGTGGCAGAGGTCGATCGGGACACCACTCCAGAGGCGCAGGCCGGAGCCAACGCCGGTCTCGCCGTCACGCAGAGCGGCACTGTCTTGGTGGCCTCGGCGCGCACCGACACCCTTACTCGCCTCGCCGCCGACGGCGCAGGCCTGGCCGACCCCACGTCAGAAGACCTCGAAGTGCCCCTGGAGGGGGCACCGTCCGTCACCGCCGTCGGCGAGACCCCGGTCATCCTCGACCAGGCGACCGGACAGCTCACGGTCGTCGGGGGGGCCCGCGCGGTCGTCGACGTCGGCTCGGTTTTGCAGCAGCCTGGGCCCGATGCCGACTCGGTCCTGTTGGAGACACCGACCGCGCTGATCAGCGTGAACCTGACCACCGGCGCACTCGAGACGATCGCGACGGTCGAGTCGGGCAGTCCGACCGCGCCGGTGCGGCTGGGCACCTGTGAGTTCGGTGCCTGGTCCGGCGGACGAGGCTATGTCTCCTCGCGCTGCGCCGGGGGCGAGGCGTCGACGGTGGCCCTCAACCACCACACCAGCGACTTGGTCTTCCGGGTCAACCGGGGCCAGATCCTGCTCAACGACCGGCTCTCTGGCGCCGTGTGGAACATCGACGACGCCCCGACCAAGATCGACAACTGGGAGGCGTTCCGCAACCCCAACGCCGACAACGACAAGAGCTCCGAGCAGCACAACGACAACCCCGGCGACCGACGGCCGCCGAAGGCCCGCAACGACAGCTTCGGCGCGCGTCCCGGCCGAACCACCGTCACCCATCCGTTGGACAACGACTCCGCTCCGGCGGGCAGGATGCTCGCCGTCAGCTCGGTCGAGCAGCTGTCGGGTCAGTCGGCCCCCGCGACGATCAGCCCGGATGGTCAGACGGTGCAGTTCCAACTGGGTCCGAACGCCTCCGGCAACGCGACGTACGAGTACTACATCACCGACGGCCGCCGCGACGTGGGTGCACATGCTCGGATCACCGTGGGTGCTCGCAAGAAGGGCAACCAGGCGCCCCGGCTGCGCCAGGGATTCAAGGCCAAGACCTGGGCGGTGGCGCCGAGTGGCACCATCACCTTGCCGGTGCTCAGTGACTGGCGTGACCCGGCCGACGGCGACGCGCTCGACGTGGTGTCGGCGACCTTGCCCGAGGGGACCGCCGGTGCGTCGGTGCGGACGACGACCGACGGCCGGATCCGGTTCACCGCGCCGACGCGCCCGGGATCGGTCAAGTTGACCTATGCCGTCAGCGACGGTCGGTCGCAGCCGGTCCCCCAGCAGCTCGCGTTCCGGGTGCAGGACCCTGATCGGGACGAGCCGGTGGCTGCCACCGCCGAGCCGGACATCGTCACCGCCGAGGTCGGTCAACGGGTGACCATCCGTCCGCTGGCCAACGACCTGCCCGGCGCCGATCCGCTCACGCCCGATGCGCAGCTCCGTCTCGCCGGAGAGGTGACCAGTCCACGTGGCGCCCAGGTGGAGACCGACCTGACCCAGGCGACCATCTCGTTCCGGGCGACCCAGGCCAAGTCCTACTTCCTCGACTACGACGCGGCGTACGGCGAAGCTCCGCTCGGCAGCGGCAAGATCCGCGTCGACGTCCGTCAGCGCGAGCGGCGCGGGCCGGTGGCGATGCCCGACACCGCCACCCTCTACGGCACCTCCCCGGCCATCGTCGATGTGCTAGCCAATGACGACGACCCAGGCGGGGGTGTGCTGATGGTGCAGTCGGCCCGCGCGCTCTCGTCCGGGCAGCTGGACATCGCGGTCGTCGACGGCCGCTGGCTGCGGATCAGTGCGCGAGAAGGCGAGCTGCGTCCGAAGGCACAAGTGCTGCGCTACGTCGTCAGCAACGGCGGGCAGACCGCGGTAGGCGAGGTCCAGGTCACCCAGCGTCCGGTCCCGCCGGACAACACCCCGGTGACCGAGACCGACCAGGTGAGTGTGCGAGAGGGCTCCAGCGCCGCGATCCCGGTGCTCGACAACGACTTCAGCCCCTCCGGGGACCAGCTCACCTTGGTCGGCGATGTCGCCGGACAGAAGTCCGGACGGCTCGAGGTGACCGGACCCGACGGCTCAGCCAAGGGAGTGGGGGAGGCGTTCACGTCCGGACGCCTGGTCCGCTACGTCGCACCCGAGCGGGTACGGACCGCGAACACCGTCACCATCACCTACGTCGCCCGCAACTCCCAGGGCGAGACGGCGCCCGGCCGGATCAAGGTGACCGTGCTCCCCGAGACCAAGCACAACCAACTGCCCGTCGCGCCGATCCTCGAGGGTCGGGTGGTCGCCGGCGACACGGTCACCCTGCGGCTCCCCGGCTCGGGCATCGACCCGGACGGCGACGGCGTGACGGTCATCGGCCTGGGCTCGGCACCCGCGCTCGGCCGGGTGGTCAAGATCGGGGCGAACTCGATCGAGTACCAGGCCTACCCGACCAGCACCGGCACCGACGAGTTCGACTATCTGATCACCGATGCACGCGGTGGCCGCGCCACGGGCACTGCTCGGGTCGCGGTGACCGCCCCCGGGCTGCCCCAGCCGCCACTGGCGGTGGCCGACGACCTCACCGTCGAGCCCGGTCGGCAGGCGACTGTGTTCCCGATGGCCAACGACTACGTCGCTCCCGGCGATCGGGCCACGGTCGAGTTGGTCGACCCCCCGGCGGGGGTGACCTTGGCCGGCGACGCCGGTCCGGTGCTCGTGCAGACTCCCAAACGAGCTGCGGGCCGCAACATCGAGGTCGTCTATCGACTCAGCAACGGCGTGGACACCACCCAGTCGACGATCACGGTGCGCACCGCAGAGCCGTACAACAATCCGCCGGTGGTGGCTGATGCGTTCGGCAATGCCGACGACTCCGCTGCCGTCCGGGTGAACGTCCTCAAGTCCGCCTACGACCCCGACGGACCCACCTCCGAGCTCCGGGTGACCGACGTCTACGCCGCGGACGCCAAGGTGACTCCGGGTGGCCGCATCACCGTGCTCCGAGACGACCATGCCCGGGTGATCCCGTTCCGGGTGGAGGACGCCGACGGAGGTGTGGCCACCGCGAACCTCTACGTCCCACCGACCGGCTCCGGGCTGCCCTACGTCAAGGCGAAGGCGCTGATCAAGCTGGGGCCTGGCGAGCAGCGCAAGGTGTCCCTGGGCGACTACATCGTCAACCCCTCGGGCGGGCCGATCCGGTTGGCGCCCACCGCACAGGTGCTCGGCTCGCCCCCCGGTCTGATCACCGTGGTCGCCGGCAAGCAGGACACCCTGACCGTTGGCGCCGCGTCCGGCTACCGCGGGCCGGGGGCAGCAATGGTCGAGGTGAGCGCCCGCGGTGAGCGGCAGCCGGTGGTGTTGTCGATCCCGGTTCAGGTCGGCGACGCGGCTCCGATCCTGTCCTGCCCCGAGGCCCCGATCACACTGACCAGCGGCGAGACCCGACCGCTGGACATCGCCAGCCTGTGCCACGTCTTCACCAGCACTCCCGACCAACTGGCGTCGTTGGTCTACCACGCGACGTGGGCCAAGGACGTCACCGGTCTCAAGCTGGTGTCCGCCCGCGGCCGTGAGATCGAGGTCGCCGCCACCGGGTCGGCCAAGACCGGCACGGAGGGTGTGCTGCTGGTGACCGCGGCCGGCAGCAAGCCCGGCAAGATCAGGGTCCGGGTCGAGACGCCGCCCGCGCCCACGTTGGCGCCGATCACGGTGACCGACCTCAAGGCGGGCGAGTCACGGACCCTCGACCTCGGTCGCTACTTGACCCCGGGTGTCCCCGACGGCCGTCCCACCGTGGTGAGCGTCGATGCCGTCCGAGGACGAGGTGTGACCGCGACCAAGGCCGGCGGAGACCGGGTCAGGATCTCGGCCGCCGCGGCGGCGCAGGGCAACGCCACCTTCCGGGTGACGATGAGCGATGTCGCCGACACCGATCAGCCGGACCGGCAAGCGAGCAACCTGTTGACCGTCAGACTGTTGGGCGTCCCAGACATCCCCGGTGCGCCGGTGATCGGCGACGGACAGTTCAGTGGCGAGGTGCGCCTGAGTTGGCGAGCGCCGGCCAACAACGGGTCACCCATCGACCGCTACGAGGTGAAGGCGAGCAACGGCGCTACCCGGACCTGCCCCACCACGTCGTGTAGGTTCTCCGGCCTCGACAACGGGACGGCGTACACCTTCACCGTGCGCGCCCACAACGCCGTCGGCTGGTCCGACTACAGCGGTAGGTCCAAGCCCGCCGAGCCCGAGGGCGTTCCCGGAGTCGTCGGCCCGATCGCGGCCAGCAAGCTCGGGGACGGCCAGCTCACCATCACGTGGGCGGCACCGACGCTGAACGGCAAGCACATCGACAAGTACCGCGTCGTGTGGCAGGGCCACAGGGACTACGTGACGTCGCGCTCCTACATCGCCGCTCCGCTGGACAACAACAAGAAGTACCGATTCACCGTCTACGCCCACAACTCCGCTGGCTGGGGCCCCGGGCTCACCTCTGGACCGCTTCAGTCCAGTGGATCGCCCGGCACTCCGGACCCGCCGGTGATCACGCCGCTCGAGCCCACCGGAGGCGAGACGGTGACGTTGCTGGTGTCGTGGAAGCCGGTGCTCAGCGGCTCCGCGGACGCGCTGACCTACACCCTGACCGACGACGCGGGCCGCAACGTCCCGGGCTGCACCAAGATCCAGGAGACCAGCTGTCGGATACCCGGCATCCGGTACGACGGGCGCAGCTACCGCTACCGGGTCACCGCCGTCAGCGCGGATGCGCGGACGAGCGACTTCAGCGATCCGTGGAAGGCGATCGCCGCACCTCTCTCGTGGGGCGCCTGGTCCTGGAAGGCGACCGGTCAAGACACCAAGGCCCAGCTCAACTTCACCGTGCCCAACTCCCGCGGCGACCAGTCGAAGGTGACCATCTCGGTCGACGGCTCTCCAGTCAGCAACCAGCAGGCCACCGGCTCGGTCCAGCAGACCATCTCAGTAGGCGACAACGACCGGCCTCACGACGTCGTCCTCAAGGTCTGCAACGAGGGTGGCCAGTGCAGCACCTCCAGCACGCAGCGGGTGCAGACCTACGGCCCGCTCACCTCCGGCATGGTCAAGGCCACCCCGGTGCTGACCGACGGCACCAAGGTGCGCTGGCAGATCGAGGTCGACCCCAACGGGGCACCGGTCGACGTCATCTTCACCAGCGACCGCCGCCCCGGCACCACCTGGCATATCGACGCCGTCGACACCCAGACCCTGACGACCGGCACCGTGGACCTCGGCTACTCGGTCACGGAGCACATCGGCATCACCGTCCGCGACACCCCACGCGGACGGCGGGTCGGACCGCTGACCTTCCAGAAGTCCACCGATGATCCGCCTCCGGCGACGGTCGATATCAGCCGTGGTGACAAGTGCAACGACTCCGGCGCCAACCCCTGCCACACTGGCGGAGATGCCAACCCGGACTGCACCGACTCCTCCTGCGGCTTCATCGTGCTCGAGGTGCACCACTTCTTCGGGCCGGTCAGCTGCTCCGTCTCGGCCGACGGTGCCGGCGACCTCGGCACCGTGAGCCTTTCCGACGACACGACCAAGCAGACCACCCTCTACTTCGGCGACCCCGGCAAGACGGTGCGGGCCAGCTGCACGAGTTCCTCCGCCAGCGCGACCGATCGGTTCGATTGGCCGGGCTGAGCCCACCCGGTGCCCTAGCCTGAATGCGGCGCCAGAACACAGGCGCCAGAGCAGAAAGCGATGACATGACGATCTCCCCGGACCAGGCTGGCTGGTTCAAGCAAACCTTCGACCAGCTGACCGACAACATGGAGAAGGCGGTCCTCGGCAAGCGGCACGCCGTCCGGCTCACCTTGACCTGCCTGCTGTCCGAGGGCCACATCCTCCTCGAGGACGTGCCCGGCACGGGCAAGACGATGCTGGCGCGTGCGCTGGCCAACACCGTCCAGGGCAGCCACGCCCGGATCCAGTTCACCCCCGACCTGCTGCCCGCCGACGTCACTGGCGTCACCGTCTACGACCAGCACAAGGGCGGCTTCGAGTTCCACCCCGGCCCGGTCTTCCACACCATCGTGCTTGCCGACGAGATCAACCGGGCGTCGCCCAAGACTCAGTCCGCCCTGCTCGAGGTGATGGAAGAGGGACGTGTCACCGTCGACGGGCAGCCGCACCCGGTCGGCCGCCCGTTCATGGTCATCGCCACCCAGAACCCGATCGAGCAGGCCGGCACCTACCGGCTGCCGGAGGCGCAGCTCGACCGGTTCTTGATGAAGACGTCGCTGGGCTATCCCGATCGCTCGGCCACCATCGAGTTGCTCGTCAACGCGCGGGTGCGTGACCGCGCCGCTCTGGTGGCGCCGGCCATCACCGCCGAGACCATTGCGCAGATGAGCGGCCTGGCCGACGACGTGTACGTCGACCCGGCTGTGGTCTCCTACGTCGCCGAGCTGGCGGAGGAGTCGCGCCGCATGCCGCACGTGAAGCTCGGCCTCTCCGCTCGCGGCTGTCTGGCCTTCGTCCGGGTCGCCAAGACCTGGGCGGCCGCCGACGGGCGTGACCACGTCGTGCCCGACGACGTCAAGGAGCTGGCCGAGCCGGTGCTCTGCCACCGACTGCTGCTCGACGCGGAGGCGCAGTTCACCGGGGTCACCATCGAGAGTGTCATCTCGCGGCTGGTCGACGCCGTCTCGCCGCCGACCGACCGAGTCGCCTGAGGCAACCGACGTGGAAAGGTCGCCGACCAGGCGGATCCGGGCGCTGCTCGGCATCGTCAACCCGACCGGGTGGGTGATTGCCGGGCTGGGGATCGCTGCTGCCGTGGCAGCCTCGCGGCTGCACTGGCGAGAGGCATCCGCCCTCGCGGTCGCCTGCCTGGCTCTGCTCGTGCTGGCGGTGCCCTTGTTGCTCGGACGCACTCGGGTCCGGGTCGACCTGTTCTTGGAGCCGCTGCGGGTGGTGGCCGGCGACTCGGTGGCAGGTTCGGTGACAGTGACCAACCTCGCCTCGGCCCGGATGCTGCCCTCGATGCTCGATCTCCCGGTCGGTGACCGGGTGCACCGCTACGGTCTGCCAGCGCTGGCCCCCGATGCCTCCCACGAGGAGACCTTCACCATCCGCACCGAGGCGCGGGGGGTCATTCCGGTCGGCCCGGCGATCACCCGGCGCGGCGACCCGTTGGGCATCTTCTCGCGCGACCTGTCCTGGACCGACGTGCCCGAGATCCTGGTCCGCCCGGAGATGGTCCCGCTGGAGTCGCTCGGGGCCGGGCTGCTGCGCGACCTCGAGGGAGTCTCCACCGACGCCGTGTCGCAGAGCGACCTGGCCTTCCACGCGCTGCGGGAGTACGTCCCTGGCGACGACCTACGCCACGTGCACTGGCGGTCCTCGGCCAAGGCGATGGGAGCGGCCGGACACACCGAGCTGCTGGTGCGCCAGTATCTCGACACTCGCCGCTCCCATGCCACCGTCGTCGTCGACGACATGGTCGAGTCCTGGCCGGACCCGGAGGACTTCGAGATCGCCATGTCGGTCGCCGCCTCGCTCGCCGTACGCGCTGTCCTAGACGAGTTCGACACCTCGTTCATGTGCGGGGACCAGGCCGCCACCGGCAACAACGGCCACGTCGCGCTCGACGCGATCTGTCGCGCCCGGCTCGGCCGCACCGGTCTCGCGACCTCGGCCCAGCGGGCAGGCAGCGTCTCACCGGACACCAGCTTGTTGTTCCTGGTCACCGGTCCCGGCGCCTCCTTCGCCGAGATGCGGCTCGCGGCGTCCGTGTTCGGGCCGGAGGTGCGCCGGATCGCCATGGTCGTGGATCGTCGCCTCAACAGCCGGGCCACCGATGCCGACGGCGTCCCGATCTTGCACCTCGCCGACAAGGCGGACCTGGGTGCACTGCTGAGGTGGAGCCTGCAGTGACCATCACCGCACCCCCACCTCCACCGGTGGCGCCGCCGAGACCGACACCCAACCCCGCAGGTGCCGCCTCCGCGGCCGTCCGCGAGCGTCGGTGGTGGCTGCCTCGACGGGTGCGCCTGGTTGACGCTGGGTTCACCGCGACTGCCGGTGCGCTCGCCCTCACCGGGTTGGCGCCGTCCTTCGACGGCTACCAGTTTCTCGTCGTCGGCCTCCTCGGACTGCTGCTCGGCACCGCCGCCGGCATGTTCGTGGTGCACCTGCGGTGGCCGCGCGCACTGTCGCTGGTGGCTGCGGTCGCCGTGTTCTACCTGCTGGGCGGGGTGCTCTGCCTGCGCGAGGTGCCGGCGATCTGGCCGGTGCCGCACACCTGGCGTCTGCTCACCGACCAGCTCGTCTTCGGGTGGAAAGACCTGCTCACCACACTGCCGCCGGTGGATGGCCGCGGTCCGTTGCTCACCCTGCCCTGGGCGCTCGGTCTGCTCGCTGGCTCTGGCGCGATGGCCGCCACCTCATGGAGCTCCGGACCGCGCTGGCTGCGGGCCATCGCGCCGGCCACCGTGCTCCTTGCGCTGTGGGCAGTGGTGATCCTGCTCGGCCTGGATCATCCCCAGTCCGTGCTCGTCCAAGGGGTCGTCTTTTCGGTGGTACTCCTGGCCTGGATCGCCGTCCGCGGCCAACGCACCGCCGTGGACCTCGCAGGCAGCACGGGTCGGATCGGGCGTGGCGCGGTTGCCGGCGCTCTGCTGGTGCTCGCCGGCACGGCCGCGGCACCGGTCGCACTCGGTGGCGCCGACCCCAGCGAGCAGCGGGTGATCTTGCGCGATGTGATCGACCGACCGTTCGACGTGGGCCGCTACCCATCGCCGCTCGCGTCCTTCCGCCGCTACGTCGAGGTCCCCCACAACCCGCCAGCAGAGAACCTCTACACCACCGACCTGTTCTCGATCCTCGGCGTCCCCGAGGGCACGCTGGTCCGGTTCGCCACGCTGGACAGTTATGACGGCAAGGTTTGGGGCGCTTCGAACAACGCGATCCCCGGCGCCTCCGACGACACCTATCAACGGGTGTCTTCCACCATCGCCAACCCGGTGTCCGGCGACCACGTCGAGGTCACCGTGAAGCTCGGCGAGGGCTACTCCGGTGTCTGGCTGCCCACCGTCGGTGCCTTGCAGGGCATCCGGTTCCGAAGTGCCGACCTGACCGCCGAGGCCGACTCGTTCCGCTACAACCTGGCCACGTCCGCGGGCGTCGTACCCGCCGGGCTGCGACCCGGCGACGAGTACTCCTTCACCGCCGTGATCCCCGACGGCGACGTAGATGCCGACTCCGTGCCTGGTGGGCCGGTCGGTGCGGCCGGCACGGCCGCCGCGTTCCTGCAGGCCCAGGCGTCAGAGTGGTCCAAGGACGAGAAGACCTTGATGAAGCGGGTCTTCGCGGTCGCCGACCACCTGCGCGAGGAGGGTCGCTACACCGACGGCGTCGCGCCGGCCGAGCAGATCTACCACGCCGGCCACTCCCAGGGGCGCCTCGCCGAGTTCGTCAACTCGCCGATCATCGCAGGGAACGACGAGCAGTACGCCGCCACCATGGCACTGCTGGCCAACCAGATCGGCGTCCCCGCCCGCGTCGTGATGGGAGCGGTTGTCCCCCGCAACGGCGTCGTCCGCGGCTCCGACGTCGCCGCCTGGGTCGAGATCCAGGTCTCCGACGGCTCGTGGCGCACGCTGCCGACCTCGGCGTTCATGGGCACCCAGCGCCCCGCCAAGCTGCCGCCCGAAAGCCAGCAGAACGTCGGCGGCACCAACGTGCCACCGCCGGCCCCCATCCCGCCGCCGACCACGGCCGGCGACCAGGCGGACGTGGACGTGAAGGCGGACAAGGCGAAGACTGACGACCCCAAGCCGTCACCGGAGAAGGGTCCGCTGCTCCCTGGCTGGGCGCGAGCCCTGTTGATCTACGGCGGCATCCCGCTGGCCGTCCTCGGCCTGCTTGCCGCCGGCATCATCGTCGCCAAGGCGGTGCGTCGCCGGCTGCGCCGCCGCTCCCCGCGCACCTCCACGCAGGTCGCCGGAGCCTGGCGTGAGCTCGTCGACCATGCCCGCGACCTCGGTCAACCGGTTCCTGCGGGCGGTGTGGTCACCCGCCGGGAGCAGTCGGTGCAGATGGCCTCAGCCACCGCCCCCACCCTCGCTCGGCGTGCCGACGGCTACGTCTTCGGGCCCGAGCCGCCCCCGATGAGCGCCGCCGACTCCTTCTGGGGTGACGTCACCGCCGAGCGCCGAGCAATGTCCTCCTCGGCCTCCCGCAGCCGCCGCCTCCTCGCCGCCGTCAGCCTGCGCACCTTCCGCCGCTCGTAGGTTCGGGCTTCGGGGTTCGGGCCTCTGGTCGGCGCCGCTGTGGTAGGGGTGCCGGCCGGGTTGCTGGTCGCCGGTGGTGGCGGTCGATGGGGCAGCGACGACGGGTGAGCACCGCCGTGGTCGACGTCTCTGTCCGGGTCCCTGGTGCTGCCTGACCTGCTCCTGGGGGGCGTCTGCCGCGGTCTTGTAGTGGCAAAGTGCGTCGTGTTCCGGGTCCTCAGCCACCATAGGACCGCGGGAGATGGGTCGGGGCCACCACAGCACCGCGGCAGACGGGCGGGGATGCAGTTTCGGCCCAATCGATGACCCTCCCCGGCCCGGCCCCGCGACGCTGGTCACAGCAGGCACACGGGTTGCTGCTTTCACAAGGTATGTGGTGATGCCTGCACTTACCGTGCGTCGTTCATCGAGGTAAGTGCAGCGATCCCTACATACCTTGTGAAAGCGGTGACAGGAGTGACCACCGGCGGCCAGCAACCCGGCGAGCAGCCGGCACCACGGACCGCCTCACCCGATCGCTGTCGGGACTGTCGGGATGGCGGCGACCCCAGGTGACCTGGCTCGGCCTCGATTAGGGAATTGGGGTCGGGAGTTCTAAACTGGCGTGTCGGCCCAACGTGGGTCTGTTTCGTGGTGCCTCGCGGCTGCCCGGATCACGCTAATCGACTGCCTTGATGGTTGGTCGTCCGGCGTGCTCGGGGAGAGGCTCCCGGAGCGGCTCGACGAGGTCCACGGTAGCCGGTCTGTGACCGGGTGCCGGAGGTTCCCGGGCCAACCGGTAGGAAACGACAGATTGTGGAGGACATGCCGAAGAAAGAAGGCGTGATCGAGATCGAGGGCACCGTCGTTGAGGCGCTCCCGAACGCCATGTTCCGGGTTGAGCTCAGCAACGGGCACAAGGTGCTCGCCCACATCAGCGGCAAGATGCGCCAGCACTACATCCGGATCCTCCCCGAGGACCGCGTGGTGGTGGAGCTCTCGCCGTACGACCTCACCCGAGGCCGGATCGTCTACCGCTACAAGTGAGGGCTGCTTCGGCAGTCGCGAGCCGCACACCAGAAAGGACCTCCTCGTGAAGGTCAACCCCAGCGTCAAGCCGATCTGCGACAAGTGCAAGGTGATCCGTCGCCATGGCCGCGTCATGGTGATCTGCGAGAACCCCCGCCACAAGCAGCGGCAGGGCTGACGAGACAGGTCAGGCTCGCAGCCTGGCCGCACTGAGAACTCCATATCGAAACCACGTGTTCGCTCAGCCGTCCTCGGACGGTGAACCACCTCCGGAACGGATGGCCGGAGCTCGACCGCTCGGTGCGAGACGCAACACGACCACACCACCGTGAACCGAAAGGGACAACTGCCACATGGCACGCCTTGTTGGTGTCGACCTACCGCGTGACAAGCGCATCGAGGTCGCACTCACCTACATCTACGGCATCGGCCGCACCAGCGCCCAGCAGGTGCTGGCGGCCACCGGGATCAACCCCGACCTCCGCGTCCACCAGTTGGGCGACGAGGAGCTGGTCAAGCTCCGTGACGAGATCGAGGCCAACTACAAGATCGAGGGTGACCTCCGTCGTGAGGTCCAGGCCGACATCCGGCGCAAGATCGAGATCGGCAGCTATCAGGGCCGCCGGCACCGTCAGGGCCTTCCGGTCCGCGGTCAGCGCACCAAGACCAACGCGCGCACGCGCAAAGGCCCCAAGCGCACCGTCGCCGGCAAGAAGAAGGCCAAGTAGCCGCCTCCGGGCTCGGCTCACCACCACGGCGCCGACCCGACCAGACCTCATCGACCAGCTAGACGCAGGAGATCGCATTGCCCCCCAAGAGTCGCCAGAGCGGCGCCAAGAAGGTGCGCCGCAAGGAGAAGAAGAACGTCGTTCAGGGCGAGGCCCACATCAAGAGCACGTTCAACAACACCATCGTCACCATCACCGACCCGACGGGTGCGGTGATCTCGTGGGCCTCTGCCGGCACCGTCGGCTTCAAAGGTTCGCGCAAGTCCACGCCGTTCGCCGCGCAGATGGCGGCCGAGGCCGCCGGTCGGCGTGCCATGGAGCACGGAATGAAGAAGATCGACGTCTTCGTCAAGGGCCCCGGTTCGGGCCGTGAGACGGCGATCCGGTCGCTGGGTGCCATCGGCCTCGAGGTCGGCACCATCCAAGACGTCACCCCGGTGCCGCACAACGGTTGCCGCCCGCCCAAGCGCCGGCGCGTCTGACCGCAGCGCCCACCCACAGGACTTGAAGGAGACCCAGACCCATGGCCCGCTACACCGGCCCGATCACCAAGAAGTCGCGTCGCCTCGGCGTCGACCTCGTCGGCGGTGACGCCGCTTTCGAGCGTCGCCCCTACCCGCCCGGCCAGCACGGCCGCGGCCGCATCAAGGAGAGCGAGTACCTCCTCCAGCTGCGCGAGAAGCAGAAGGCCCGGCACACGTACGGCGTGCTGGAGAAGCAGTTCCACCGCTACTACACCGAGGCGTCTCGTCGTCAGGGCAAGACCGGTGACAACCTGCTGCAGCTGCTCGAGTGCCGTCTCGACAACGTCGTCTACCGCGCCGGCTTTGCCCGCACCCGTCGGCACGCCCGGCAGTTGGTCACCCATGGTCACTTCCTGGTCAACGGCAAGAAGGTCAACATCCCGTCGTTCCAGGTGACCCAGTTCGACATCATCGACGTGCGGGAGAAGTCCCTCGAGCTGACCCCCTTCATCGTGGCTCGTGAGACCCACGGTGAGCGGATCGTCCCGGCCTGGCTTCAGGTGCTGCCCAGCCGGATGCGGATCCTGGTCCACCAGGCTCCGGTTCGCGAGCAGATCGACATCCCGGTCCAAGAGCAGCTCATCGTGGAGTACTACTCCAAGAAGTAGCCTCTCAGGCCAGCCGAGGCCCGCCACAACTGCAGACTGAAAAAGATTCGACAACTGCATTCGAGTCCCTCATATAGCGGTGGGGCTCGGAAAGGAAGAAACAGTGCTCATCGCCCAGCGCCCGACCCTGTCCGAAGAGGTCGTCGACGACTTCCGCTCCCGGTTCGTCATCGAGCCATTGGAGCCCGGCTTCGGCTACACGCTCGGGAACTCGCTGCGCCGCACGCTGCTCTCCTCGATTCCGGGGGCGTCGGTGACCAGCATCAAGATCGACAACGTGCTCCACGAGTTCTCCACCATCGAGGGCGTCAAGGAGGACGTCACCGAGGTGATCCTCAACCTGAAGGGTCTGGTCGTGTCCTCCGAGCACGACGAGCCCGTCACGATGTATCTCCGCAAGTCCGGCGCCGGTGACGTCACCGCCGCCGACATCGCGCCCCCGGCCGGTGTCGAGGTGCACAACCCCGACCTCAAGATCGCCACCCTGTCCGACAAGGGCAAGCTTGAGATGGAACTGGTGGTCGAGCGTGGTCGCGGCTACGTCTCCGCCGCTCAGAACAAGGGCGCTGACAACGAGATCGGCCGGATGCCGGTCGACTCGATCTACAGCCCCGTCCTCAAGGTGACCTACAAGGTCGAGGCGACCCGTGTCGAGCAGCGCACCGACTTCGACAAGCTGGTCATCGACGTCGAGACCAAGCCGTCGATCCGTCCCCGTGACGCGATCGCCTCGGCAGGCAAGACCCTCGTCGAGCTGTTCGGCCTGGCCCGGGAGCTCAACGTCGAGGCCGAGGGCATCGACATCGGCCCGTCACCGGTCGACGAGCAGCTCGCCGCCGACCTGGCCCTGCCCGTGGAGGACCTCCAGCTGACCGTCCGGTCCTACAACTGCCTCAAGCGTGAGGGCATTCACACCGTGGGTGAGCTGATCTCGCGCTCCGAGCAGGACCTGCTGGACATCCGCAACTTCGGCGCCAAGTCGATCGACGAGGTCAAGGCGAAGCTGGTCGAGATGGGTCTGTCCCTCAAGGACAGCGGTCCGGGCTTCGACCCCAATGCCGTGCTCGCCGCCTACGGCGACGATGACGACGACGCCTTCGTCGAGGACGAGCAGTACTGACCCACCCGCTGTCGACACACCCTCGGGGGCCTGCCGCCTCCGCGATCTGGTTGGAACTACCCGAGTACCTCACACGGCTCGGGAGAAGAGAGAGATGACATGCCCACCCCGAAGAAGGGCCCCCGTCTGGGCGGCAGTGCTGCCCACCAGCGGCTGATCCTGCGCAACCTGGCCACCTCGCTGTTCGAGCACGGCTCGATCACCACGACCGAGGCCAAGGCCAAGATGCTGCGCCCCTACGCCGAGAAGCTGATCACCAAGGCGAAGAAGGGTGACCTGCACAACCGGCGTCTGGTGCTGCGTGAGCTCTACAAGAGCGTGGACCAGAAGAAGCTGGAGGAGGACGGCGTGCTCGTCGTCAACAAGTACCCCCAGCACCGTCTCTTCACCGAGATCGCGCCCATGTTCGCCGACCGTCCCGGCGGCTACACCCGGATCACCAAGATCGGGCCCCGCAAGGGCGACAACGCCCCGATGGCCGTGATCTCGCTGGTGACCGAGCCTTACCAGCCGAAGCCGTCGAACCGGAAGGCCAAGACCGCAGAGGCCGCGCCCGCTCCGGTCGAAGAGGCGGTGGTCGAGGAGGCAGTGGTCGAGGAGGCGCCGGCCGAGGAGCCGGCCGTTGAGGAGACCGTGGTCGATGAGGCCGTCGAGGCGCCCGCGGAGGAGGTCGAGGTCGTCGACGCTCCCGCGGAGGAGGCAGCGGCCGACGAGGCTGCGACCGACGAGCCCGAGTAGAGGCATGCCCCAGATCGCTCTGGTGGTCGGCGAGGCCTTGGTTGACGTCGTACACCGGGGTGACGGCTCGGTGGTCGAGCACGCCGGCGGCAGCGCCGCCAACGTGGCTGTCGCCTTGGCCCGTCTCAATCGCGCCACGGTGTTCCACACCTGCTTCTCGGGCGACCGGTTCGGGCGGATGCTGAGCGTGCACCTCGATGCCGCCGGCGTACGCCTGACCGGCGACCCCGGCTCGGTGCTCCGCTCGTCGTCGGCTGTGGCGACCCTCGGTGAGGACGGTGCGGCCAGCTACGAATTCGACATCGACTGGCGTCCGGGACCGTTGGAGCTGGCCGACGACCTGGAGCCGGTGGTCGTGCACACCAGCTCCTATGCTGCGACGCTGCCTCCCGGAGCCGATGAGGTGTTCGCCGCCGTCGAGTCAGTGCGCACTCGCGCCACGGTGAGCTACGACGTCAACGCCCGACCGGCCGTGACCGGCCTCGGCGCGGACGTGCGCCGCCGGGTCGAGCGCCTGGTCGCTGTCAGCGACGTCGTCAAGGCCAGCGATGAGGATCTCGAGGCGCTCTATCCGGAGCGCTCGATCGACGAGACTGCCGCATTCCTGCTCTCACTCGGCCCGGCCGTGGTGGTGATCACCCGGGGCGGCGAGGGAGCCAGCTGGGTCGCCACCACGGGGTCCGGGACGGTGCCCGCCGTGGAGGTCACCGTGGCCGACACCATCGGCGCTGGCGACACCTTCGGGGCGGCTCTGGTCGATGCGCTCTGGAGCCGGGACCTGCTCGGTGCGCGGCAGAGAGACGCGCTGCGCCAACTGACCGACACCGACTGGGCCGAGCTGCTCGGCCTGGCGGCCCGGGCAGCGGCGGTGACCGTCTCCCGGCCTGGTGCCGATCCGCCGCACCGACACGAGCTGCCCTGACCACATGCGAGGATGCCGCCGTGCGGCTCCGGATCGATCTTGCCTACGACGGCGGTGACTTTCACGGTTGGGCGACCCAGCCGGACCTGCGCACCGTGCAAGGTGAGCTCGAGACAGCGCTGGCGACCGCTCTGCGCGTGCCAGCGGCGAAGGTCGTCTGCGCGGGCCGCACCGACACCGGTGTCCACGCCCGCGGTCAGGTCGTCCACCTCGATGTCACCGAGGCCGACCTCGCCGCATCAGCCGGCCGCTCGACCGCACCGGCGCCGGTGGCACTCGGCCAGCGGCTGAACGGACTCCTGCCCGCGGACGTCCGCGTGCGTCGGGTTACCGAGGCACCGCCCGGCTTCGACGCGCGGTTCTCTGCGATCTGGCGGCGCTACGCCTATCGGATCGCAGACCTGCCCCGGGCCGTCGATCCCCTTCGACGTCGCCATGTGCTGACCTGGCCCCGACCATTGGACCTCGAGGCCATGGACACCGCGGCTGTCGACTTGGTGGGGGAGCACGACTTCGCCGCCTTCTGCAAGCGGCGTGAAGGGGCCACCACTATCCGCCACCTCTTCGATCTCAGGTGGACGCGCGATGACGCCGGTGCCGCGGTCGCCACCGTCCGCGCGGACGCGTTCTGCCATCACATGGTCCGGTCGCTGATGGGCTGCCTGGTGACGATCGGCGAAGGACGGCGGTCGGCGAGCTGGGCCGGCGACGTCCTCCGTGCCGAGGAACGTGACCCGGCGGTCCCGGTGCTGCCCGCACACGGGCTGACCCTGGAAGAGGTCGGCTACCCACCCGACGACGAACTCGCCGCCCGGGCCGAGGCCGCCCGAAGGGTGCGCGTCCGATGAACGAGGACCACTACTTCTCGGCTGATCCGCAGGCGCCCTTCGAGCGTACGTCGATCAGGGCCCGCGTGTGGGGACACGAGTTGTCGCTGGCCACGGGCTCCGGGGTCTTCGCGCGCGGTCGCGTCGACATCGGCACGTCGGTGCTGTTCCGGGAGGCCGAGCCACCCGGCGCCGGACGGATCCTCGACCTGGGCTGCGGCTACGGCGTCATCGGACTGGCGATCGCGGTCGCCGTCCCCGCGACGCAGGTGACGGGCGTCGACATCAACGAGCGCGCGGTCCTTCTCGCCCGGGAGAACGCCGCCGCTCTCGGCGTCGCCGACCGCTACGCCGCATTCACCTCCGAGACCGCGCCGGAGACGACGTACGACGAGATCTGGTCCAACCCACCCATCCGGATCGGCAAGCCAGCGCTGCACCAGCTGCTGCTGACCTGGTTCGCCCGGCTGGCGCCGGAGGGACGCGCCGTCATGGTCGTCGGCAAGAACCTGGGTGCCGACTCGTTGCAGCGATGGCTGGGCGAGCAGGGTTATCCCACTCGTCGGCTCGCTTCGGCCAAGGGCTTCCGGGTGCTGGAGAGTCGACCGGCCGAGGCATGACGACGGGGCTTGCCATCCCCGCCTGACGAGCGATCGGCGGGTCCGGCAGGATGGTGGGATGACCTACGCCGCAGCCGATGACCGCTACGACCACGTGCCCTACCGCTTCACTGGGAGCAGCGGGTTGAAGCTGCCGGTGCTCTCGCTCGGCCTGTGGCAGAACTTCGGCACCGACCGGCCCGAGGAGACCCAACGCGCCATCCTGCGTCGGGCTTTCGACCGCGGCGTCACCCATTTCGACCTGGCCAATAACTACGGTCCGCCCTACGGTCGCGCCGAGGAGAACTTCGGGCGCTACCTGGCCGACGACTTTGCGCCGTACCGTGACGAGCTGATCATCTCGACCAAGGCGGGCTACGACATGTGGCCGGGCCCCTACGGCCAGGGCGGCGGGTCGCGGAAGTACGTCCTCGCCTCCCTCGACCAGTCACTGCGCCGGCTGGGGCTCGACTACGTCGACATCTTCTACAGCCACCGCTACGACCCCGAGACTCCGGTCGAGGAGACGATGATGGCGCTCGACTACGCGGTCCGGTCCGGACGCGCGCTGTACGCCGGCATCTCGTCGTACTCTCCCGACAAGACGCGCGAAGCGGCCTCCATCGCCCGAGAGCTGGGCACCCCGCTGCTGATCCATCAGCCGTCCTACAACATGTTCAACCGGTGGATCGAGGACGGCCTCCTCGACGAGCTGGAGACCCAGGGGATGGGCTGCATCGTCTTCACGGCGCTGGCTCAGGGGCTGCTCACCGACCGCTACCTCGACGGTGTCCCCGCCGACTCGCGTGCCGCTCGCAGCGAGTCCACGGTGGCGGCTCTCGACGACGAGGTGCTGGCTCGCGTGCGCAGCCTCAACGAGGTCGCCCTCGCACGTGGCCAGAAGCTCGCCCAGCTCGCCCTGCAGTGGGCCGTCCGCGACCCGCGGGTCACCTCGGCGGTCATCGGCGCCTCGTCGGTCGAGCAGCTCGACACCAACCTCGACGCGCTGGACTTTCCCCCGCTCACCGAAGGGGATCTCGCCGCCATCGACCGCTTCGCCGTCGACTCCGGTGTCAACCTGTGGGCGAAGTCCACCGAAGACTGAGGGCTAGCCGGGGAGCGGTCGGTCAGGTCTGCCGGCGGGTCTGAGGGGTGGCGTCCGTGCCGGCAGGGGAGCCCCGCGGACAACCACCCCTCCGCTCGCTGGCGCTCGCTCCGGGGGGCCAGTCCCATCCACGCCCTGCGAGGCCCCCCTGCCGTCCCGGCCGCCGCGTCAGACCCGCCGGCAGATCTGACCGCTGCTTGACTGGGGAGGCTCCTCGCAACAGGGTGGGCGGTTCGAGCGTCTAGAGGGTGTGAGCGCAACCGTGCGGGGAGACGAGGTAGGCGGCGGAGTGGTCGCCGATGACTTCGCTGCCTGGGTGGAGGCCCGCGGTCCCGGGTTGCTCAGACTGGCCTACGTGCTGACGGGGAACTCGGTCGATGCCGAGGAGATCGTCCAGGACGCATTGTCGCGGGCGCTCCCGCGCTGGTCGCGCATCTCCACGGTCGGTGACCCGGACGCCTATGTGCGTCGGATGGTGGTCAACGCGCACACGTCGTGGTGGCGGAAGTTCCGGCGTCGGGAGTCGGTGATGGCCGACCCTCCGGAGCGCCCGGGGACGCCGAGCGGACTTGCGGTCGAGGAGCGGCTGGAGCTGTGGCGGGCCTGCCTGAGGCTGCCGGACGATCAGCGGACCGCAGTCGTGCTGCGTTACTACGAGCAACTGGAGTATGCCGAGATCGCTGAGTTGACCGGCGTGCGCGAGGGGAGCGTCCGTTCGCGGGTCTCGCGGGGCATCGCGACGCTTCGGCTGGAGCTGGCGGGGGAGAGTGAGACCGAATGAGTGACCTGGAGACCCTGCTGCGGACCTCGCTTGAGGCGGCCGCCGACCATGCGCCCAACAGCGGCAATCTGCTCGCCGGGGCACGTCGTCGCCTGCGCCGGAGGCGAGTGCTGACCACCAGCGCGGCGGTTGCAGCGGTGGCGATGGTGGTCGTGCCGATCAGCTTGGCTTTGGGTGATGGCGACGCTGAGGGGAGCAAGCTCCCGGTCGCGACCGATCCGCCGAGCGTGGCGTCTGGTTGGCGGATCGAGTCCTGGCGAGACATCGAGGTCACCGTGCCGGAATCCTGGGGCTACGGCACGGTGGACCAGTGGTGCGCCGATGATGGAAAGTCCGCCAAGGTCCCGGTCGTCGATCGACCGGGTCTGCAGACCGAGGTTCTCTGCCACCCGATCTTCGGCTACGGCGTGAGGTTCGTCGACCCAGCCGTCGACTCCGACCATGCGCCCAGCGAGATCTGGCAGTACGACGGTGGCGATGGCTACCCCGACGGCGCTTGGCTCGCCTCCTGGTCTCCCGGCCCGAGCAGCGATGCCGCGATCTCGGTGGTGGCGCCCGACCGGGCGACGGTCCAGCGCATCCTCGACTCCGCTCGCCGGATCACCGGAACGGATGCCAACGGGTGTCCATCACACGCCGATGCCGATCCGGCGGCCGGTGAGCGCCTGTCGATCTGCCGCTATGGAGGCGACGGCTGGCTGCAGCAGAGCGAGCGGTTGTCCGCAGATGACACTCAACGCGCGATCTCAGAGATCGGCCACGGCGCCCTCGTCGACGGTAGCGTCGGCTGCGGCAGCTCGGAGGACACCACCATCAAGCTGGGTGGGTTGGCCGTGGTCACGCTGACATCGGAGTGCGCTGACGGCAACCAGATCGCCCTCAGCGGCACTCTCCATCAGCTCACCAAACGTGATCTCTACTGGGCGTTGTCACCTGGTTGGTCCGGTGGCGTGGATCGTTCGGTGCCCTTCCCCGAGCACCTGCGCCGCTGACGCAACTATCCAGTTGCTGGCGGTCTGTGGTGCTGACCGACATGGCAGCTACGACGGTGAGCGCTCCCGTGGCCCTGCTCGGCGGCCGGGTCGCTGGCGCTGCCTGGGCTTCTGACGCTGTCGTGTGCATCTGCCGCGGTCTTGTTGCGTCTGCCGCGCCCTTGTGGGGGCCGAGTGCCTCGTATACCCGGGCCTTAACCCACCACAGCGGCGCACCAGATGGGTCCGGGCCACCACAGCACCGCAGCAGACGGGTCCAGGACGCAGTTTCGGCACAAACGGTGCACCCCGACCGGCCATGGGTCCGGCTACTGGTGCGTAGGTCACATATGCCGTCCGTACACACCAGTAGCCCGATGGCGGACTGCCGTTTCGGCCCAATCGACGCACCCATCCCCGCGCCAGCACCGGACTGGTCCCCGGGGGTCACCCAGGTTGCTGCTTTCCCAAGGTATGTAGTGATGCCTGCACTTACCGTGCGTCGTTCACCGAGGTAAGTGCAGGTCTATCGACATACCTTGTGAAAACGGTGACCAGAGTGACCAGCAACCCAGCGATCAGCCGAGACCGAGGACTGCCGGCTCCGATAGCAGCGGGGTTTGCCCAGCATCCCAGGGCGGCAGCCAGCGCCCCGATCGGCAAACAAACCGAGTGCGCCCCGCGGGCACCATCGCGGAGAATGATGCCTCGTGGGTCATGTGGACGTCGCGAACGTGAGATTCGAGCTGCCCGACGGCAGGGTGCTGCTCGACGACGTGTCGTTCCGGGTCGGGGATGGGGCCAAGGTGGCGCTGGTCGGTGCGAATGGTGCGGGCAAGACGACCCTGCTGCGGATCATCACTGGCGATCTCGTGCCACACAACGGGGCGGTGACGCGGTCGGGCGGGTTGGGCGTGATGCGCCAGTTCGTGGGTCACGGCGTCGTGGAGGGCGAGGCGGATCCGACCGTGGCCGACCTGCTGCTGGTGGTGGCGCCACCTCGGGTCCAGACCGCACACCGACACGTCGACGCATGTGAGCGCGCGCTGATGGAGACCGACGACGAGAAGACCCAGCTCCGCTACGCGGAGGCGCTCGCGGAGTACGCCGATGCCGGGGGCTACGACCTCGAGGTCACCTGGGATGTATGCACCACCGCAGCCTTGGGGGTCTCGTTCGACAAGGCGAAGTACCGTTCCCTGAGCACGCTGTCAGGCGGGGAGCAGAAGCGGCTGGTGCTGGAGTATCTCCTGCGCGGGCCGGACGAGGTGCTCTTGCTCGACGAGCCCGACAACTATCTCGACGTACCCGGCAAGATCTGGCTGGAGCAGCGGATCAGCGAGTCCGACAAGACCATCTTGTTCATCAGCCATGACCGAGAGCTGCTCGCCAACACCGCAACTCGAGTGGTCACGGTGGAGCTGGGTGCCGCGGGCAATCGGGTCTGGACCCACCCGGGCGGCTTCGCGTCCTACCACCAGGCCCGCCGCGACCGCTTCGCCCGCTTGGAGGAGCTGCGCAAGCGTTGGGACGAGGAGCATGCCAAGCTGCGGGCGCTGATGCTGATGTACAAGCAGAAGGCGGCCTACAACGACGCCATGGCCAGCCGTTACCAGGCTGCGCAGACGCGGCTACGCAAGTTCGAGGAGGCCGGACCGCCCACCGAGCAGCCTCGGGAGCAGAAGGTTCGGATGCGGCTCCAGGGCGGTCGCACCGGCAAACGAGCGGTGATCTGCGAGCGGCTGGAGCTCAGGGTCGACGGGCCGGGCCCGGGGATCCTGATGGAGCCGTTCGACCTCGAGGTCTGGTACGGCGAGCGGGTAGCCATCCTCGGCTCCAACGGGTCCGGCAAGTCGCACTTCCTCCGGCTGCTGGCCGCTGGAGGTAGCGACCCGGACGTGGAGCATCAGCCGGTGGCCGACACCGCCATCGAGCCGGTGCGGCACGCCGGCAAGGCACGATTGGGGGCGCGGGTGCGGCCGGGCTGGTTCGTGCAGACCCACGAGCACCCTGAGCTGGTCGGTCGAACCCTGTTGGAGATCTTGCATCGCGGTGACAAGCACCGTGAGGGGATGGGCCGCGAGCAGGCCAGTCGGGTGCTGGATCGCTACGAGCTCGCCCACGCGGCCGAGCAGCGGTTCGAATCGCTGTCGGGCGGCCAGCAGGCCCGCTTCCAGATCCTGCTGCTCGAGCTGTCCGGTGCCACCCTGCTGCTCCTCGACGAGCCGACCGACAACCTGGACGTCGAGTCCGCCGAGGCGCTGGAGGACGGACTCGAAGCCTTCGAGGGCACCGTGCTGGCCGTCACCCACGACCGTTGGTTCGCCCGAGGGTTCGACCGCTTCGTGGTGTACGGCGCCGACGGCCGGGTCTACGAGTCCGACGGCCCGGTGTGGGACGAGGGTCGGGTCGACCGGGTCCGCTGATCCGACAACGAGCGTGCGGAGAATCCGTGCCAGTCGCCGAAGCAGAACCTGTACGACGACGCTTAAGGTCGCCGGGTGACCACCCCATCGACACCAGACGCCCAGGGCACCCTGGCACCGGAGCTCCTCGCGACGCTGGCTACATCGACCCACAACCGGCTCGCGACCATGATCGACGACGCTCTCGGTCTGATCGGGACGGAGTCTCCGAGCGCCGACCTGGCAGCGGTGGCGAGGAGCGCTGACGCGGTGGCCGACCTGATGGTCCGCAGACTCGGGAGCGCACCGGAGATCCGGGTGATCGACGGGGTCAGCCACGTGCTGCTGGTCCCTCCGGAACCCCGGGTGCTCCTGCTCGGCCACCACGACACGGTGTGGCCGGTGGGCAGCCTGGCGACGATGCCCGCGCGGGTGGAGAACGGCACCATGACCGGGCCTGGTTGCTTCGACATGCTGGTGGGGGTCGTCCAGGCGGTGCACGCGCTCGCGGCACTGGTGGAGGCGGGCCGACCGGAGGCGCTGGACCGGGTGGCGGTGCTGGTCACCGGCGACGAGGAGATCGGGTCGGCCTCCTCACAGGCGTTGATCGAGGAGATCGCGAGCCGCTGCCGGGCGGCGCTGGTGTTGGAGGCGTCGGCCGACAACGGCGCGCTCAAGGTGGCCCGGAAGGGAGCCGGGACCTACTCCATCGAGGTCACGGGACGTGCCGCCCATGCGGGTCTGGAGCCCGAACGGGGCGTCAATGCCGGGCTGGAACTAGCCCGGCTAGCGCTGGACGTGGCGGCTCTCGGCGACTCCACGACGGGCACCACTGTCACTCCGACCACGATGACCGCTGGCACGACGAGCAACACCGTCCCGGCGCAGGCGCGGCTCGAGGTCGATGTGCGTGCGTGGACCCGCATCGAGCAGGAGCGGGTGCATCGGGCGATCACCGCACTGCGACCGCATGATCCGAAGGCGCGCGTCCAGGTCCGCGGTGCGGAGCCGCGGCCACCGCTCGAGCGGAGCGCTGCAGAGGACCTCTTCACGCGGGCGGCGGCGCTGGCCGCCGCATTGGGCCTCGAGCC
>JBDHZT010000048.1:0-27732 GCA_039811985.1 Nocardioidaceae bacterium | reverse complement strand
TTCTTCGCCGGCGAGCGTCGGCTGGTCTTCTTCGCCGGGCCCTTGGCGCGGCGCTCCGCGAGCAGCTCGGCCGCCCGCTCGAGGGTGATCGCCTCGACGGTGTCGTCCTTGCGGAGGGTGGCGTTGTACTCGCCGTCGGTGACGTAGTCGCCGAATCGACCGGACTTCACCACGACCGGCTTGCCCGAGGCCGGGTCCGCGCCGAGCTCCTTCAGCGGTGCCGCGGCAGCGGCGCGACCTCGTTGCTTGGGCTGGGCGTAGATCGCGAGCGCCTCGTCCAAGGTGATGGTGAAGAGCTGCTCCTCCGAGGTCAGTGAACGGGAGTCGGTGCCCTTCTTCAGGTAGGGCCCGTAGCGACCATTCTGCGCGGTGATCTCCACGCCCTCCGCGTCGGTGCCCAGCACCCGCGGGAGCGAGAGCAGCTTGAGCGCGTCCGCCAGCGTGACGGTTTCCAGGCTCATCGACTTGAACAGGGACCCGGTCCGCGGCTTGGCGGACTTGGCCGCGTCCTCGGGGAGGACCTCGGTAACGTAGGGGCCGAATCGGCCGTTCTTCGCGACCACCTTCAGGCCGCTCTCCGGGTGCACGCCGAGGGCGATCTCCTCGCCAGCGGGGTTCGCCAGCAGCTCGCGGGCCTTGGCCAGGGTCAGCTCGTCGGGCGGCAGATCGTCGGGCACGTTGGCGCGCTTGCCCGCTGGCGTCCCATCATCGCCGGGGCCTTCGAGGTAAGGCCCGTAGCGGCCGACCCGCAGCGCGATGCCGGAGTCGGGTCCGCCGATCGGGAAAGTCGCAAGCTCCTTGGCGTCGATGTCGCCCAGACCGTTGACCAGGGGCTGCAGACCCTCGACTCGGTCGGAGCCGTAGTAGAACTCCGCCAGCTCGGAGATGCGGTCCTTGTTGCCGGCCGCGATCTCGTCGAGGACGTCCTCCATGCCGGCGGTGAACTCGTAGGAGACGAATCGGGTGAAGTGCTCCTCCAGCAGACGCACGACCGAGAAGGCCAGCCACGCGGGAACCAGCGCGGTGCCCTTCTTGTAGACGTAGCCGCGGTTGAGGATGGTGCCGATGATCGAGGCGTACGTCGAGGGACGCCCGATCTCGCGGTCCTCCAGCTCCTTGATCAGCGTCGCCTCGGTGTAGCGGGCGGGCGGCTTGGTCTCGTGACCGCTGGCGGTCACCGACGCCGCGGACACCGGCTGGCCCTCGGTCAGGGAGGGCAGCCGCACCTCGGTGTCGTCGCGCTTCTTGGTCTGGTCGTCCTTGTCCTCGACGTAGGCCTTCAAGAAGCCGTAGAACGTGATCGTTCGACCGCTGGCCGAGAACACCACGTCCTGTCCGGTCGACGCCGAGCCACCGAGCCGGACCGTGACCGAGTTGCCGACCGCGTCCTTCATCTGGGAGGCGACGGTGCGCATCCAGATCAGCTCGTAGAGCCGGAACTGCTCGCCGGTCAGGCCGGTCTGGGCGGGGGTCCGGAAGGACTCACCCGCCGGTCGGATCGCCTCGTGCGCTTCCTGGGCGTTCTTGACCTTCGAGGTGTAGGTGCGCGGGACGTCGGGGAGGTACTCCGCGCCGTACAGCTCACTCACCTGACTGCGCGCCGCGCCCACGGCTGCACCCGACAGCGTCGTGGAGTCGGTGCGCATATAGGTGATGAAGCCGTTCTCATAGAGCCGCTGCGCGACCGACATCGTGGTCGAGGCGCTCATGCCGAGCTTGCGGGAGGCCTCCTGCTGCAGCGTCGTCGTCCGGAAGGGAGGGTACGGCGAGCGCCGGTAGGGCTTGGACTCCACCGAGCGCACCGCGAACGCGGTGTCGGAGAGCGCGTCGACCAGCGCCTCGGCGGCGGCCCGGTCGAGGTGGACGACGCCCTTCTTGGCCAGCTCACCGTCCGACCCGAAATCACCGCCGCGGGCGACCCGGGAGCCGTCCACCGAGTGCAGCTTGGCTGGGAACATCCGCGGGTCGGCCTCTGCGCCGGCGTCGAAGGTGCCTTCCAGATCCCAGTACGACGCCGCGCGGAAGGCAATCCGCTCCCGCTCACGGTCGACGACCAGCCTGGTGGCCACCGATTGCACGCGACCCGCGGAGAGTCCCGACATCACCTTGCGCCACAGCACCGGCGAGACCTCATAGCCGTAGAGCCGGTCGAGGATGCGGCGAGCCTCCTGCGCCTCGACCAGGTCCATGTCGAGCTCGCGGGGATGCTCGGCGGCAGCGAGGATGGCCGGTTTGGTGATCTCGTGGAAGACCATCCGATGGACCGGCACCTTCGGCTTGAGCTCGTCGAGCAGGTGCCAGGCGATCGCCTCGCCTTCGCGGTCCTCGTCCGTGGCCAGATAGAGCTCGTCGGCGTCCTTGAGGAGCGACTTGAGCTTGGTCATGTGTGCCTTCTTGTCACGCGGCACGACGTAGTACGGCTCGAAGTCATGGTCGACGTCGACGGCGAGGCGACCCCACGGCTTGTCCTTGATCTTGGCGGGGGTCTCGGCGGCACTTTGCGGCAGGTCACGGATGTGGCCGATGGAGGACTCGACGACGAACCCGTTGCCGAGGTAGCCGCCAATAGTGCGGGCCTTGGCCGGGGACTCGACGATCACCAGCTTGTGTGCCACGGGATGTGCTGTCCTTTCAATGGGTCGGCGCGGGCTTACCGTAGCGCGCCGCACCCAAACGGCCCGCGATGGCCTCCCTCGTGAAACCACCCGCTAGATCGGTGTAACCGTCCTGCAACCGGGCTCCCGGCACCATAGACCCATGACAGACACGACACTCGCTGTTCGAGCCGAAGGCCTGGTGAAGGACTTCGGCGACCAACGCGCCGTGAACCAGATCGACCTCGAGGTCCGGCGGGGAGAGGTCTTCGGTGTCCTCGGCCCGAACGGGGCCGGCAAGACCACGATGCTCAAGATGCTCGCCACGCTGCTGCCGATCGACGAGGGCCGCGCCGAGATCTTCGGACACGACGTCCGCAAGGAAGCCCACGTCGTCCGCCAGCTGCTCGGCGTGACCGGGCAGTATGCCTCGGTCGACGAGAACCTCACCGCCACCGAGAACATCCTCCTCTTCGCCCGCCTCCAAGGCGTCGCCAAGGCGCCCGCGCTGGCCACCGCGGCCAGGCTGCTCGAGCAGTTCGATCTCACCGACGCGGCCTCGAAGCCGATCTCCGCCTTCTCCGGCGGCATGCGGCGGCGACTCGACCTCGCCGCCAGCCTGATCACCCGGCCGCCGCTGATCTTCCTCGACGAACCGACGACCGGCCTGGATCCACGCACCCGCGGCCAGATGTGGCAGACCATCCGCGACCTGGTGGAGGGCGGCTGCACCGTGCTGCTCACCACGCAGTATCTCGACGAGGCCGACCAACTGGCCGACCGGATCGCGGTGATCGACCGGGGGGTGAAGGTCGCCGAGGGCACCTCCGACGAACTGAAGTCGTCGGTGGGCCGGTCCAGCCTGCACCTCACCATGACCGACCCCGCCCAGATGGCGGCCGCCGCCGAGATCGCCGCGAGCGGCACCGGTGAACAGCCGGTGCTCTCCCCCGGGGCCCGCCGGATCACCGTGCCGCTGCGCCGCAGCGACCAAGCGGTCGACATCTTGGTGGCGCTGCGCGCCCAACACCTCGAGATCGACGCCGTCTCGATCCAGAAGCCCTCGCTCGACGAAGTCTTCTTGGCGCTGACCGGCCACGACACCGGCTCCGACGCCGATGCAGACACCGGTGACGACGGCGAGCCCGCCGACACGAACCCGATGGAGAACGTCCGATGACTACCTTGACCGCCGTACCCACCCGCGACCCGTCCGCACCGCTGCCCCGCCACGTCTCACTGGGGGCGACGCTGAGCCAGACCCTCACCATGGCGTGGCGGGCGACGCTGAAGATGCGCCGCAACTTCGAGCAGCTCTTCGACGTGACCATCCAGCCGCTGCTGTTCACTGCGATGTTCGCCTACATCTTCGGCGGCGCCATCTCGGGCGACGTCAAGGCCTATCTGCCGTTGATCATCCCCGGCCTGATCGGTCAGACCGTGCTCACCGCCTGCGTGGCGACCGGGGTCCAGCTGCGCGAAGACATGGACAAGGGCGTCTTCGACCGGTTCAAGGTGCTGCCGATCTCCCGGATCGCTCCCCTGGCCGGCCCGATGGTGGCCGACATGCTGCGCTATGCGATCGCCGCGACGCTCACCTTCGCCACCGGCATGGTGATGGGCTACCGGCCCGGCGGTGGGGTGTTCGGCGTGCTGGGCGCGATTCTGCTCGCCATCGTCGCCGGCTGGTCGCTGGCCTGGATCTTCACCTGGTTCGGCACCATCGGCCGCAGCGCACAGGGGGTGCAAGGCATCTCGTTGATGGTGATGTTCCCGCTGACCTTCCTCTCCAACGCCTTCGTGCCGACCGAGACGATGCCGACCTGGCTGCGCACCTTCGCCGACCTCAACCCGGTGTCCCACGTGATCTCCGCGATCCGGGGACTGGCCAACGACGGCCGCGTCACCGCTGACCTCGGCTGGGCACTGCTGGGCTGCGCGGTGGTGATCGCGATCTTCGCGCCGCTGTCGGTCAAGACCTTCACCCGGAAGATGTGAGGTCGACCTCCTCGAGCACCGCCGCCAACTCGTCGAGCAAGCGGGGACCCGGTCGGTCGTCGTAGCTCCCCAAGAGCTCGTCGAGCCGGCCGGGTGCCGCGCCTTCGGCCAACTCGACCAGACCTGCCCACGACAGCGCGGGGTAGGCACGGTTGTAGCCGTAGCGGTCGGCCAGGACGAGCAGCTGAAGGCCGGGCTCGACGCTCCCGCGAGAGAGCAGATAGCCGCCGAGTGCGGCGACCCCCATCCCGGTGACTGGGAAGTCGACCATGTGGGTCAGCCCTAGGGTCAGGTCGCGGAGAGCCGTGCCGACCTCGACCGCCAGCTCGTCGGTGCGCCGCTGCTGCTCCTCGGTGCAGGCAAAGCGCACATGCGCTGCCAACGCGGCGCCCTCCGCGACGACGACCCACGGCTCGAGTCCGGTGGCCTCGATCCCCGCGAAGGTGACGGCCCGCATCGCGGTGACGGCCTCGTCATAGGCACGCAGTCCCTCGGCCACGTCACCTCGAGCGAGCAGCAGCTCGGCTCGTGCGGCGATGGTCATGGCACCGCCGCCGACGACCGACCCGGGCGGCAGGTCGTCGAACTCGGCCACCACCTTCTCGGCCCCGATGAGGTCGCCGTCCAAGATCGCGGCGATCGCGACCGCGGAGCGAGCGTGGAGCGCGTCGTCCACCGCCTTGAGCCTGGTGAGAAGAGGCTCGGCGATGCGGGCATGCTCGGCCGCTCGCCGATGCAGCCCGCGCTGGAGACACAGCTGGGCGGCCTGCGAGTGCAGGGTGGCGAGCTGCCAGGGTGTGGTCGCCTCGTCCACCGCCTGCAACGCCTGGTCGATGTAGGACGCCGAGTCGGCGATCGCACCGTAGTTCTCGGCCAGCACCGCCGCCCATTGCAGCGCCATCAGGCGGGTGGCCGGGTCGGGATGGTCCTCGAGTGAGAGCACGGCGCGGACCGAGTCGTCGGGCCCGGTCGCCTCGGTGAACATCGCGTAGACGACTCGCGACCATGGATGGCGAGGCTCCCCCAGCCTGGCCAGGACTCCTGGGAGCGCGTCGTCCTCGCCGGCCGGTCGCATGAACCGCACGTAGGTCAGCATCAGGGTGAGCGCGGTGGAGGTGGGCTCCACGAGCTCGGGGGGCGGATCGAAGTCGAGCAGCATCGCCTCGGCGAGGTCGGCGAAGGCCAACACCCGACCGTGGTTGCCGGTGATCGCCCAGAGGCCACCCAGCACCGCGAGCAGGCGAACGGCGAGGGGCGCGTCGCCGTCCACCAAGGCGCGACGGAGCACGTCGGCGAGGTTGTTCTCCTCTTCCCACAATGCGTCGATCGCCTCGAACTGAAGCTGTCCGAAGATCTCGTCATGCCACCGCTCGGCGAACCGGATCGCCCACTGGTCCTGGGCTTGTCGGGTGCTCTCCAGATCACCGGCCTCGATCAGTCGCTGACCGGCGTACTCACGCACCGTCTCCAGCATCCGGCAGCGCATGTGGCCGTCGAACTCGGCCGGCACCAGCAGCGACTGGTCCACCAAGCCCTCGACCAGGTCCGCTGCGGCGGGGCCCAACAGCGCCTCGGCTGCCTCGATGTCGAAGCCGCCATGGAAGACCGAGAGCCGAGCGAGGGCCCGCTGCTCCTCGGGCGCGAGGAGGTCCCAGGACCAGCCGATGACGGCAGTGAGGGTCTGATGCCTGGCATGGAGCGTCCGATCGCGGCTGCGCAGGAGTGCGAAGCGGTCGTCGAGGCGTTGCCGCACCTCCTCCGCCGACATCGCCCGCATCCGAGCGGCGGCCAACTCGATCGCCAGGGGCAACCCGTCGAGGCGCAGCACGATGTCGGCGACCACGTCGGCCGGCAAGTCTGCGTCGGGACGGGCCGCACGAGCCCGACGGTTGAAGAGCGCCGCGCCGTCGGCGAGGTCGAGCTGGGCCAGGTTGAACACCCGCTCGGCGGCGATCCCCAGCGGCGCCCGACTCGTCGTCACCACCCGCAGGTCGCGAGTCGTGGCCAGCAGGAAGGCGACCAACGAGGCGACGGCGTCCAGCACGTGCTCGCAGTTGTCGAGCACCAGGAGGGTAGGGACGGTCTCGACCTCTTGTGCGATGCGGGCCCGAACGTCGGCGATCTGAGCGGCGGAGAGGGTACGCCGACCGGTCACCGAGTCGCGGACCCCGAGCGCCGTCCCGACCTCGGACACCACGTCGGCGGGCGAGGAGATGCTGACCAGCTCGACGAAGTGGACCCGCGGCTGGTCAGCCTCCCGGGCGAGCACGTGGGCCACCCGGGTCTTGCCGAGGCCACCAGGGCCAATGATCGAGGTCAGTCGCCCAGTGCGTACTAGCGCCCGGAGCCTGATCAGCTCGTCACCGCGACCGAGCAACTCGTCGGCGTCGTAGTGCACGCCCTGACGAACCGGCTCGTCGGCCACCAGCAGCTCCCGGTGCACCTGCTGCAGCGCCGGGTCGGGATCAAGCCCGAGTCGATCGGCTAGGTCGCGGCGATAGCGCTCGTATCGCGCCAACGCCACCGGTGCCCCGACCGCGCGCGCCTCGCTGCGCAGCAGCGCAACCAGTAGCTCGACGTCGTCCGGGTCGGCGTCGTGGGCCTCGGCCAACAGCGGGAGGGCGTCCACGTCGCGACCACTGCGGCTCAGCGCCAGCGCCTCGATGCGACGCAGCGCCGATGTGCGCGCCCACGCTCGACTGCGGAGATCGGCGAGCGGCCCAGCCCCTGCCGGCGCGGCGGCGTGGCCGAGCTGGGCCCGTGCCTCGGCGGCCAGCGCCAAGGCTGGTTGAGGATCGTCGGCGCTCAACGCGGCACGACTGGCGCTCGTCAACTGCTCGACCTGCCAGGCATCGACCTCGTCGGCGGCCAGGGCCAGCTGGTAGCGACCGTTCGCTCGGCGGATCAGGTCCGGACCCGCGTGGGAGCGCAGCCGAGAGACGAGGACCTGCAGCGCCTTGGCGGCGGCCGCAGGTGGGTCATCGGCCCAGATCTCGTCGATCAGCGCCACATCGGAGAGTCCTGCCGGGTGCAGCACCAGGCTGGCGAGCAGGTCTGCCGGCCGGGTGCCGCTGATCGGCCGCCCGTCATAGGACACCTCGCCGAGCAGGCGCAGCCGGATGCTCACCGACCCAGGATAGAGACGGCCTCAGCTGAGCTCGAGGTAGCCGTCCTCGACCAGCTCGGTCAGCCTGGGCAGGTAGATGGTGCGCAGGTCGGCGGGGTCACGGTCGAGCAGATGAGCCACCGCATCGAGGATGTCGCCCAGGGTGAGGTCGCCGTCGCAGGCGCCGGCAGCGGCTGCCTCGACGGTGTCGACGGATCTGGCCCGGCGGAACCCTCGCTGTTGCCGCAGCACGATCGTGGCCGGGTCGGCTGCGCCTGGTGTGCCGCTGGTCTCTTGGACGACGTCGGCGCGCAGGCTGAGCCGCTCGTCGAGCAGGTCGCGGCCGGGCCGGTTGTCGCACACAGCCAGCCATCCACCGATCGCGGAGGCGATGGGCTGCTCGACGGCGTGTGGCCACTCCTCGAGTCGGTGCACCCCCGCACCGTCGGAGCGACGGCGCAGCGTGATCCAGCCGAAGCCGACACCGGCGACCCCCTGGTCGGCCAGCCAGGAGAGCCACGTGTCGTACCTCTCGGCGTAGTCCGCGGCACCATGGTGGCCGGAGTCCTTGAGCCACATCTCGACGTACTCCGCCGGGTCGACCACTTCGCGTTGCACGATCAATGCGTCGCAGGCGGGGTCCAGCCAGTCGGCCAGTCGCTCGTCCCAGGGGACGCCGTCGGTGATCACCCAGTTGGCCAGCACCTGGCACACGCCGGCCTCGGTGAGGTGCTCCGGAGCGAGTCGGACGATGTCCTCCACGGCCCGGTCACCCGGGAGCCCCGAGTCGCGATAGACCAGCCGCTCCCCGGTCGCCGGAGAGATCACGAACGGCGGGTTGGTCGCGATCAGGTCGAAGCGCTCGCCGACGACCGGCGCGAAGAACGATCCGTCCCGGATCTCCACATTGCTGACGCCGTTGAGCTCCGCGTTGAAGGCCGCCATCCGCAGGGCGCGAGGGTTGACGTCGGTCGCGACGACCCGATCGGCGTGGGTGGCGAGGTGCAGCGCCTGTACGCCGCAGCCGGTGCCCAGGTCCAGCGCGTGCTCCACCGGTGACCGCAGGGTGAGTCGGGACAGGGACAGCGAGGCGGGGCTGATGCCGAGGACGTGATCGCTGCCGACCCGCGACTCACTGCCGTCCAGTCCCGGGGTCAGGTCGGAGACGACCCAGAGATCACGGACTCCGCCGGCGTCCTCCGCGGCGTACGGCCGGACATCCAGCCGCGCCGCCACCTCTCCGACGCTCGCGGCCAAGAACCCCTCGGCGGCGAGAGCATCGACCAGACCGGGCAGTGCTGCCTCGGCATCTCGCCGCCGTACCGGCGCTTGGAGCAGGAAGAGCCTCGTCAACGTGGCGAGCGGGTCACCGGTCCGGGTGCGCCGCAGGCCGGGCGTCGTCTCGTTGCGCCCGAGCGCCGCATGCGCCACCGGACCGAGCAGCTCGGCGACACCGTCGTAGGTGAAACCGACCTCAGCCAGTGCCTCCGCCAGCCGTGCTGCCAGAGCTCTTCGGTCGCTCACGCGCCGAGCCCAGATCAGGCGGCGGGCGCCTCGGCAGGAACGTCGCCGGCGATGTCCGACGAGCGCTGCTTGGAGACGTAGACCGCCGCGACGATGATCGCGAGGGCGACCAGCGAGATCAGGATCCGGATGACGTCGTTCTCGTCCTTGCCCATCGACATCGAGACCACAGCACTGACGATCAGCAGCGAGACCAGGTTCATCACCTTGATCAGCGGGTTGATCGACGGGCCGGCGGTGTCCTTGAACGGGTCGCCGACGGTGTCGCCGATCACGGTCGCCGCGTGCGCCTCGGAGCCCTTGCCGCCGTGGTGCCCGTCCTCGACCAGCTTCTTGGCGTTGTCCCAGGCGCCACCGGAGTTGGCCAGGAAGATCGCCATCAGCACACCGCTGCCGATCGCACCGGCCAGGAAGCCGGCCAGAGCGGTCACCCCGAGGCCGAAGCCCACGGCGACCGGCGCCAGCACGGCCAAGATGCCGGGCGTGACCAGCTCGCGGAGCGAGTCCCGGGTGACGATGTCGACCACGCGGCCATACTCCGGCCGGCCGGTGCCTTCCATGATCCCGGGGATCTCGCGGAACTGGCGACGCACCTCGAAGACCACCGCGCCGGCGGCCCGGCCGACGGCGTTGATGGCCAGGCCGGAGAAGAGGAACACCACCGAGGCGCCCAGGATGATGCCGACCAGCACGGCCGGGTTGAAGACGAACAACAGCGTGTAGTCGAAGTCGGCGCCGGACTCCACCACGGCCTCGGCCAGCGAGGTCGAGTAGGAGCCGAACAGCGCGGTCGCAGCCAGCACCGCTGTCGCGATCGCGATGCCCTTGGTGATCGCCTTGGTGGTGTTGCCGACCGCGTCGAGCTCGGTAAGGATCTGCGCACCCTCGTCGCTGACGTCGCCGGACATCTCCGCGATGCCCTGGGCGTTGTCGGAGACCGGGCCGAAGGTGTCCATCGCCACGATCACGCCCACCGTGGTGAGCAGACCGCAACCCGCCAGCGCCACCGCGAACAGGGACACCGTGACGGTCGCCCCGCCGAGCAGGAAGGCACCGAACACTGCGGCCGCGATCACGATGGCGGTGTAGACCGCGGACTCCAGACCGACCGAGATGCCGGACAGGATCACCGTCGCCGCGCCGGTCAGCGACGTCCGCCCGACGTCCTTGACCGGTCGGTGCTCGGTGCCGGTGTAGTAGCCGGTGAGCGCCAAGATGGCGGCCGCCATCACGATGCCGATCACCACGGCGGCCGAGGCGATCAGGCGCGGGTCGCCCTCGGCGTCGCCGGCGGTGTTGTTGAGGAGCTCGCCGAACGAGCCGGGCAGGTAGGCGTAGGAGAGGATCACCGAGGCGACCGCGCCGACGGCGGCCGAGATGTAGAAGGCACGGTTGATGGTGCGTAGGCCGTTCTCCCCCGGCCGGGGCTTGGTGATGAAGACACCGAGCACGGCGGTCAGCGCACCGATGGCGGGCACCAGCAATGGGAAGACCAGGCCCTTGTCGCCGAAGGCCTGCGAGCCCAGGATCAGTGCCGCGACCAGCGTGACGGCGTACGACTCGAAGAGGTCCGCCGCCATGCCGGCGCAGTCGCCGACGTTGTCGCCCACGTTGTCGGCGATGGTGGCCGCGTTGCGCGGGTCGTCCTCGGGGATGTTCTGCTCGACCTTGCCGACCAGGTCGGCACCGACGTCGGCGGCCTTGGTGAAGATGCCGCCGCCGACACGCATGAACATCGCGAGGAGGGCGGCACCGAAGCCGAAGCCCTCCAGCACGTGTGGCGCCTCGTCCTTGAAGATCAGCACCACGACGCTGGCGCCCAGCAGACCCAGGCCCACCGTCGCCATGCCGACGAAGGCGCCGGTGCGGAAGCCGACGTTCATCGCCGGGTCGCGGCCCTCGGAGTTGGCGGCAGCGGCCACGCGCAGGTTGGCGCGAACGGCCAGCGACATGCCGAGGTAGCCGATCGCGGCGGAGAAGCCAGCGCCGAGGAGGAAGAAGACCGAGCGTCCGATCCGCACACCCCAGTCATCGGCCGGGAGTGCCAGCAAGATCACGAAGGCAACGGCGGCGAAGACGCCCAGCGTCCGGAACTGCCGACCGAGGTAGGCGCTGGCGCCCTCCTGGACGGCGAGCGCGATGTTCTTCATGTTGTCGGTGCCTTCGCCGGCGGCGAGCACCTGGGATCGGAAGAGCACCGCCATCCCGATCGCGCCGAGGGCGATCAGGGCGACGATGACAACCAGCCACAGGTTCGTCCCGGTGAGGTCCACGACGGCGGGAAGGACCCGGGTCATGCGTTTCCTCCTGGAGATTGGGGTGGTGCCCCGATGCGGGAGGGGCACGAAGCATCCCGGAGTCTACGCACGAACGTGCGCCCGGTGGCAGTCGGGCTAGGCAGAGGCGACGGCGGAGTCGGCCGAGCCGTGGATGGCGAAGACCTTCGCCAGGCCGGTGATCCGGAAGATCTTGAGCAGCCGGTCCTGGGTGCAGACCAGCTCGAGAGAGCCGTCGTGAGCCCTGACCTTCTTCAGGCCGCCGACCAGGACGCCGAGCCCGGTGGAGTCGAGGAACTCGACTGCCTCCATGTCGATGATGATCTGGTAGCGGCCGTCGCCGACGAGCTCGGTGATCGTGTCACGCAGCTTGGGCGCGGTGTAGACGTCGATCTCACCGCCGACCGACACGATGGTCTTGTCGCCGACCTCACGTGTCGAGAGGGTCAGGTCCACGGTTGGCTCCTCCGCACCCGGTCGCTCTCCGGGTCGATGTTCGGCTCACAGCATACGCAGCGCGGACGGTTCGTGCGCGCTGACTGCGGGTATCCAACCATGCGCCCGACCATTCCGGCACCGATGGTGCACAGGAGTCTGGTCGGGGGCCTTTGCGACACTCCATGGTGTGACAGTGCAGCACCGGTCGAACGCCTCGATGCGAGCGGTCGAGGACCTGGTCCGTCGGCTGGCGGCCGGGCCCGGTCGCGCCGAGCGGCTGACCCATGTGCACACCGTCCCGGCGAGGTCCGCGACCCACGCCGCGTGGCCGCAGTGGGTGACCGAACCGATCCGCTCCCGCTACCGTGCGGCCGGCGTCGAGCAGCCCTGGCTCCACCAGGTCCTCGCGGCAGAGGCGGCGTACGCCGGGCAGCACGTCGTGCTCTCGACCGGGACAGCCTCGGGCAAGTCGCTGGCCTACCAGCTGCCCGCGCTCGTCGCCGCCGAGGGGAGCCGCGGCAGCAAGGGACAGCGCGGCGCCACCACGCTCTATCTGTCGCCGACCAAGGCGCTCGCCCACGACCAGTTCCTCGCCCTGCGCTCGCTCGGCACCGGGCTGCGGGCCTCCACCCATGACGGTGACTCCTCACGCGAGGAGCGGGACTGGAGCCGCCATCACGCGGAGTATCTCCTCACCAACCCGGACATGCTGCACCGTTCCTTGCTCCCCACCCACGAGCGATGGGCCGGATTCCTGGGTGGACTGCGCTACGTCGTCGTGGACGAGTGCCATCACTACCGCGGGGTGTTCGGTTCACACGTCGCCCAGATCCTTCGGCGGCTGCGCCGCGTCAGCGCGGCGTACGGCGCCTCGCCGACGTTCGTGCTCACCTCGGCCACGGTGGCCGCCCCCGCAGAGGCCGCCGGTCGGCTGACCGGTCTGGACATGCTGCCGATCAGCGAGGACCACTCGCCGCGCGGGGCCACTACGGTCGCGCTCTGGGAGCCGCCCTTTACCCCCCACCTCGGGGAGAACGGGGCACCGGTGCGGCGGGCAGCGTCTTCGGAGGCCGCCGACCTGCTGGCCGACCTGGTGGCCGAGGACGTCCGGACTCTGGCCTTCGTGCGGTCTCGCAGGGGTGCCGAGCAGATGGCGTTGACCACGGCTCGGCTGCTGGACGAGGTCGATCCGTCGCTGCCCGAACGCGTCGCGGCCTATCGCGGGGGCTACCTGCCGGAGGAGAGGCGAGCACTGGAGGCGGCCCTGCGCGACGGCACCCTGACCGGTCTCGCCGCGACCAACGCGCTGGAGCTCGGCATCGACATCAGCGGCCTAGACGCAGTCCTGATCGCTGGCTTCCCGGGCACGCGGGCCGCCCTGTGGCAGCAGCTCGGTCGGGCCGGCCGTGACGGACAGGACGCGCTCGGCGTGCTGGTGGCCCGAGACGACCCGCTCGACACCTATCTGGTCACCCACCCGGAGGCGCTGTTCGGGCAGCCCGTCGAGGCGACCGTGCTCGACCCGACCAACCCCCATGTGCTGCGGCCGCACCTGTGCGCCGCAGCCCAGGAGATCCCTCTCACCGAGGCCGATCTGGAGCTGTTCGGCCCGACGGCGGCCGAGGCCGTTGCAGGGCTGACCGAGGCCGGGCTGCTCCGGCGTCGGCCGCGAGGGTGGTTCTGGACCGACCGCCGGCGAGCCAGCGACCTCGCCGACATCCGTTCCGCTGGAGGCACCCCGATCCAGCTCGTCGACGAGAGCACCGGTCGGGTCGTCGGCAGCGTCGACGCCGGCAGCGCGCACAGCACCGCCCATGCCGGCGCGATCTACCTGCATCGGGGCGAGAGCTGGGAGGTCGCCGAGCTTGATCTGGACGAGCACGTCGCGCTCATCCATCCCACCAACGTCGACTACTCCACCACGGCGCGCGAGATCACCGACATCTCCATCCGCTCCACCCATCACCACCAGCGCTGGGGCGAGTGTGGGCTGACTCTCGGCACAGTCGAGGTGACCCATCAGACGGTGTCCTACCTCAAGCGCCGTCAACCGTCGGGAGAGGTGTTGGCCGAGATCCCTCTCGACCTCCCGCCCCGCTCGCTGTCGACGACGGCGGTCTGGTGGACGGTGCCGAGGGGTGTGCTCGACGACGCCGGTCTGTCGAGCGGGGACCTGCCGGGATCGGCCCACGCGGCCGAGCACTGCAGCATCGGCCTGCTGCCACTCTTTGCAACCTGCGACCGCTGGGACATCGGCGGCGTCTCCACGGCGCTGCATCCAGACACCGGACAGCTCACCGTGTTCGTCTACGACGGCCACCCCGGTGGTGCCGGGTTCGCCGAGCGCGGCTTCCTGCGAGCGCGCGACTGGCTGATGGCGACGCGGGCGACCGTGGCCTCCTGCAGCTGCGCGCAGGGCTGCCCCTCATGCGTCCAGTCGCCGAAGTGCGGCAACCAGAACAACCCGTTGGACAAGCAGGGCGCCCGGCTCCTGCTCGACGCGCTCCTCGGCAGCTGAGCGACTCTGGCGGTAGCGTGCCTCCATGGTCATCCTGGGTCTGTTGCTGCTCGCCCTAGGAGTGCTCGCCGTTCTGGCGGCTCTGTTCGCCAGCGGTGGCTCGGCCTCACTGCTCGGCTTCGACCTGGATGCGCTGACGATCTTCCTCATCGGACTCGGCGCCGGTGCGGCGATCTGGTGGGGTCTCGGGCTGGTGCGGTATGGCGCGAAGCGAGAGATGCAGCTGCGCCGGGAGCGTAAGCGGGACCGGGAGCAGTACGAGAAGCTGTCGCGGAAGTTCGAGCAGACCCAGGCCGACCAGCCGCCGGAGGAGTAGCGCTAGGCCGCCCCAGTTGCCGGGCCGGCACGCGCCCGCCCAGTCGGATCGATCTCCAACCCGAGCCAGTGCGGCCCCCTCACCGTCACTCGCACCACCACGTCGGCGCCCAGCACCTGACAACCGGTGACGGTGGCACCGTTGGCGCCGGCGATGCGGTCCGCCTCGGCGCAGGCGTCACCGCCCTGCGTAGCGGCCTGCGCACCCGCCAGCGCGGCAAGGTCGGCCGCGGACTGCGCCTGACGGTGGTCGACGACTGCCGCGGCCACCACGGCGCAGGCCGCTCCCACGAGCAACAGGAGTCCGATCATGGTCAGCGCCAACAAGGTGGCCGCTCCGGCCTCCTCGCGGCGACGGAGCCTGCTCACGAATCGGGCTCGAGCCTGGCGGTGGCCATTGAGCGGACCTGAACGGACGGCAGGAACGCGAACAGTCCACCGGGCCCGTCGACCCCTGCGCTCACCGTGACCACGACGGTCTCCGCTCCGGTGCTGACCTGGACCAGTGCCGCCGCAGGTGCCGCCCGGGAGGCGAGGGACACCGACGTCGTGGTGTCCTCACCCCGGGCGATCGCCCGCGCCGCCTCTCGAGCGGCGTCCACGACTCGGACCTGTGCGACGCCGACCGAGAGCAACCAGACCAGACCGACCGTCACAGCGAGCAGCAGCGGCAGGGCCATCGCGAGCTCGGCAGTGACCGCACCGCGCTCACCACTGCTCCGTCGTCTCGCACGTGTCACCCGATCCCCAGTAGTCCGAGAACGTGGTCGAACAGCGTGTGCAGCAGTCGCTCGCCGAACCCGCCGCTCAACATCTTGTAGAGCAGTGCCGCAAGCCCGGCTCCGGCAGCCGTGCCGACGGCGTACTCCGCGGTGGTGATCCCCCGCTCCTCCAACCGATGTCTGCGCATGGTCTCCCCCTTCCCAGCCGACCGCCCGCTGCGGTCGGCTGTCGACGACTCTGCCGCGGCGACCAGATGCCTCGCTGTGGCGCCGCAGCCGGCTGTGGAGAGCGCCGCGACCACTCGGACTGTGGACGTCTTGCGGGCCGGGAGAGCCCTATGACTCAGTCAGCGAGGCGAGCAGTCCCGCCACGACGGGCACGATGCCGAGCACCAAGAACGCGGGCAGCAGGCACAGTCCCAGCGGCAGAGCGGCTCGGACGCCCACGGCTCGGGCCCGGTCCTCGACTCGTGCGCGGTTGTCAGCGGCCAGCTCGCCCGCCAGGCCGGCCACCGACTCGGTGACCGAGGCCCCCGTGGTGTGCGACCGCGCCAGCGTGCGACCGAGCGGCCCCAGCACCGGATCCTCGGCAAGCTCGGCCCAGGCCGACCCCGGGTCGGCTCCCAGCGCCAACCGGGCGCGGACAGTTGCGAGCCGGTCGGCCGCCGGCCCGGGCAACGCGGCACACACGGCGGCCAAGCCGGCCTCCGGGGAGGACCCAGACCGCAGAGTGGCAGCCAACAGGGCGATCAGGTGAGGCAGCTCGGCCTGCGCACCCAGGCGTGCGCGACGTTGGCCGGCGGGCTCCGCTCGACCGATGGCCACCCAGACCAGCACCCCCGCCAGCACAGCGACCACCGCGCCGAAGCGCGATGGCACCCAGATCCAACCCGCAATGCCGGCAAGACAGGCCAAGGCCAGGCGCCAACGGTGCATCCAGTCCCGCGGCGCCCGCTCGGGCGGCTCGCCCTTGAGCGGCCGGATCCCGGTGAGCTTGCGTCGAGGCGGAGTGACCAACGCGGCCGCGGCAGCCGCACACAGCCCGACGATCCACTCGATCATCCCCGCTTCACCCCGGCGGCGATCGCCTCGATCCACCACAGACCGGCCAGCAGCAACGCCAGCCCGGCCGCCAGGCAGACGAGACCAGCACCAGTGCCGAACAGGAACCCCCAGGGGTCACCGCCGGCACCTCCCCCCATCGCCAAGGCGACCACGGGCAGACACGCCACCAACCGTGCGGTCGCCCGCGCGGACGCCAGCTCGGCAGCGACCAACCGGCGAGTGGAGGCCTCGACTCTGAGCTCTTCAGCGACGGCAGCAACAGCCACGCCGAGCCCTTGACCGGTGTGGTGGGCGATCTCCCAGGCGGCGGCCAGGATCCGCAGGTCACCAGCGCCGGCGAGCGCGGAGAGCCGGCGCAGTGCGTCCGGCACGCTGCCGCCCAGGGTGAAGGTCTCCTCGACCGGCGCCAGCGGTGGCCAGGCGCGAGCAGCCAGTTCCAACGCAACGCCGGGTGGGCGGCCGGCGCCGAGCTCCGCACCGAGCAGACCGCAGACCTCGCGCACCCGATCGGTGACCTCGGCCGCGGCAGCACGGGTGACCGACCGACTTCGCAGAGCGAGCATGACCGCGACCGCTGCCGACAAGATCGCCACCAACGCCAGCACTCGGCCGCTTCCGAGCATCAACAGAACCGCCGCGATCGCGACCATCGGAAGGATCATGCTGCGGGCCACGAAACGCTGCGCGCGAACGGACCGCGGCGCCATGGCCAGCCAGACCGCGCAGGCCGCACATGCAGCGGTCAGCACCGACACGGTCACGACCGCTCTCGCAGGAGCGTGTGCAGGCGCTGCCAGGCCGCCCCCTCGACCAGCTCGCCGTCCTGTGATGTCGCAGCGGGCACCATCCGCACCAGTCCACGGTCGTCCGGCAACGGCACGGCCACGCCCTGCAGATGTCGGCGCCCGTCCCGCCCGCGGCCAAGGTGCACCACTGCGTCGATAGCAGCGGCGAGCTGGCTGTGGGCCGCTTCACGACCGAGGCCCGCCGCCAAGGCGAGTGCCTCGACCCGGGCGGGCACCTCCTCGGCGGAGTTGGCGTGCAGGGTGCCGCACCCACCCTCGTGGCCGGTGTTGAGGGCGGCCAGGAGGTCGACCACCTCGGCACCGCGCACCTCACCGACCACCAGGCGATCAGGCCGCATCCGCAACGCCTGCCGGACGAGTTGCCGCACGGTGATCTCGCCGGCGCCCTCGATGTTCGCCGGCCGCCCTTCGAGGCTGACCACATGTGGGTGGTCGGGACGCAGCTCGGCGGAGTCCTCGACGATCACGATCCGCTCGCTCGTCGGGGCGGTCGCCAGCAGCGTGCGCAACAACGTGGTCTTGCCGCTTCCGGTGCCTCCAGAGATGAGGAACGCGAGTCGACACGAGACGATCCCAGCCAACAGCTCGGCACCGATGTCGCTCAGGAAGCCGCTCGTCTGCAGCTCGGCCAGGCTGAAGGAGCGGACTGCCGGGACTCGGAAGGAGAGCGCGGTGCCCGGCGCTGCCACCGGCGCGAGGACGGCATGGAAGCGGGTGCCGTCGCGCAGCCGCAGGTCGACGTACGGCGTCGCAGCATCGAGCCGGCGACCACCAGACGCGGCCAGGCGTTGCGCCAGCCTGCGCACCGCGGACTCCTCGGCGAAGGTGATCGCCGTCTGCTCGAGACCGTGCCCGCGGTCGACATACACCTGGCTCGGGCCGTTGACGAGGACGTCGGTCACTCCCGGTTCTCGGAGCAGCGGCTCCAGCGGGCCGGCGCCCACGACGTCGCGACGCAGCGCCTCGTGGACAGCGAGGACGGTCGCGTCGCCGACGGGGCGGCCCTCCTCTCGAAGGGCGTCCGCGACCCGTTGCGGCGTCAGCTCACCGCGCCCGGTCGCGAGCCGATCACGCACCCGGTCGACCAGCTCCGTTGGGACGTCACCCACCTTCAGGTCATTCACCGTCGGGGCTCCGAAACTGTGTCGAGGATGGCGGCGACCGCCCTGGCGAGCGCGCCTCGCCGGCTGACCAGCGGGCCGAGGCCCAGGTCGACCCATTCATCGAGACGCCGCTGGTCGCCCATCACCAGGACGTTGGAGACCCCGGTCACCTCGGTCACCGTGGCGTGGTCGACGCCACGGCCGCGGACCACGATCTGGCGATCGGTGCGTGGGAACCGAGCGCAGACCCGGGCCGCCGACGCGAGCGAGAGCACCGTCGGGCGGGTCATCACGACCAGTTGGTCGCAGCGGGCCGAGAGCTCGTCGACCAACGGGTCCTCGGAGCGCGGGAGATCCAGGACCACCAGGTCGTGACCGCGTCGGGCCGAGGACAGCACCTCGCGCACCGCGGCCGGCGGCGGGATGTCCACGCGTCCGCCGGTCCAGGTCAGCACCGCTGGTCCGTCCCTGCGCGGCAGGGCCTCGCGGAGGGATCGCCCGGACAGATGCCCCGACGTCTCGACCAGATCCGACCAGCGCACACCGGGCTCGTCCTCCAGGCCGAGCACGCGATCCAGGCCCGGGCCCAGTGGGTCGGCGTCCACCACCAGCGCGGGTCCTGCGCGAGCGGCGTGCTGCCCCAGCGCGCACGCGAAGGTGGTCGCACCAGCCCCGCCGCTGCCGGCCACCACGCCGAGCAAGCGAGCGCCAGGTGAGAGCGGATCCTCCAGGTCGGTCAGCTGCTCGACCAGGAGGCGCCCGCTTTTCGGCAGTTCCACCACCTCGGCCACGCCGAGCGCCAGCGCGGTCCGTAGCGCCCCCTCACCGGCCCCCTCCCAGGTCGCGAGCACCAGCCCCGGCCGGCGGGCTGGTCTAAGACGGAGCATCCGCTCTGCCTGGTCGAGACCGATCACCACCAGCGGCGCGGCCGTCCAGGCGCGCAGGGCTGCGCCCGGATCTGCGGCGACCTCGGGCGTGACCCCGGCCGCCGCTGCCAACCGCAGCAGCTCGTCGAGGAGCTCGGCCTCGGCAGTGACGATCAGCGGTGGGCTCATGGCCGGAAGCATCCACGTCCACCTAGATGTCGCGCCTCCCACACCCGCTGCGACTGTGGAGAGAGCGAGGCGACCAGCGCCTGTGCACGTTTCGCGGCGCGCAGCAGGCGGAGTTGATCGGTGCTTCCCTAGACTCGAGATATGGCGCCGCGTCGTACCGCCGCATTCTTCGACCTGGACAAGACGATCATCGCTCGGTCCAGCTCGATGGCGTTCAGCAAGCCCTTCCAGGCCGGCGGCCTGATCTCGCGTCGCGCAGTGCTGAGGTCGGCGTACGCCCAGTTCGTCTTCGCCGTCGGCGGTGCCGACCACGACCAGATGGAGAAGATGCGGCAGTTCTTGTCCCAGCTCTGCGCCGGCTGGGACGTCGCCACCGTCCGCGACATCGTGGCGGAGACACTGCACCACGTCATCGACCCGATGGTGTACGACGAAGCCGTCTCACTGATCGAGGAGCACAAGGCCACCGGCCGTGACGTCGTCATCGTCTCCAGCTCGGGCGCCGAGGTGGTCGAGCCGATCGGCGCGATGCTCGGCGCCGACCAGGTCGTCGCCACGCGGCTGGAGATCGTGGACGGGAAGTACACCGGGACGATCGAGTACTACGCCTATGCCGAGGAGAAGGCACGCGCCATCGAGCAGCTGGCGGCCGAGCACGGCTACGACCTCGACGAGTGCTACGCCTACAGCGACTCCATCACCGACGTGCACATGCTCCAGGTCGTCGGCCACCCGTTCGCGGTCAATCCGGACAAGGAGCTGCGCAAGGTCGCGGTCACCAACGACTGGCCGGTGTTGGTGTTCAGCAAGCCCGTCGCCCTGCGCAGCCGGATGACCGCCAAGCCCACCCTCGCCGCCCTCGCCGTCGGCGGCGCCCTCACCGTCGGCGGCCTGCTCTGGGCCACCGCCCGACGCCGCCGGGCAGCCGTCTAGGAGGATCGGCACGCCGTTGTCAAGTCTTGAAGTGGCCGCGGAGTCGGCGTACAACATGAGACAAGGACAACTCCAAACCAGCACGTGAACCGGGTACCCACGCGGCGATCGACCCTTTGACAGGGCGCCCGTCACCGGGAAAGGCCCGGGGCGGCAATTCGAATGATGCACGCCTGGTAACCATCGGTTTCACGTGTCAGCGGCGGCACCCAGACCTTGCGAGGCGGGTGCCGCCCGCATGTCCAGGCAACGCGCCGCGGTCAGCCAGCAACGACCGGACTCTCTTCAGCCCCACGGGCGTAGGCCTCGGCGGCATAGAGCAGCCACGAGTGCACACCGGCCTGCCCACCATCTTGATAGGCGCGCAGTTGGGATTCGTACGCCGGCCGCAGCGCCAGGTGGGCCGCCTCCGGCACCGTCAGGGACTTCTCGTCCACGCCTCGCGAGACCAACACCAGTCGCTCAAGGGCGCGGGCGACCAGGCCGTTGTGGGAGGCGAACGGCGCACCGCTCGCGACCTCCGCGTGAACCACCGCGGCCACCAGCAGCGCCGGTGCCCTGGTGGGTCCGGTGAGCACGTCGGCCACGGTGCGCAGCCGACCCGCGGCCGCCTCGTCGCGCGGCCGACCCAGCCGATCAGCCTCGAGGGTGCCGACAGCCGCCACCGTGTGCAGGCGCGCGAAGACCTGCAGCGGCGTCCGGCCCAGCGCCGGAGCCAGGCCCAGCAGCTCGGTGGAGACGCGCAGGGCCGCCTCGGCGACCTCGTCACCCGCGCCCTCGCGCACCTCGGCCAGCGACGAGCCCGACCCCTCCAGCACCGCGCTCGCGTGCGCGCCACGGAGCAGCGACTCGACGGTCATCTCCGGGCTGGTCCGACGCAGACCCCTGTCCCGCAGCAACGCGTCGATCCCGTCGCGCGCCGCGGCGTACGCCGAACCGACGCCCTCCAGCGCAATCAGGGCGTCCAGCGGATCAGGTCGAGGGTCCATCGCCCGGCCACCCTATTCGGCCGTCGACGCCGCCCGAGACGCGCCCGGCCGGCCGTCGTCGGCGCCCCAGAATCAGGGTCGCCGTGGGGTAGCCTGCGAACCGATGGACGAGGACGTACGGCGCCGCGCGCGCAGCTTCGGGTCGGTGGCGCAGACCTACGACCGGGGCCGGCCGTCGTACCCCCGCGAGGCGGTGCAGTGGCTGATCGGCCGCAGGGGTGCGGCCGTCCTCGAGCTGGGCGCCGGCACCGGGAAGCTGACCGCGGAGCTGGTCGCGCTCGGCCACGACGTGCACGCGACCGACCCGGACGACGCGATGCTGGACGTGCTGCGGGAGCGCGTCCCGAGGGCACGAGCCAGCAACACCTCGGCCGAGGAGATCCCGCTCGGCGACCGGAGCGTCGACGTGGTGATCGCGGCACAGGCGTTCCACTGGTTCGACCACGACCTCGCTCTGCCCGAGATCGCCCGCGTGCTGCGTCCCGGCGGCCATCTGGCCCTGGTCTGGAACCTGCGCGACGAGCGGATCCCGTGGGTGCGGCGACTCGGTCGCCTGATCGGCACCCAGGAGCAAGACACCGACCCGGCTGAGATGCTGGTCAACTCCAAGCTGTTCGGCTTCGTCGAGCAGCAGGAGTTCAAGTCCTGGCAGGACGTCAACCGCGAGACGATCCTCGACCTGGTCGCCTCCCGCTCGAACGTGGCGGTCCTCGGCGAAGAGGAGCGTGCCGCGAAGCTTGCCGAGGTGCTGGCGTTCTACGACGACTACGGCCGCGGCATGGACGGCATGCAGCTGCCCTACGTCGTGTCCTGCCACAAGGCGCTCGTGGTCGACAAGGTCGACGAGTCAGCGTCCGCCGCCGACTCCGACGAAGGCGTCACCCTCGGCAAGCCGAGTGACGGCACCGACACCGACATGCTGCTGATCGACTTCAGCTAGCGCGTCCAGATGTACGGCGTCGTGGTGGTGACCGCGACCAGCCCCGACCGCTCGAGGATCGGGCGGGACATGTCGGTGCAGTCGCTGTGAATGTAGCGGATCCCTAGCTCCAGCGCGGCGATCGCGCGGGCGGCGGTCAGGGCCCGGTAGATGCCGCGCCCTCGCCACTCGGGCAGCGTCGAACCGCCCCAGATCCCGGCGAACTCAGTGCCGGCCACCACCGTGAGCCGTCCCGCGCTGACCACCTCACCATCGGCCTCCGCCAGCCAGAGCCCACCGCCGGCGACGTCGGCGACTTGGCGAGCCAGCTCCTCGGGGTCGGAGCCGCGGTCCATCCCGAAGACCGACTCCTGCATCGCCGACGCGCGACGGACGTCATCGAGCAGGTCCCCGCCCTCGCCGGCCCTCCGGATCGAGACACCGTCCTGCACCTGCACCGGCACCGCAAGTCCGGTCGCCTCGCCGATCATCACCGTCTCTCGCTCCTCGGCCACCAAGCCATGGGCGACCAGCCGCTCGGGCAGGTCGGCCGGAGCATCGTGGCCGCGCGTCTTCCACTCGAACTGCCCGACCTCGGTCCGGTCCCTGAAGTGGCTGACTGTGGCACGCACCAACTCGTCCACGTCGCTGCCCACGGCACCGGCGAGGTCGCGGTAGCTGCAGAAGCCGCCGTGGGAGAAGATCCCCCACCACAGCGGGCCATGCCGGGTCACCTCCCGCGCACCGTCGAACTCGGCGCGCTCACGCAGCTGGTCGTCGTACGCCGTCAACAGGTCGGCCGGCTCGTCGGTCATCTTCCGAACGCTATCCCCGTCGGCGAGGGCGGCGTGAGTTGCGAGAGATTGACTGATGACCCCTGAGAGTCGGCGCACTACTGTGGATCGGGCCTGCCGCCCTGCCCCCGCCATCAACCGGCCATTGACGAGGAGATCACCACCGTGACCGAGCAGTCCGAGACGCTGTCGAACCTCCTGCACGAGGAGCGTCGGTTCCCCCCGCCCGCGGATCTCGCGGCCAACGCGAACGTGACCGAGGATGCCTATCGGCAGGCCGCAGCCGATCGACTCGCGTTCTGGGAGGAGGCGGCCGAGCGGCTCGACTGGGGCCAGCGCTGGGACCAGGTCCTCGACTGGTCGAACCCACCCTTCGCCAAGTGGTTCACCGGGGCCACCATCAACGCCGCGGTCAACTGCGTGGACCGCCACGTCGACGCGGGCCGGGGCGACAAGGTGGCCATCCACTGGGTCGGTGAGCCGGAGGACGACACCCGCGACCTCACCTACGCCGACCTGAAGGACGAGGTCAGCCGAGCCGCGAACGCGCTGATCGAGCTGGGCGTGCAGAAGGGCGACCGGGTCGCCATCTACATGCCGATGATCCCCGAGACCGCGATCGCGATGCTCGCCTGCGCGCGGATCGGCGCACCGCACACGGTGGTCTTCGGCGGCTTCTCCGCCGACGCTCTCGCCTCCCGGATCGAGGACTGTGCGGCAGAGGTCGTGATCACCTCCGACGGCGGCTACCGCCGCGGCGCACCGTCCGCCCTGAAGCCTGCGGTCGACGAGGCCTGCGCCAAGGTGGCGGCCGACGGGGCTGGCTCGGTGCGCACCGTCCTGGTGGTGCGGCGCACCGGTCAGGAGGTCGCCTGGGACGACGACCGCGACGTCTGGTGGCACGACGTGGTCTCCCGGCAGTCGCCCGTGCACGAGGCCGAGCTGCACGACTCCGAGCACCCGCTCTACGTGATGTACACCTCCGGCACGACCGGCAAGCCCAAGGGCATCTTGCACACCACGGGCGGCTACCTGGTCGGCACGTCCTACACCCATTGGGCGGTCTTCGACCTCAAACCCGAGACCGACATCTACTGGTGCACCGCCGACGTGGGCTGGGTGACCGGCCACTCCTACATGGTCTACGGACCGCTCGCCAACGGCGCCACCCAGGTGATGTACGAAGGCACGCCCGACACCCCGCACAAGGGTCGCTGGTGGGAGATCATCGAGAAGTACGGCGTCACGATCTTCTACACCGCCCCCACCGCGATCCGGACCTTCATGAAGTGGGGCGCCGACATCCCCGCGAAGTTCGACATGTCCTCGGTGCGGGTGCTGGGCTCGGTCGGAGAGCCGATCAACCCCGAGGCGTACGTCTGGTATCGCGAGACCATCGGCGGCAACCGTGCGCCTGTGGTGGACACCTGGTGGCAGACCGAGACCGGGCAGATCATGATCTCCCCGCTGCCCGGCGTGACCAGCGCCAAGCCTGGCTCCGCGATGACGGCGCTGCCCGGCATCTCCGCCGATGTCGTCGACGACATGGCCAACTCGGTGCCAGACGGCTCCGGGGGCTACCTCGTGCTCAAGGAGCCGTGGCCAGCCATGCTGCGCACGCTGTGGGGCGCCGACCAGCGGTTCATCGACACCTACTGGTCGCGCTGGCCCGGTCTCTACTTCGCCGGCGACGGCGCCAAAAAGGACGAGGACGGCGACGTCTGGCTGCTCGGCCGGGTCGACGACGTCATGAACGTCTCCGGGCACCGACTCTCCACCACCGAGATCGAGTCCGCCCTGGTCTCCCACCCCAAGGTCGCCGAGGCGGCGGTCGTCGGCGCTTCGGACGACATGACCGGGCAGGCCGTCTGTGCCTTCGTCATCCTGCGCGAGGCGGCGGGTGACGGCGGGGAGGACATCGTCACCGAGCTCCGCAACCACGTCTCCCACGAGATCGGCCCGATCGCCAAGCCGCGGCAGATCATGATCGTTCCCGAGCTGCCGAAGACCCGCTCCGGCAAGATCATGCGCCGCCTCCTCAAGGATGTCGCCGAGCACCGCGAGGTCGGAGACGTGACCACCCTCGCCGACTCCACCGTGATGGACCTGATCAAGTCCAAGGAGGGCGCCGCTTCCGGCTCCGAGGAGTGACTCTCGCTTCCCTCGGCGGGCGTCAGGGAGTGGCGCGGAAGCGGTCCCGGTGGCCGAGGACGAGGGCGCCGAGGACCGCGGAGACGACCGAGCCGAGCAGCACGCCAGCCTTCGCCACGTCCGTGAGCTGGTCGGCTTGGGTTCCTGCGTCGGCGAAGGCGAGCTCGGCAACCAGGAGTGACACCGTGAAACCGATGCCGGCCAGGATCGCCACGCCGAAGAGATCTCGCCACCCGATCTCCTCGTCCAGCTCGGCGTGGGTGAGCCGAGTGACCAGGAACGAGCCACCCAGGACACCGAGCGGCTTGCCCAGGACCAGGCCGGCCACCACCCCAACCGCTACCGGACTGTGCAGGAGCTCGCGACCACCGCTGAAGGCGACACCAGCGGACATCAGGGCGAAGAACGGCACCACCAGTCCGGCCGAGATGGGCTGCCAGCGGTGCTCGAGCCGCTCGGCCGGGCTGCTGGTCTCTGTCGGATCCCTGCGCACGCGGGTCAGCAGCCCGAGCACGACCCCGGCGATGGTGGCGTGAATGCCGCTCTCGTGCAGGCACCACCACGCGAGGACTCCGAGGAACAGGAACGGCCACGCCGGCCACCGCAGCGCCTGACCCACGGCGTACGCCGCGAAGGCGAGGCCAGCCAGCACCAGAGGCACTAGCTCGATCGAGGCGGAGAAGAAGACCGCGATGATGACGATGACGATCAGGTCGTCTACGACGGCAAGGGTGAGCAAGAACGCCCGCAGCGAGGCCGGGAGGTTGGATCCGACGACGGCCAGAACGGCCAGCGCGAAGGCGATGTCGGTGGCCGCGGGAACGGCCCAGCCAGCGAGGTGGCCGCGGCTACCGAGGTTGGCCATCGTGTAGATCAGCGCCGGGACTGCGACACCACAGCAGGCAGCGACCACCGGGACCAGCGCATCCACCGGCCGACTCAACGAGCCCACCACCAGCTCCCGCTTGAGCTCCAGACCGGCCACGAAGAAGAAGATCGCCAGGGCTCCGTCGGCGGCCCAGTGCTCGATGTCCAGAGGACCCAGCTGCAGATGCTGCAGATCGTGGTAGGCCGTCGCCCACGGCGAGTTGGCCCAGACGACCGCCAGCACGGCCGCACCCAGTGCCAGCAGGCCGCCGACCGTCTCCCGGCGCAGCACGTCAGCGAGAAAGCCGAGCTCGGTGGGCGCCAGGTCGGGGAACCGCCGGCGCCGCCGCGGCAGTGGGTCGGGCACCGCCCCAACCTAACAACCGAACCGGTCTATGCGGCCCACGAAAGCAGCGGCGCGGTCTTGTAAGGTCTGGTGCGGAGCCGGTTCGTGGCTCCAGACACTGCCAGTGCACGGAGGACGACCATGGCACACCAGCCGGTCGGCGACGCCGACCCGACGATCGGCCGCCTCGTCTCGGACGCGACCCGCGACGTCTCCAGCCTGGTTCGCAACGAGATCCAGCTCGCGAAATCCGAGCTCAAGGTCAGCGTGAAGGCCGGTGGCGTCGGCGCCGCGCTGTTCGGCGTGGCGGCGTTCTTCGCCCTGCTGGCCGTGATCATGCTCTCGGTGGCGATCGCCTACCTGATCAACTGGAGCGGCCACGGCCTGGAGCTGAAGTGGGCCTTCCTGATCGTGGCGGGCGCCTACTTCCTGCTCGCGGCCCTGGTCGCCTTCATCGGTTTGCGCAAGGTCAAGCAGGTCCGCGCCCCCGAGCGCGCGATCACCCAGGCCGAGCTCACCGCAGCCCGCCTGAAGCGCTCCTGACTCGCTGATCCGCCTCAGCCCTGGAGCGGAGGCTGGGGTGATCGACGGCGCGCCGCTCGGCTCCGGATCGTTGCCGCGTTGCCTGGGTCGGTGGTGCTGGCCGGCAGGGCAGCTCCCGCGCAACGACCGGGGAGCGCCGCGTGGGTAGCCGGTCTGCTCCGGGGTTGCCGGTGGTGTGGGGTTACGGCCGACAGGGCTCCTACGCGGGATGAGCGCCGCTGGTGGCTCGGGTCGTCGGCCGGGTTGCTGGTCGTTGGTGGTGCTGACCGACAGGGCAGCAACCCGGAGAGCGGTGCTCGGCTTGCGGCTGCGCTGCCAGTTGCTGGTCGCTGGTGGTCACTCGTGTCACTGCTTTCACAAGGTATGTAGGGATCGCTCCACTTACCTCGATGAACGACGCACGGTAAGTGCAGGCATCACCACATACCTTGTGAAAGCAGCAACCCGTGTGACCCCTGGGAACGCAGCAGATGATGAGGCTCCGGGATGGGACCAGCGATTGGCCCGAGACTGCATGGCGGATCGCGGTTTCGTTGCGGTTTGGGCCCAAACCGCGACACCACGACCCCCGGAGCCCGTCTCCCGCGCCGTGGTGGGGCCTTGCAGCCGTCTCCCGTGGTTGGGGCCTGAGTGCCCGTCTTCCGCGGTGCTGTGGTGGCCCCGACCCGTC